>JBBKXT010000154.1:0-9284 GCA_037969625.1 Saprospiraceae bacterium
CTTCCTGAAGCCATGATTTTACGTGGACATGAATTTACAAAGTGGGGAGTTTTAGGCGCCATCATCGTTGGACTCGTCGTTGGTACATTGATTAGTATCATCACGGAGTATTATACAGCGATGAACAGACGTCCTGTCAATTCAATTATTCAACAATCCTCCACCGGTCATGCGACTAATATTATCGGGGGATTAGCGGTTGGTATGGAAAGTACGTTCCTGCCGATTTTAGTTTTAGCGGCTGGTATCTGGGGTAGTTTTTATTTCGCCGGACTTTATGGTGTTGCGATTGCAGCAGCGGGTATGATGGCGACTACAGCGATGCAACTTGCGATTGATGCTTTCGGTCCAATTGCGGACAATGCCGGTGGTATAGCCGAGATGAGTGATCTTCCGGCAGACGTAAGAGAAAAAACAGACATCCTTGATGCAGTAGGTAACACGACTGCAGCCGCAGGAAAAGGATTTGCTATCGCTTCAGCAGCATTGACAGCGCTTGCGTTGTTTGCAGCCTTTGTTGGTGTAGCTGGAATTGATGGAATTGATATTTATAAAGCAGAGGTATTAGCCTGTCTATTTGTGGGTGGAATGATACCGTTTTTGTTTTCCGCTTTAGCGATCCGCGCAGTAGGGGAAGCAGCGATGGCGATGGTTGAAGAAGTGAGAAGACAATTCAGGACTATTCCAGGCATCATGGAAGGAACCGGTAAGCCGGAATACGACAAATGTGTTGCTATCTCAACAGATGCTTCTCTCAAGAAGATGATGCTTCCGGGAGCGATTACCATTATTTCCCCTGTATTGGTTGGATTCCTTGTAGGACCTGAAGCACTTGGTGGATTCCTTGCAGGTGCTACAGTCTGTGGTGTCCTGATGGGTATTTTTCAAAATAATGCCGGAGGTGCATGGGACAACGCAAAGAAAAGTTTTGAGAAAGGAGCCATGATCAATGGTGAAATGTATTATAAGGGGAGTGAGCCACATAAGGCTTCTGTTACTGGTGATACAGTAGGTGATCCATTTAAAGATACTTCAGGACCATCCATGAATATCCTGATCAAGTTGATGTCCATTGTTTCTCTTGTCATTGCTCCTACATTGGCGCAAATGCATGGCACAGCAGGTAATGACCACATGATGGGAAGTAAAGTGGAAATGGAAATGAAAGCTTCACAAGTGGGAGCGGATCCACAAGAAACTATTCAGCAAAGCAAAGAGTTTACAGCGTTTATCGGAGCCCTTGAAGAAGATGGCCTGTATACAGAAACCACCAAAAAGATTTCTGTAGTGGACAACCGTATTATCATTGACGGCACCACGCTAGATGCAACTGTAGCTTCCAAATACTTAGGGTTTTTAAAAGGCGAGACAAATATTGAGTTAGAGTTTAATTAACGAAAACCAAATCGCCGAAGACCTTGCCCTAAGTGCTGTGGGAATAATTGAAAAGTTTTTTCAGCACGCTGATTGGGTTAGGTTTGATGTCAGGAACAATGCGTCATGTGGTTTTTTATTTATTACCGGAGAAGTGTAATGTTTCCATAATGCAACTCCGTATGCCCGTCATTCATTCTCAAGATCAACTTGTAGGTAAATACGCCCGGGTTTACCGTTTGTCCATTTAGTGTTCCATTCCATGCTCTTGCAGGGTCTGAGGGAAGGATGGATTCAACAGTAAAAGCCATATTTCCCCAACGGTCAAAAATACTGAAAGAGGAAATCTCTTCTGTCTCATCACTCAATGTGAAGGTGAACACATCATTGATGCCATCGCCATTTGGTGAAAATACATTTGGAATATATTTCTCGGAGGCCGACGTTACCACTACTTCAAGAGAATCACTATCCGAGCAGCCATCTGCATTTGTCACCGTTACAAAATAAGCAGTAGTTATGATTGGTGTAACAACCTGCGTAGGACAAGTTGGACATTGAGAAGAATCTATTCCTATCCAAACAAGGGACGCCAAAGAATCAAAAGGAAGATTAACAACAGCGTGAATAAGTACACTATCCCCTGATGAAATCACCAAATCATCTCCCAATTCAACATCCACCGTCACAGGCATATTTAAGGAAAGGATTTCTTCCGATCGGCAATCATTTGCATCTGCTGCTGTAAGCAGATAGACACCCGCTCCCAATCCGGAGAATAGCGCCGAGGCTTGAAAGGGTCCACTATCCATTGAATATGTGTACGGGCCAACGCCTCCAAGAGGTAGTACTAAAACAGATCCTTGCTGCTGATCAAAACAATCCGGTTCGGATACCTCAAACCCAATGACTACGGGTTCTGGTTCTGTCAGCGTTATGGTTTCAATAATGGTACAACCATTTCCATCTGTTACCGTAACAGCATATACGCCGGCACTCAAGTCTGTGATCATCGGGGTAGTGCTTCCTTCCGACCAAATATATTGGTAAGGTGGTGTCCCTTCCATTAAGGTGTGTATGATTCCATCCGCAGCATCTTTGCAACTGATCGTATAGCCATTATAATCAATAGTCGATTCAAGGATAAGATTAGGAAGAGGGAAAAGTTCAATTGATTCGATCACAATACTGTCACATCCATCGAGTCCGGTCAGAACAGTTTTGATGGTTTTAACTTCCATTGGATGGCAAGTGTAATCGGTATGTTTGGTGGTGTCAATAGGAACCAGCGTGATCGTTTCTGTGATGATACTATCACATCCATTTTGATTGGCAAAGGTGGAAATAAAAATGCCGGCTTCGCTAGAAGAACAAGTTGTGGAAAAAAGAAGTACCTCATCCTGCGGAAGTAATTCTACTGTCTCATGAAGGATACTATCACAACCAAATTGATTGATGAGTGTAGAGGTAAATACACCTGCATTGTTTGGATCACAGGTTGTGGCAAACAAGAATATTTCATCCGGAGAGAGTAGGTCTATTGTTTGAGTTACTATGCTATCACAACCAAACTGATTTGTGTAGGTCGATACAAATACTCCCGCCTGCCCCGGATCACAGGAACTGCCTGAAATAAACACAGAATCCTGCGCCGAAAAACTTACCGTCGTAATGACTGTACTATCACACTGTTGTGCATTAGTCAAATGTGAAATGAAGACACCAAGGCTTGATGGATCACAAGATGTGATTGATAATAATGTAGTATCCGGGATTCCGAAATTAATGGAATGCATGATGAGGCTGTCACATCCAAGTTGACCAGTGACGTACGTTGAGTAAAGGCCAATCTGAGTGGAGTCGCAGGATAAAGCAGAGGTGAAAGTTGTATCTGCAGGTGGCGTCCAGGAAACAGTGGTAACGATAAGACTATCACACCCGAATTGATTCGTCAGCGAAGTCATAAAGACACCTTCATCGGCCAGACGGCAGGACGTTTGATGTGTCAAAGTCGTATCCGGAGGAATCCATGTCACCGTATTGGTCACCATCGTATCACAACCTATGTGATTTATTTTCCAGAAAACAGATATTCCTGCTAGTGAAGAATCACATGTATTCATCCAGGCAAATTCTTGTTCCGTTGGATTCAGTGAAAGAGTATAAGTGACCACTGTATCACAACCAATTGTAGCCGGGTGGATGACAGAATAATCTCCAGGTGTATCTTCCCATGTCAATCCAAGAAGCACACTATCGCCTGCGCATATCGCTATCGAATCAAAAAGATTCAGACCTGCTTCTATTCCAATCGAATGGTATGCAAGGTCATAGGTAAAACAAGCCGGTTCATCCGATATAACGGATGAAATGACATAGTCCGTAAAAGAAAGAGGAGAATCAATAATTTGAAATCCGGATTCTATATCATAATACCATGTTGCAGATCCGGGTTCAATGGTTAGCTCAAAATCTATTGGAAACGGAGCATCCGTCGTCACCGTAAGAATGACATCTTCTCCGGCGCAAAGCACACTGTCGCCATTTAGTTCGAGTAGGTAATTGGGTAGCATCGTCACGATCACCTCATCGCTATTCGGACATTTAATACCTCCACTAATCGTCAGGCTGTAGGTTCCTTCTTCAGTGATTTCTATGCTTGACGTGGTTTCACCGGTAGACCATAGATAGTTCAGCTGATTATCTCCTGCATCCAGAAGAAGGGATGATCCTTCACATAATTCAACATCAGGTCCGAGATCCAGTACGATCTGAGTTTTTTGTTCGACAAACACATAGGCTGTGGCAACATCACAAGTATTGCCCAGTTCCGTTTCAAAAAAAACTTCAATGTTTCGCATGCCACCGGTAGGACTGAGCGCAATATTATCATACCGGACTAATTTTAACGCATCCATAAAATCTGAAATCTTCGCACCCCCTTCACTTGATAAGATTAATGTACCAGTACCTTCCCCTTCTAAAAATATACCATTCAAAGAACCGGATAAAGTGAGTACTTCGTCAGCAGCATCGAGAGGGTTAGCGATCGAAATGGTCATGGTACTGATGCGCGAATCGATAAACATAATGATATCCTCATCGGCTATGGGCACACCACCTTCCGTGAAACAATTCATTGAGCTTCCATTAAAATTATCTCCAGTGGCTCCTGAACTATCATCACAATCAAGATCAATTTGCATGAGATAAGGAACATCCGCATGCTCTGCCATAGAGGAGAGGCCTTTAAGTTGTCCATGATTTGCCGGTTTAGGAACCTTGCAATACTTTGTTATGGTACCATCTGAAAGGTTGAGTGTGACCACATGTTTTCCGGGATAATAAAAAGAATTTTCAGTGCCAATAAATACATTAGCCACAGGCGTAGCAGTCAATCCATAGATCACATAATCGGCTGAAAACTCTAGGGCTATTTCACTATCCTCCGGGGATGAAAGGTTTGTTTTGATAATTCGTCGGAGACCAGATCCCTGCCAACTTAAATAATAGACAACACCATTAGCCATCCACATATCTCCATAAGGCTTATAGGGGAGCTCGCCAACGGCATAGACAGTATCCACATTTGTGTCCCATAGATATAGGCTATCATTTGATTCCAGTAAGTTTGGAATGGAATAGAAGATGCCACCTCCCATGGCGATCAAACCACCCATTTGAACATTATTGTCTGGATCCGCGTAAACCATAGCATTGGTTCCGGTGGTCACATTGATTTGATACAACCTATTTTCCGGTGCTTGACTCAAGAGGTATAAATGCCCATCCGGACCGAAACTGATACCTGCATATGCATGTGGCACTGAATCTTGAGTAACAACAAACTGACAGGACCCACAGCTTACATCTTTCTCAAGGTATTGGAGTATTGGATAGGTTTGCAAATAATAGGGCTGAGCAAACAAGTTGCCCTGGAATAACAATGACAGCAAGAGGAAATAGATGGTTCTGCAGACCAATGGCTGTTGAAAAAAATCGTAAGGAAATTGAAAAGCAATTTTCATTCGGAACAGTTTTGATTCATTCCATCCTGAACCTCAAGTGTCTGCCCAAACTGCTATGATATATATTTCTGCAGTGTGTTGATGAGGAGACCATCTATGTTTTCCGCACTTAAATATAATCAATAAACTTCGATTTTTGACCACCTTTTCAATCAGGCTTCTGTTTGGCGGGTCAAAGAGAGAGCCGCTACCTCTCACCTACTTAAGCAAAGGGTTTAACCTTATACTTGTAAAAGCATAGTTTTTGACACACACCATTGATTATTAATTGTTTATGGATGTTGCCCGAGAGTCGAAACCATAATGCAATGTTAATTATGCCCTAGTTTGGATGAATTTGCAGCCATATACCTCAGTTAATGAACCATTTATAAATATCTTTGTCTTATCATCCCTATGAACAGAATCCATTACATCGCCTTTACAGGCTTACTATGTCTTTTCCTGACTAGCTCATTATCCGCACAGGAGAAAGGAATCGCCAGTTACTACCATGATGCCTTGTCAGGCAGACAGATGGCCAATGGAGATTTTTACAATCCTTCTATCCTGACCTGTGCGCACCTTTCCCTCCCTTTTGGTACGGTGGTTAAAATAGCCAGTGTCGACAATCCCGATCAATCTGTGATGGCAGTCGTCACCGACAGAGGACCTTATGTGGATGGTCGAATTGTAGATTTGTCCAGAAGCGCTGCCGAAGAATTAGGCATTCTCGATAATGGCATCACAGAGGTGGTCGTTGCCGTTGTCACCGTTGGCGACAACAAATACAATCACAAAGACTGATTTCGTTAAACTTCCAGACTTAGATTCCCAGGATTAGTTTTGAAGGATCTTCAAGGAGTTCTTTCACCCTTACAAGGAAAGTAACACTCGTACTGCCGTCGATCACGCGATGATCATATGACATCGCCAGATACATCATCGGACGAACTACAATTTCCCCATTGACGACCACAGGACGTTCCTGTATATTGTGCATGCCCAGAATCGCCGATTGCGGTTCATTGATGATCGGTGTGCTCAGCATCGAACCAAATATCCCACCATTGGTAATCGTAAAGGTTCCTCCGGACATTTCCTCAAGCGTGAGTTTGCCTGATCTTGCTTTTTCTGCAAGGTCTTTGATCTTGGTTTCTATTTCATCAAAACGAAGAGACTCGACATTATGAATAGGTGGCACCACTAATCCTGTAGGTGTAGAAATGGCTATTGAAATATCAACATAGTCATGATAGATGAAATCATCTCCATCAATATGCGCATTGACATCAGGCTTTTCGATTAAGGCCTGTGCACAAGCCTTGGCGAAAATCGACATAAATCCAAGCTTGATACCGTATTTGGCAACGAAAGCATCCTGGTATTTTTTGCGCAGTTCAATGATTCCGCTCATGTCCACTTCGTTGAAAGTGGTGAGCATCGCTGTATTGTTTTTTGCTGAAACAAGTCTGCGAGCAATCGTGCGACGCATTCTCGACATCTTTTCTCGACGTTCAACGCGACCAAACAAAGCAGTACCTACGACTGAAGTTACTACTGGTTTCGATTCAGGGGCTTTAGGGGCTGGTACACTTGTTTTAGCTTCCTGTGCATCAGCTTTTGTGATTCGACCTTCCTTTCCTGTACCCTTTACGTCTGCCGGATCGATATCTTTTTCTCGTAGAATCTTCCCCGCTGCCGGTGAAGGATAGGGTTTTGATGCATCTGTTTCCTGTACGGGTGCAGTAGCAGGTGCTACCGCTTCAGGTGCTTTAGTAGCTACGGGTTCTTCTACTGATTCGGTTACACTGGTATCAATTCTGGCAACAAGCGCACCTATGGCCAGATCATCCTCTTCTTTCGCGACATGAATTAATTTGCCGGAAGCTTCAGCGGGAAACTCCAAGGTGGCTTTGTCAGATTCAAATTCGCAAATCGGCTCATCTAATTTCACCATACTGCCGTCAGCCTTCAACCATTGAGACAATGTGACCTCGTTGATGGATTCGCCGATGACCGGAACTTTCATTTCTACAATACTCATTCGCTTGTATTTGCTTTGTGGCCCAAAATTAGGGTTTTTATTCTCGTAGATCGAGTTTTAATGACAACTCCTTCAACTGTGCATTATCAATACGCGATGGCGCATCAATCATGACGTCTTTCCCCATATTGTTTTTTGGAAAAGCAATAAAATCTCTGATAGAAGTTTCTCCCTTCATCATCGCACACAATCGATCAAAACCAAGTGCAATACCACCATGCGGCGGAGCACCATATTCAAAGGCACCCATCAGAAAACCAAATTGATTTTCAGCTTCCTCTTCTGTGAATCCAAGTAGTTTGAAATTTTTCTCTTGCAAGGCGCGATCGTGAATACGAATAGAACCACCACCGATCTCGACACCATTGATCACTAGATCATAAGCATCTGCCCGTAAGCTCTTCATTGTCTCATGATCACCATCTAACATACGCGGTATATCGACAGTTTTTGGTGAAGTAAAAGGATGGTGCATCGCATGAAAACGCTGAGCATCTTCATCCCATTCCAATAAAGCGAAGTCCACAACCCATAGCGGCTTATAAACTTTAGCATCTCTCAAGCCAAGACGATTACCCATTTCCAAACGCAGCTCGTTTAATTGCTTGCGCACTCTATCCGTATCTCCTGAAAGAATCAACAACATATCATTCGGTCCCGCACCAGCTTTTTCTCCCCATTCTTTTAATTGCTCATCTGTATAAAATTTGCCAACCGAACTCTTTATAGATCCATCAGCAAGGAATTTTATATTGATCATTCCTTTGGCACCGATCTGTGGACGCTTCACCCACTCTACGAGATCATTGAGTTGTTTGTTAGAGTATGCTTCAGCCTGATCAGGCACACAAATACCGACAACAAGTTCAGCATCATCAAACACTTGAAACCCTTTGTTTTTGGCGAGTTCATTGAATTCTACAAACTCCATCCCAAAGCGGATGTCCGGTTTGTCTGATCCATATCGCTCCATGGCATCATCATAGGACATTCTTGGAAATGCACCAAGATCAATATCGAGTACTGATTTAAAAAGGTGTTGTGCCAATCCCTCGAAAGTCTGGAGGATATCTTCGCGATTGACAAAGGCCATTTCGCAGTCTATTTGCGTAAACTCCGGCTGGCGATCCGCGCGCAGATCTTCGTCTCTAAAACATTTGACAATTTGAAAATACCGATCCATTCCGGCCACCATCAGCAATTGCTTAAAGGTTTGTGGTGATTGGGGCAATGCATAAAACTGCCCTTCATTAATCCGACTGGGAACGATAAAATCTCGTGCACCTTCCGGGGTGCTTTTGATGAGGCATGGTGTCTCCACTTCGATAAAACTCGAGGCGGTCAGATATTTTCTAATCTCGAGGGCTACTTTACTGCGAAAGATTATTTTTTCCTGCACCGGGTTTCTTCTGATATCGAGGTAACGATACTTCATTCGCAACTCTTCACCGCCATCAGTTTCATCCTCGATCGTAAACGGAGGAACTTTGGAAGCATTTAGGATTTGAAACTCAGTCACTATAACCTCAATATCACCTGTTGAACGATTAGGGTTTTTGCTGGTTCGCTCGCGGACGATGCCGGTTGCTTGGATTACAAACTCACGTCCCAGTTTTCGTGCGCGCAGACATAGTTCTGCATTATCTTCCATATTGAACACCAGCTGTGTGATGCCATATCGGTCTCTCAAATCTATAAAGGTCATGCCGCCCAGATCTCTAGATGCCTGCACCCATCCGCTCAGGGTGACCTGCATATCGGCATTGCCTAGTCTCAATTCACCACATGTATTCGTTCTGTACATCATTATGTTAATTACTTTGGGCTGCAAATGTAAGGGGAAAAGGCCATTTGAC
>JBBKXT010000155.1:0-13815 GCA_037969625.1 Saprospiraceae bacterium
CCAAAATATCGAACAACGACAGCACAAATATTCGTTAGATCATGTTTGACCAACTGACCGAGTATGGGTTTTCCTGCAGAACCCGAAGGTTCTCCATCATCACTCGATCGTTCTAAAGATGCATCCGGAAATAAACGCATGGCGGTACAAAAGTGCCTTGCCTTCGGATGATCCTTCTTTACTTTTTGTAAAAAAAAGCTTACTTCTTCTTCGCTCTCCACCGGATGGATATAGGCCAGAAACTTGCTTCCACGTTCCATGTAATATCCTTCAGCAGGGGAGGCTATTGTGGTAAATAAATCAATCATAGGTTAAGGCTATGCGCATACGCAATAAAACAAATAGCTCCCGTCGCCAACACAACACCGATCCAGTTCATCCGGTTTAGTTTCTCGCGAAAAGCAAGAACAGCAACAACGGTCGACAAGAGTAGGACGGAAACATTGATCATTGGATACAAAATAGAACCATTCCAACCCTGATTGAGCATCACCATCAGTAAATAGATGGAGAAAAAATTTGGAAAGCCTAAAAAGACACCCGCTATAACGTCACGCGAGGTTAGCTTTAATTTTCTTTTTAAAAAAAGCCAACCAAAAGCTATCCATCCAAACACTGCCGCACATCCAAAAGCATGTGTTGTAAAAGCCAATTGTGATTTGCCTACAATGTTCGTTTTTTCAGCATAAAGCAAGATGATTTCTATAATCGAGGCCAGGACCATTACCGCTGTTAAAACCCAGGGGAAAGGCGTTGAACCGGATAAATTGAATTTCGTTCCTTTCTGATTGATGGCAATAATAGCCACAATGGCGAGTGAAATGCCAACAACCTCAATGGGGCCAAAATGCTCTTTGAAGAAAATAACGGCGAAAATAACCGTCAATACCAGGGACATACGTTGCATCAGAGATGTCAGCGTGATGCCGGCAGTCTGAATGGCATGGGCATTCAAATTGAATCCAAATATAAACAGGACACCCAACAGGATATCGTACATAAACCATGGAGAGGTGACGATCTCTTTTGAAAAAGGAACAGTGACTTGTGGATCGAGCATGACGCCCAGCACAAGGCAAACCGTATAGTTGATGACGATGGCATTAAAGGTGTTGACCTTAAAATGGGTGAAAAGCTTTAAGCCAATACTGATGCAAGTAGAAGCTATAATGTCCCACAAGAAAATGATCATACTATCGGTTTAAGTATCATTAACAGGCCAAAATTAATTTTTTGATAATCTTTGTAGCTGATTTCAGTGTTTATAGGCTGATAATCATTCATTTTTACTTCATTATCCTTCATCATATACACCTCACCCGTGGAACAAAGTCTAAACCAGTACGATCAAGTCATTGATGCTTGCAAGGCACTTTTCCTTCGCAAAAACAAGGATTATGGAACAGCCTGGCGTATTCTCAGACTATCCTCCCTGACAGACCAGATTTACATTAAGGCCGCCAGAGTCAGAACTATCGAAGAACAAGGTACACGTAAAGTTGAGGATCGGGTAGAGGACGAATATATCGGGATGATCAATTATTGCCTGATGGCACTCATTCAGCATGATATGAGCGATCAAAAGGAGCAAGAGATCCCCATTGATGTTTTGGCTCCCTTGTATGATGCGTATGTCACGAAGACCAGGCAGCTGTTTCAGAACAAAAACCATGATTATGGAGAGATCTGGCGAGATATGCGCATCAGTAGCTACACCGATCTGATCCTTATGAAGATCCTGCGCATCAAGCAGATAGAAAATAACGATGGACTGCTCCTGGCTTCAGAAGGAGTGGATGCCAATTACATGGACATTATTAATTATTGCGTTTTTGCATTAATCCGAATAGAAGAACAACAAGCCATATGACACTTCAAGTACTTATCATTTATATTGCTGTTATAGCAATCATCATTACTGCCCTCATTGGTTTTCTAAAGAAAGGCCACAAAAACTGGGTGATGACTTTCTTGCAGAACTTCACTGGGGTGCTCTTTATTATATCCGGTTTGGTGAAGGCCGTTGACCCGATGGGCACAGCTTTCAAGATGGAGCAATATTTCACAGAGTTCCAATACACTTTTGCAGATACAGCCTTTAGTTTTCTGGCTCCGATGTTTCCATTCTTGAGCAGTATTTCACTGGTGTTTTCAGTCGGCATGATCGTACTTGAGATCATTTTGGGGCTTATGTTGATACTAGGACATCGTTCAAAGCTCACGAGTTGGTCGTTTTTATTGCTCGTGGTCTTCTTTACGATTCTGACAGGTTTTACATTTCTAACCGGTTATGTACCCGGAGATGTCAATTTCTTTCAGTTCGGTGGTTGGGGCCCTTATACAGCGTCCAATATGCGAGTAACGGATTGCGGATGTTTTGGTGACTTTATCAAATTAGAACCTAAAACCTCCTTTTTTAAGGACATCGTATTGCTGGTGCCGGCGATTTATTTTGTTGTTCGACATAAGGATATGCATCAGTTGTTTACTTCAAAAGTTCGAATGATTGTGATTGGCGCATCCACCTTGTTGTTGTTGCTATTTTGCTTGCGCAATTATCATTGGGGATTGCCGATGGTGGACTTTAGACCATTTAGCATAGGAACAGATTTATATGAGAAGAAAACATTGGAAGAAGAGTCCGCTGCATCCGTAGTGATTGTGGCATGGAAAATCAAGAACAGAGAAAGTGGGGAAATACAGGAAGTTCCGAATGATGAATTCATGAAGAATTATGCTAACTATCCTAAGGATAAGTGGGAAGTTTTGGAGCAAATAAAGACAGAGCCGGCGATCCCGGCCACGAAAGTGAGCGAGTTTTCAGTTATGAGTCCGGATGGCTTTGATCTGGCGGAGGATATTCTGACGGACGAAGGGGATGTCTTCTTGATCGTTGCATACAAATTGAAAGGGGAGCCTTATGCTGCCTCCATGATGGTGGTCGACACCACATGGGCCGTTGATACGGTGACGATTGGGGTTGATAGTACTGTGCTCGTACAAAGTATTGCCAGTATCGATTCTCAGGAAGTAACGATTGAAAAATATGCCTGGAATGCTGATTATATCAAATGGTATACAGACAAGGTGAATCCATTGATGGACAATGTCACAGCGCAAGGAGCCACGGTCTATGCCCTCGCAGGTGGTGCAGGTGAGGAGAAATTGGCTTCCTTTAAAGAGATCACCGGAAGCAAGGTCGATTGGTATGAAGTGGATGATATCCTTTTGAAGACGATCATTCGGTCAAATCCGGGTGTCGTACACATCAAAGGCGGCAAGGTTTTAAACAAATGGCACATCAAACACTTGCCAAAATCATTAAAATTGGAGTAGAATAAGGACTTCAAGCGGTCTAATGCAACATATTTGTAAAATTATTATTCGTTTTTGTTCTGTAAATTCAAATATGTTTTAATTTTGGGTCATTGTTCATTGAATCAATCTGAGGCACATCCAATATGGTAAGCAGGAGAAGTATAAGGGTCAAAGTCATGCAGTTGTTATATTCCCTGGATCGAGACCCCGGAGTGAATGCAAGTGAAATACTAAAGCGGTACGATAAATCGGTTGATCTGGCTTATGAAAGCCTCCTGTTTAATATCTTCCTTTTAGTTGAGGTCTTCCATCAAGCGGTGGCGGATCGGGATAATCGCCACGCAAAACACAGACCGGGTGAGGATGATCCGTTATGGAATGCCAAGCTCTATCAGAATGATTTGGTCCAAAGCCTTGTCCTGAACAAATCATTACAGACTTATTTTAGAAAAAGATTTGGCACGATCAAACCTGATCAGGACCTCATGATGAAGATCTATAAGACTTTTGGAAAGACCCAGGAGTATCGAAACTATGTGATCGGGGAGACAAATGAAGCTGCGCATCGTGAGTTTTTGTTAGATACCTATAGAGATCTGCGCAAGAATGAAATCTATGAAGAGATCATAGATGATCAATACTCATTTTGGCTGGAAGATAAATCGCTGGTCATCGGAGCCGTTAAGAAAATAATCAAGCAACTGCCCAATGAAGATGAGAAGTTTTATGAAAGTTATCTGCCGGATGATGAAACGGTCGTAGAGTTTGGGCGCCATCTGATCGATGTGGCCATGGAGCAGGATGCATTACTTGAGAAGCTCATCGAGCCAACACTCAAAAACTGGGAGATGGAGCGATTGGCGATACTCGATGTGATTATCATCAAGATGGCACTGGTAGAGTTTATTTACTTTCCGACCATTCCTACAAAGGTTACACTGGACGAGTATGTTGATATTTCAAAAGAATACAGCACACCAAAAAGTAAGGATTTTGTCAATGGTATTTTAGATACGTTGATGAAGTCTTTAATCGAAGAAGGAAAGATAAATAAGGAAGGTCGCGGACTCCTTGAAGATTAATACCCTTGTCGTGATTGCAGTAGTCACAATAGCTTGTTTGCAATTTTAAAATTTTAGCCCTAGCCTGATGAAGGAAAAAGTACTCATTCTTGACTTCGGAGCACAATACACCCAATTGATTGCTCGCCGTGTTCGTGAACTGGAGATTTACTCTGAAATAATTCCTTATCACGCATTGCCGGAGAATATTCCTTCGGATGTAAAAGCTTTAATTCTTTCGGGAAGCCCATTTTCTGTTCGCGACGAAAATGCCCTAAGACCGGATATCTCAACGTGGGTTGGTAAAGTGCCCATCCTTGGCATTTGTTATGGAGCACAATACATCGCAGATACTTTCGGTGGACAGGTCGCCAGATCGGATCGACGCGAATATGGAAAAGCGCAACTGAGTATTCTGAATACCGATCATCCACTTTTTGCCCATATGCCACAGGATTCCCAGATATGGATGTCTCATGGTGATACTATACTCCAAATGCCTGATGGATTTGATCTGTTAGCAAAAACTGAAAGCATTCCTGTTGCAGCCTATGCCAGCAAGCCCGGCCAGTTTGGAGAAATGATATGCTGCGTGCAGTATCATCCGGAAGTTACACATTCGCTGGACGGCACATTGATGCTTTCCAATTTTTTGAGAGGGATCGCCGGTCTTAAAGATAAATGGACACCGGATCAGTTTATCGAAGAGACGATTGAAAATATAAAGACGCTCACCAATGGAGAAGAAGTGCTGATGGCACTTTCAGGTGGCGTAGACAGTACCGTCGGTGCGATACTTTTGCATAAAGCAATTGGTGATAAGCTCCATTGCTTTTTTGTAGATAATGGTTTGTTACGCAAGAATGAGTTTGAAGAAGTCCTCAAAAATTATGAGGGCATGGGGCTTAATATTCATGGAATTGACGCTAAAGAAAAGTTTTATGCGGCGTTAAAGGACGTAACGGATCCTGAGTCTAAGCGCAAAGCAATCGGCAGATTATTCATCGAAGTTTTTGAAGAAGAATCAGCAGCATATCCTAATGTCAAATGGCTGGGACAGGGAACTATCTATCCCGATGTTATTGAATCAATTTCGGTGCATGGTCCTTCAGCAACTATAAAATCACATCATAATGTCGGTGGATTGCCGGAACATTTGAAATTGAAAATCGTCGAGCCTTTACGCATGTTGTTTAAAGATGAAGTGCGCAATGTGGGAAAGGCACTTGGTATCAATAAAGACTTGTTGGCAAGACATCCATTCCCAGGCCCTGGATTAGCAATCAGGATCATCAGTGATATAACACCGGAAAAGGTAAAGACCCTACAGGAAGCAGATGCGATTTATACAGCGATACTTCGGAAGCATGGCTGGTATGATAAAATCTGGCAGTCCGGTGCAATACTTCTCCCGGTATTATCCGTTGGAGTCATGGGTGATGAGCGAAGCTATGAAAATGCCGTAGCGTTGAGAGCAGTCAATTCACTCGATGGAATGACTGCGGAATGGAGTCAAATCCCACACGATATATTAGCTGAAATTTCCAGTGAGATTATTAATAAAGTAAAAGGCATCAACAGAGTCGTCTATGATATCAGCACAAAACCACCGGCAACCATTGAATGGGAATAATCTTATTCTCATTTTAGGGTTGATCCTTTTTATTTGTTCGTGCACCTCTCAAAAACGTGCGATCGACAAACCTTCTACCACCATCGGAAGCAAGGATGATAAGGATCAGGAAATGGTCGAGCAATATGATCCAGCCACCGGAAAAGTTATACTGGTGCCCCGCAGTGAAATTAAAGTAGATACCGTGCGATGGATAGAAGATACCACCCCACCGGTTGTTACAGATGAAAGGATCATCCGAACTATTCCTACAGCCGACCATCCCGCAGAGATTGCTGTATTGATGCCTTTTAATTCAGCAACGGCAAAACTATTCAGCGACCAGCAGGATCCAAAATTAAATCGGTTTTTACATTATTATGGTGGGATGCTTTTGGCGATGGATGATCTGAAGCCTTTAAATCTGCCCATTAATATCCACACGTACGATGCAGAGGCGGTTACAAATTCCTTTGCCATGCTGTCTAAAAAGCCGCTAATTCAAAATGCGGATGTCATCGTAGGACCCTATGATAAAAAGGATATTGAAGATTATGCCGCACTGGGTTTAGAGAACGAGACAATGGTCATTTCACCCTGGCGGCCAACTTTCGAAACAGAAGTTGAGAATCCGTTTTTTCTACAATTGTATCCGGGGTTAGACGCACATGTTGAAGCAATTATTGAATATATCCACCAAGAATATCCTGATGAAAAAGTTTATGTGGTGGGTCGTGATATAGAGAGTGAACGAAATCGAGTGAAATTATTTTCTGAATCAGAAGTTCAATTATTTGAAGAACTGATTGTCATAGATAACACACCAGATTTGTTGAAAACGAATTTGCGTGTCTTGATGGATACACTAGAAACCACCATCTTTGTATTGCCTTATTACTCCAGATCGGATGAGTCTTTTGTCAACGAATTCCTACGCAAACTTCATGCAGATAATAATGTGCGAGACATTATAGTTTTTGGATTGCCGCAATGGGTCGGATTTACCAAGCTAAACCCCAATTATCTTGAAAGTCTACATTTGCATTTGAGCATTTCCTCTTTTGTGGATGTCGACCATCTGGATTATAAAGGTTTTAGGAAAAGGTTTTACAAAAAGTTTCATGTCGTTCCGGATATCAATGCTTTCATGGGCTATGATTTTATGGTTTGGATGACGGATGCCATCAGTAAGGAAGGTCAGGAAGGATTGATCAATCAGGCCAATCCTACGCACTATGGATTAGCTTCCGGATTTAACTTGCAGCCTGTGTACCGCAAAGATGCTACAGATATCAGGGAAATGAAAGTCCCGTTGTACTATGAAAATCAAAGGATCAGAATCCTCCAGTATTCAGAACAGGATTATAAACTTATCCGATAACTTAAGCTAAAGATGCCAGGGCTGCAGCAATGCGCACAACAGCTTCTTTAATTTTTGTTTCAGAAGTTGCATAAGATATGCGAATGCAATTGGCATTTCCAAAGGCGACACCGGATACAGTGCTCACATGTGCTTCTGAAAGCAGGTAAAGACTGAGATCATCAGCATCCTTTACGGCATATCCACTCTTTGATGTTTTACCAAAATATCCTGACACATCAGGAAAAATGTAAAAGGCTCCATTCGGGCG
Organism: Saprospiraceae bacterium; assembly: GCA_037969625.1. Taxonomy (GTDB): domain Bacteria; phylum Bacteroidota; class Bacteroidia; order Chitinophagales; family Saprospiraceae; genus Opimibacter. Next base: position 7,623 of record JBBKXT010000155.1, read on the forward strand.
ATTCACGACCAACAGAGGAATCTCTTCGAGAAGTCTGATGATTAGGTCTCTTCGCCCTTTGAAGGCTTTCACCATGTCGTGGGTGGGCCCATGATCGGCCTCCAGCGCAACAGCTGCAGCTTTTTGTCCAAAGGAAGTGGCTCCACTGGTCACCTGACCTTGTATTTTGGTGCATGCTTTAGCAATCCATTCGGGGCCGGCTGTATAGCCTAACCGCCATCCAGTCATCGCATATCCTTTTGCCATACCGTTGATGATCACTGTTCGATCTTTCATGCCTTCCATGGCCGCCATCGTGTAGTGATGATTGGTAAAATTGATGTGCTGATAGATTTCATCAGAAATGACATACACATGAGGATGCCTTTTAAGCATGTTGGCCAATGCCTGAAGTTCCTCCGAATTCAATACGGAGCCACTAGGGTTGCAAGGGGAGGAATACAAAATGAATTTAGTACGATCGGTGATGGCCGTTTCGATGGCTTCCGGTGTACACTTAAAGTCATCCTCAATAGAAGAAGGGACGATCACCGGAGTAGCGCCTGTCATTTTTACAATCCCATCATAGGAAACCCAGTATGGGGCAGGAAGTATGACTTCATCCCCCGGATCTAGCAATGCCCTGCATAAATTGTAGACACTTTGTTTGGCTCCATTGGACACTACAATTTCATTCAATGTGTAGTTTAGATTGTATTCTCTGGCCAGTTTATTGACGATCGCCTGACGCAATTCTACCAATCCATTGACCGGGGTGTATTTGGTATAGCCTTCATCCAAAGCGACCTTGGCAGCATCTTTTATATGTTGTGGCGTGTCAAAGTCCGGTTCTCCCAGGCTGAGATCCATGATATCCAATCCCTTTGCTTTCAATTCACGGGCCATAGAGGCCATTTTGAGGGTGGCAGATTCCTCCATTTCTGCCACAAGTTTGGAGATAGGGCGTGTTGACTCTGGACTTTGCATCATTTTATGTGTTTATTGCTTAATTTGTAACTAAGGTTAGTCAAATTTGGTAAGGTGTGCAAAATAAAGTACAAATATAGGATTGTGCTTGGATTGGAATAGCATGTGAAGAGTTAGCTCTCCTCTTGTGGGATAATTCAGCTTTGACAATATTAATTAAAGAATAAAGACAAATTAAAAAGATTCGAATGATGAATGTGATCTTTAAAAAGCCCAGACAGGTTTGGTTTTGTCTTACACTTTCAGGCGTGTTGACATTTCTACCCTCATTAGCCAGCAGCACATAAAATATTGAAAATGAAGAGATTGTTACCAAAGCCATCCAAAACACGTATTTAGAAGGAGAGTATAGCTATCAAGTTCAGGTTAGGACATACAATCCATTCACAGATACATGTTCCACGCAAAGAAAGGTAACACAGGTAAACACCAAAAAACAGATTGATTTTACAACCCAGTATAATGATTCTATTTTGGTGGTTTATCATAATAATCAGCTCTTAGTGGCATACCAAAACAGCAACTCGTATAAGTCAAAAAACTTGAAGCCAAATAGTTTGGAAGATTATGTTGATTTTGGTTACCTGCCACTCATTCAAGAGAATTTTGAAAAAGTAGTGTTTAGCGGTTCAACACTAACTGAGAAAATATTTGAAGACGATACCAGGATTAGTTTTAAGGTGAGCAGGTTTGAAACAAATATTGAGGAACTATATTATTTATTTACGATTTCAAAAATGTCAGAAAAAGTTGTTAAATACAGCTATAGTGGTTCTGTGCTCCATGGTAAAAGTTGGAAAGAGTATAGTCTATTGGATATTGAAACACTTCCCTCCGGAAATGCCGAAATGGTTATTAAAAGGGACCATTTAGATATTAAATCGAAATTCAGTTATCTGAAAACTAAGTTGTATAACAGCAGGTCTCATACCATGACCCCCGATATTCAACAGCTTGTAAGAGAGTTGCCAGGTTACGATCTGATTTCAGTTTATGGCGATATTTCTAATTTCAAAGATTTTAAATCAGATTATTATTTAATTTGCTTCTGTTCGATGACAACGGCAAGTTCATTAAAATCAATGATTGTGCTAAACGAATTGAGTGCGACCTATGCCAAAGGAAGTCTAAGAATTATGGCTATAACTAATTTTGATAGAAGTATTGATGGTATTAGAGAATTATTAAGAGAAAATTTAATTTCATTTGAAGTGTATACGTCAAGTGCTCGGGAAGGAGATAAACTCAGAGCAATGAAACGCTCACCTTTTTTTATGATTTATGATGCTGATTTTAAAATTGTTTCTGCTTTTGGCGGCTACAATGATAAACTGAAGGAACGACTTGAAAGAATGATTGCAAACTAGAAATTACTCCTTGATTGAGCGCAAAGAAATAATACTTGAATTTGAAAAGCTAAAGTGCTTTCTTTTAGAGGTGTTCTGATACATTAGCTTAGTTTCATTTATATAATTTTCCTTTTTTAAATCACAGTTTATTAGCATTCAAATTGTCTAACTTTGTATTCATATGGATAAGAAAAACAAAGAATTATCAACAAGACAAGCAGAAGCCCTTTTAGGTGGTGGTCAGGACAGGATTGAAAAGCAACATGCAAAGGGTAAGTTGTCCGCAAGGGAGCGAATCCAACTCCTTTTTGATGAAAACACTTTTGAAGAAATTGGAATGCTCGTGGTCCATCGATCCACTGATTTTGGGATGCAGCGGCAGAAATTCTATGGTGATGGGGTCATTACCGGCTATGGAACGGTTGGAGGGCGCCTGGTCTACGCATATGCACAGGATTTTACTGTTTTCGGTGGTTCATTATCTGAAACGCATGCCGAGAAGATCTGTAAGATCATGGACCTCGCCGTAGAAAATGGCGTGCCCCTGATAGGCCTCAACGATAGTGGAGGGGCAAGAATACAGGAAGGCGTACGCTCTTTGGGTGGCTATGCTGATATCTTCTATAGAAATGTGAGAGCTTCCGGGGTGATCCCCCAGATTAGCGCGATTATGGGACCATGCGCAGGAGGTGCAGTCTATAGCCCGGCGATGACTGATTTTACCATAATGGTAGAAGGTAGTTCTTATATGTTTGTGACCGGTCCGAATGTTGTCAAAACAGTGACCAATGAAGAAGTGACCAGCGAAGAATTGGGAGGTGCAATGACCCATGCGACAAAGTCAGGTGTGACTCATCTGACCGCGGCTAATGATGTTGATTGTATCAAACAGATTCAGCAATTGCTCAGTTACTTGCCACAGCACAATGAGCAGAAACCCGCCATCAAAGACTTTCAATTGAGTGACGAGTTGCGACCAAAGCTCACCGATATGATGCCTGAGAGTTCGACCACGCCCTACGATATGCGTAATGTTGTGAATGAACTGGTGGATGCTGAAAGTTTTATGGAAATCCATGAGCACTTTGCCTCGAATATTATAGTTGGTTTTGCACGAATAGCCGGTATGTCAATCGGTATCGTGGCGAATCAACCCATTCATTTAGCGGGTGTGCTCGATACGGATGCATCTCGAAAGGCGGCAAGATTTGTTCGAACATGCGATTGTTTTAATATTCCACTTTTAGTGTTGGTGGATGTTCCTGGATTTTTGCCGGGCACAGATCAGGAGTGGAATGGGGTGATACATCATGGCGCCAAACTTCTTTACGCATTTAGTGAAGCTACAGTGCCTCGTATTACGTTGATCACCAGAAAGGCTTATGGTGGTGCTTATGATGTGATGAATTCCAAACACATCGGTGCTGATATGAACTTTGCATGGCCAACTGCAGAAATTGCAGTGATGGGAGCTAAAGGGGCTACTGAAATTATTTTCAAAAAAGAAATTTCTTCTGCCGATGATCCGCAGGCAACCATGCTAGAGAAAGAAAAGGAGTACAGTGAGTTGTTTGCCAATCCATACAAGGCGGCAGAAAGAGGTTTCGTCGATGAGGTGATCTTGCCGGAAGAATCACGAAGAAAGATTATTAAAGCATTTTCCTTGTTGTCCAATAAAAAGAAACTAGCACCAAAACGCAAGCACGGAAATATTCCACTTTAAATTGGAATGAATGAAAACACATTTGATTGAGATGTTCCATTTTAATATGGATGCAAATATTAAGTTGGTCTCAACCATTCGAGCTATTCCGGATAATCAAGAGATGCTTTTACACCTCAGTCATCTGGCTAATTGTCAATACAAATGGTTAGGACGGATTATTTCACTCCCTGAAGCAGATGCAAAAAGTTGGTGGGAACCGGTTTATACCCCGGATGTATTAGTAGAGGAATTACAACGGAGTACGCAACATTGGTTGGATTATTTAAACCATCGTACGGAAGAGACCCTGGAAGATTTTATAACTTTTCAACGAGGTACAGCCGGACAGGGACAAGCATCACTAAAAGATATTGCCCTTCAATTGATCTTTCATTCCTTTCATCATCGTGCACAGATACAAACGATGATCAGGGAAAAGGGAATAACACCGGAGGGTATAGATTATATCCGATCAAGAATAACTAAAAAAGGGGAGAGCTGAATGAGCTTTCCCCTTTTTTAGTTACAAACAATTTTACTTGTTCTTAATTTTCGGTTTTGACAAGTTTGACCGGCCAGATGTTTTGTCCGTTTTTCAACAACACAATATAGAGTCCTGCAGGTTCTGCATTCAATTCATACTGCTGATCTGTCGAAAGTGGCAATTGATAAATCATATTTTTACCACTTGAGTTGATGAGCGATAAGACAAGATCTTTTTTAGCATAAATACCCGGAATCGTTCCGTTGTTGAAGATCGTGAAGAATTCATCATAATCAACAGGCGTTGTAGATACAAAGCAGTTAACCTCTCCTGGCTCAATAGCTTCGGAGCAATCCGGATTGGCAGAGTCGAAGACAACAAATTCATAGACAGTTTCATCCGCTTCAAAAGGGCCAAGTTCGATCGGCAGATCATCATAACTAAAGTTACCGTAATTGTTTCCATTACCGGCGACCTCAAAGCCATCTTGTCCTACATCATTAAAATCAAAGTCGAGAATGAAAAAGAAATTACCTGCAGAGTCACAAGGTGTCATCGTGTATTCAAGATTGAAGATGCTACATCCACCGGAACCACAAACAGGGCCGGGGAAAGAGAAGCTGCTGCAACATTCAGTACCATCACTTTCACAAATAGTAACCGTATAATTTCCGCTGTCATGAGAAGGGAAATTATTGACTTCTACCGGGATTTGATCGAAAGTATAAAAGCCCAGATAGTCATCGCCTGAATAGATATCTACGCCACCACCCGGTAGATTTTCATATTCAAAATCAACAACAATGACAAATGTTGTATCGCTATTGCAATCAAACACGTCCACAGCTATTTCGCTGATGACACAATCCCCTGAGCAGTTCGGAGTTTCTATAGTAAAAGATGCACAACATGTTGCATCACCTTGTGCGCAAACAGTAATCGTCATTTCCTCCTCATCGGATACCTGAAGGTTTTCTATTCGTATAAAATCCGGATGATCAAAGTAGGTCCCGAGAAGAATACCATCAGCATATATATCCACAGAATCACTTGGAAGACTATTTCCTGCAAGAACAATATCAATCAGAAAAGTAGAGTCTGTTTGACATTCTCCAACTTCTACAAAGAGTTCATATATTTCACAATCGAAACCTTGGCCGCAATCGGGCGTCTCCAGTGCATAGGTATCACAACAATCATTATCTCCCAAAGCGCATACCGTGATAAGGGTTGTCTGGACGTTGGCTACAGGAAAATCAGGAATGGTAAAACCATCCGGATTGTGCTCAAATTGCGCACTATATCCATTGTCAGATGTAATGACCACAGAATCCGATGGAAGATTGTTGGAGAAGTAATGAATAAAAACAGAATAAGTCGAGTCACCATTACAATCACCAAAATCTGCTACCAAATCAAAAATGTGGCATTCTCCACCACCTTCACAATTAGGGGTATCAAATTCAACCATATCACAACAGTCCGGTGCTTCGAAAGCACAGACGGAAAGTGTTGTGTTATTACTTTCAAACTGAGGAAAGTCGTCAATGGTCAATCCATCATTTACTGCCAGATACTGACCGATTAAATTGCCATTACCATAAACTAAAACTGAATCTGTAGGTAGGTTGTTAAAATTAAAGTCAATATGAATGCTATACGTAGTATCTGATAAGCAGTCACCAATTA
>JBBKXT010000156.1:0-43809 GCA_037969625.1 Saprospiraceae bacterium
TTGTTGAAGGTTAAATGTTGAAGGTTAAAAGGTTAGAAGATTAGAAGGTTGTCTGAGTGAGAAATATTCAGTCGCGCCTCGCGTGTCGAAAAGTCGCGTGTCTGGCGTCTCACAGTCTAAGGTCCTAAACTCCGGAATCCGCTTCACCGACAGCTCTAATCCAATATTAAGTTATTTTTGCCGGCGATCCGTATAAAAGATCAATACATCTATTCAAGGAAACACAATACAGTTGAAAAATAAATTAAAGAAAGAGACGCCTGATTTTGCGGAACTCTCTAGGAAGGAATGGTTGGTGACCAATGGCATTGGTGGATTTGCTTCATCCTCCGTGTCGGGGGCGAATACACGAAAATATCATGGGCTGTTAGTGGCATCATTCAATCCCCCCACTGAAAGAAAAGTGTTGGTATCAAAGGTTGAAGAGAAAGTGATTGCAGCCAAGGAAGAGTTTTATATTTGCACAAATGCTTATCCCGAAAACGTACATCCTAAAGGATATCTGCATTTGGATTCTTTTACGCGAACCCCACTTCCGAAAAGCACTTTCATCAAAGGGAAATACAAACTATCGAAGACTACGTTTATGCGGCATGGCAGCAATACCACTGTGGTTGAATATACGAATCACGGAAATGAGGCCTTACTGCTTGAGTTGACACCGCTCTTTGTATACAGAGATTATCATCACTTGTTTCAGGAAGATGATCTCTGGGACTATGAAACAATAGAATTGGAGGAACGATTATTGAAAATAAGCCCGGACAAAAATGCGTCTCCATTGTATGTTAGTTTTACGGCAGGCATATTCTATGAACACCCGGATTGGTATCGAAACTTTGAATACGAACGTGAAAAAGAGCGAGGGATGGACTATCATGAAGATGCCCGAAGCATAGGCAAAATCAGTTGTATGCTAGGTCCAGGAGAAAATGCTTTCCTCACTTTTAGTACGATTCTAAAAGGCATCAAAGGCGATCCGGAAAAATGGAAACGTGATGAGCTGAAACGACTGAAAGGATTATCAAAGAAATCTAAAACGAAATTTATTTCGGACCTGATGATCAGTGGGGATCAGTTTTTAGTGGATCGGAAATCTTCATCCAGTAAAACATTATTGGCAGGATACCCTTGGTTTACCGATTGGGGACGTGATACGATGATTGCTATGCGAGGGCTGGTGATTGCTACAGGGAAGAAAGAGGAAGCAAAATCAATGTTAAAAACTTTCCTTAAATATCTGGATCAGGGAATGATTCCAAATCGATTTCCGGACACCGGAGGCAAACCTGAATATAATACCATGGATGCCACCCTATGGCTTTTTGTGGCGCTCTATGATTATTACGAACAATTCAAGGACAAGGCTTTTATCAAAACGGTTTTTGATGACTTGACTCGAATTTTAGAAAGTCATGCAAAAGGAACGAGATACAATATTCACTTGACAAAGGAGGGCTTGGTCTATGGTGGACAAGAAGGAACACAACTCACCTGGATGGATGCCAAAGTAGGTAATTATGTAGTAACACCACGAATCGGATGTCCTGTTGAAATCAATGCGCTTTGGTATAATGCACTTTCAGTCTATATCTCTTTTGGAAAACTGTTAGGTGTTGATGTGGATACCTATATCCAAAAAGAAAAAGATTTCAAGCGTGTTTTTCGCAAATGGTTTTTAAACGAAAAAGATTATCTCAATGATGTTGTGAATCCCGGACAACCTGCAGATGAAAGCATTCGTCCCAATATGTTGTATGCGATTAGTTTGCCATTCAGTCCATTGACATTAGCGGAAGGAAAACAAATGCTTAAGGTGATTACGGAACATCTTTATACGGACTATGGTCTTCGCTCTTTATCCAAAAAGGATCCTAATTTTAAACCTATTTTTTCAGGTGATCAATGGAGCCGTGACAATGCCTATCATCAAGGTACTATTTGGTCTTTTTTATGGGGAGAATATGCCCTCGCCTATTTGAAAATTAACAAAAACTCCGCTGCTGCCAAAAAATGGGTGAATGATCATGTGGCTCAACTAGAACATCATTTTTATAAGGAGGAAGGATTGTACTGCCTTTCGGAAAACTTTGATGGAGGCGTTCCTTCAGAGGGCAAGGGCTGTATACATCAAGCCTGGTCTGTGGGAATGACGTTACTGGCCTTATTGAAGGCTAACCAATAAGCTCCATGAAACCATGCAGAATTCACAAATGTTTGTATCTTAGGGAGGCATAATAGCTCACCCAAGGAAAGAACAAATGAAACTGATGACCGCGTTTCTATGCGCATTCTTTATGCTTAGCTGTATTCAGGCGCAAAACATAAAATCTTCTGAAGTACCCGAAGATGTGATCCAACAATTTAGTTTTATCTATCCTGATGCCCAGCGCGTTTCCTGGAAACTAAAAAAAGAAAAGTATCAGGCAGATTTCAAAAATGATAAGAAGGCTACCAAGGCTATATTTCAGCCTGATGGATCCCTCTTTTTGACAAAAACCGAAATAAAAGTATGTGCTCTACCACCATCCGCGGTTGGGTTTTTAACCAAAGATGAACCGGATGTAAAGATCGATATTGCTTGTATCATTGAAGACCATCAAGGGGTGATCACCTTCGAGGCGATCGTGGATAAGACGGAATTCCTTTTTGATAACACGGGCCAGTACCTTGTATCCAATGCGGTAGCCCTGAATTCCGAAGATTAAACGTCGTGGTTTTCAAGTTTAATTGTATTTTCACCTTCCATTAAAAAGACAAGATTATGAAAAAGCTTATACTTTTAGTTGCCGTTCTATTTATTGCTTTTCAGGTTGAGGCTCAATCGGTTAAGCAAAAGGATGTCCCTGTCGCAGTGCTTGAGAATTTAGAAGCATGGTACCCGGGCGTTTCCAAGGTAAAGTGGGAAATGAAAGATGGGATGTATGAGGCCTCTTTTTTGATGAATAAATTGAAAAATGAAGTTGTCTTTTCCAGCACCGGGGAATTTTCTTCAGCTGAAGCTGAAATTAAAATAACTCAACTGCCGGAAGCTATCAGCACATATATGACAGAACATTTCCCTAACCAGACTTTTGAAGATATTGAAATGGAGATGGACGCCCATGGCATCGTAACTTATAGTGTTGAAATCGGTGATACGGAATACGAATTTAGTGCCGATGGCCAACTGCTTTCACAAGAAAGTGAAGACGATTCTGATGAGGATGATCAAAACTAATTAAAAGACTATTTAGACTTGTTGGACTGAATGATCGATTCAGCGACATGCCTAATTAGCCTTCCATTTAATCTTTATAGACGATCCGGACCAAACTCAATCGATTGTTTCGTTCACTCGGTACGATACATTCGTTGTGTGCGACTTGAATACCATTCATAAACCGAAGTTTTAGTTTTTGGTAGTCTGTATTAAATACTGTTTTCCTTTCGATGTATCCGGTGCCCGTCACTTCATAACCTCCAATTGTATTTTCGTGTTTGATTTCGTCATTAAAGAGAAATCGTAATCGCTCCGGTGTTTTAAATAGCATAAAGGATGAGTACATTGCGCCATCATCCTGTGAGTACTGTCTTTTTCTTAAAACTTGCTTCCAATGCTCCTGACCATCCGGATGAATAGCAAATAAAATCATATCCTCAAAGTAATAATCAACCCATCCGTCTCTTAGATAAGAGCCGGTACCACTTTGCATTGGCAAGCTTGAACGGCGAGAAAACTCTTTAACCATTTCAGCAATTATTACAACACCACCATCCTCCCGAAGCGCCACCTCTTGTACGGTAAAGTCTGCTAGTCCTTTTTGGGATGAACTCCCACGTCCATTAATTTCTGTCAACAAATCCTCTTCAAAAGGCAAATAACTCACTAAGGGTTTTTGGTTATTGAAAATTTTAAAGAAATAAAACCCCATGGCTTTTGCTGAACTACTTGTCCCATAAAGCCCAGTGATCACAAGGCATTGCTGAAGATGATTATAGGTGGGATAAATATCCTTCAATACGACATTGCCTAATGGAATCGTGTCATGTAACATCTGGTTGAAACCGGGAGAGGCACTGTATATATGGAGGTATCTCCTATTTTGCTGAATATTACCTGACTGAAGTGTCAAATAAAATTCCCCGCTATTGCTCACGATAATTGAGCGAAAGTCTTCGATTAGGTTTTTGCCATCCAAAGAAAGGCGATGCACTGTACCTATTTCTTTAGTATTCAAATCGTAACTAAGTAAAGTAAGCCCTCTGTTCTGATATTCATATAGCAGTATTTTGCTTTTGTCTTCGGATTCCTCCATAAAAATTCGGGGAGTCACAAATGAATTACCATAGACCGTCAGAGATAAAGAGTCAATAAGATTGACTTCATGGTTGTATACATAATGTTGGATACGATATACACCTTTAATTCGAACGCCAAAAAGCATATGAAATCGGTCTTCGTGCGCGATCGCTCCAATAACATCGACACGCGCATCGCCCAAAAGCATTTCGCGCTCCCATTTGAGGTGCATTTTACGATCAAAAGACTGAATAAAAAAGCTATTTCCTTTATCTCTGAACAGGAGCATATCATTCTCCACCCAGCCCAGGATGGAGTAGGAATAGTCACTTCTCAGACCAAGCTCTTGTGATATAGTGATCATCTGAGCACTCATGCAAGGTGGCCATAAACTACTGGTCACGGCTATTGCGATTCCAGTACAAAATGTTCTAATGTGCTTATTCATCTGTCTTCAAAAATTCAATCTGCTGTCTATACCTGAAAGGTAGGCTCATTTTGGAAGAAAAACAAAGACATCATACGTCTGTTGGTAGTCTTTTTGCTAGTTTTTGTGTCAGATAGTCTGTATCGTGTATTTTTGTCACCTAAAATCAAGAATATACTATGAGTCAATCTCCAGTGATAGAATGTGTACCCAATTTCAGTGAAGGGCGAAAAACTGAAGTTATTGATGCGATTGCCCATGCGATGCAGCAGGTAGAAGGCGTCAAACTTTTGGATGTGGACCCCGGAAAAGCCACCAATCGCACGGTGATGACCATCGCCGGCCCACCGGATCGTGTGATTGAAGCAGCATTCCAAGGAATTTCAATGGCAGCCTCCCTCATTGATATGCGACAGCATACCGGAGAGCATCCCAGAATGGGCGCTACGGATGTCTGCCCGCTGATTCCAATTAGTGGAATTACCATGGAGGAAACCGCGGCCTTTGCGCACCAATTGGCAAAACGTGTAGGCGAAGAATTAAACATTCCGGTCTATACCTACGAATCCGCAGCGACTCAGCCGGACCGAAAAAATCTGGCTACGATTCGTGCCGGAGAATATGAAGGCTTTGCCAATAAAATTAAATCTGTCCACTGGAAACCGGATTATGGTCCAGCTACCTTTAACGAACGTGCAGGTGCTACTGCCATCGGAGCAAGAGATTTTCTAATCGCCTACAATGTCAACCTGAACACCCGATCCGTCAAAAGAGCTAATTCAGTAGCCTTTGATATTCGGGAAAAAGGACGCATTAAAAGAATTGGAGATCCAATCAATGGCGAAATTGTCAAAGATGATACCGGCGAACCTGTTCGCGAAGAAGGTATGTGTAAAGGCGTGAAAGCCATCGGTTGGTATATCGATGAATACGGCACGGCTCAGGTGTCTATGAACATTACAGATATAAAGGTCACGGCATTACATACCGCATTTGATGCCTGTGTTGACAGTGCTTCCGCTAGAGGTATGCGCGTCACGGGATCTGAACTCGTTGGTCTTGTTCCCCTGCAAGTGATGCTTGATGCAGGTACCCATTATTTGAAAAAGCAAAATCTATCTGTGGGTGTTTCTGATCGGGAACTGATTCATATCGCAGTGAAAAGTATGGGACTGGATGAATTCGCTCCTTTCGATCCGGCCAAAAAAATAATTGAGTATTTGTTGGAAGAAGGAAGTAAAAAATTAGTAGATCTGTCTCTTACAGGATTTGCTGAAGAACTTGCCTCTGATTCCCCAGCACCTGGCGGTGGTTCTGCGGCAGCATATGCTGGCGCTCTGGGAGCCTCTCTTGGTGCTATGGTAGCCAATCTCAGTGCCAACAAAAAAGGATGGGAAACACAGCACGAAGAATTTTCTGCCTGGGCTGTCAAAGGACAAGATGGGCAAAAGAGATTGCTACACATGGTCGATGAAGACACCAATGCATTCAATTCCATCATGGATGCTTTTCGTTTGCCGAAAGGAACAGACGAAGAGAAAAAAGAACGTTCTGAAGCCATTGAACAAGCGACTCTTCGGGCGACATATTCCCCACTAAATTTGATGATAGAAGCCAACCATCAATTTGATCTGCTTGAAACAATGGCTACGGATGGAAATCCAAATTCAGTGTCTGATGCAGGCGTAGGTGCAATTCTTGCCCTCGCAGCAGTCGAAGGCGGGTGGCTGAATGTCATGATCAATATCGGCGGAATAAAAAATAAAGACACAGCAGCGCAAATTGAAAAACAAGCAAATGCCATTTTGAAGGACGCTCAAAATCGCAAAGAGAAGATAGTAAAAGCTGTGGCTGTCACGATCAATACACTGTAGTAAAAACAAAACAGTATTTTAAATCACTAAATCACCAAATATTATGGCCATCATTCGTTCTGCCCGTGATATCAATCCGATCATAGGAGAAAATTGTTTTCTAGCAGACAATGCCGTTGTCATCGGCGATGTAACAATGGGCAAGGATTGTTCTGTCTGGTGGAGCGCTGTCATCCGCGGAGATGTCAATGCCATTCGAATCGGTGATCGGGTGAATATTCAAGATGGAGCGGTCATCCATTGTACCTTTGAAAAATCAGAAACCGTAATCGGAAACGATGTGTCCATCGGACATAATGCGATCGTTCACGGTTGTACCGTAGAAGATGAAGTGCTAATCGGAATGGGCGCGATCATCATGGATCTTGCCGTCGTACAAAAACATGTGATTGTTGCCGCCGGTGCTGTTGTGTTGGAAAATAGTGTCCTTGAATCCGGTTGGATCTATGGCGGTATTCCTGCGAAAAAAATCAAACCCTTGGATCCTGAAAATCGTCAGTTTTTTATTACCCGTACAGCGAGTAACTATGTGAAGTATTCAACTTGGTTTAAATAATTTCATTTTAATTTTTAATAGGCCACATATCGCAGTGCTTGACGATTTGACTTTTAAGTTTCTTTGGATTTTCAATGATCTCAAAAAACTGATTCAGATAATCCGTTACCTGTTGAATGGACTTATCACTGAGTCCCTGTATGCTGTACGGAAGGGATAAAATATTCTCTTTCTGCTCCAGAAATATTTTCAACTGCTCATCTACGTCTTCCTGCGAACAACATGCTCCCTGATAATATCGTATACTGACCGCTGATTGATTTAAAGATTCATGTGGCACGGCATAAGGAGCATTGACCAATCCGGAATAATCAAAATCATATGGAACGGGAACCAGTAAAGAGTGCCCCGGAAGCGCAAGAAAATCCAGATTGTGCCTGTTTTGAATATTCCAGTCGGTGTTTCCTATCATAAACTGGAACAAGGCCATATGTAATGCACTCTTTGCTTCAATGGCATTCGAACTGATAATCGAAGTCTTTACGCGCTTCCCTTGAAGACGATTTACAGTTTCTTCCGTGTTTTCTACAACAAAGGCATAGACCGGATCTTCCGCCTCAGTTCCATCAATATTACGGTAGTGAAATCGTATGAGTTGCGTGTGAAAGGCATACGGCGAAACAAGTGCCCAAAGCTTGTAAGCAAGGTATTCCTTGAGAATATATTGTTCATATGAATCCCCGGACTTACAGGGATATACACAATCACATTCATTTAATTCGGACAGATTGTATTTAGCAAGATGGCTTTTTTTAAATTTAAATTTTAACGGTGGGTAATTGCATATTTCCAATCGCATATTGCCACGCGTTTTTACTTGTACAGGTAGCGCAATGGAATCGGCAAGTCCCTTGACCATCAGGATTTGAGCCTGCTGATAGATTTTATCTTTTTTGTTTTTTATTAATTCCTTCCAGTCCAGCGTAAGATACAAGTCAATGGTTGTGTCCTGTCGAACAGATTCCAGTAAAGAAGTTTGCTGCCCAATACTGCAAGGCATAGCAAAAAGACAGGCCAGTAATGTGAGGATTAGTTTCAATTGGTACAAATTGTGGCTATAAAGTTGAGTCTTTTTTTTAAATAAAAACGAGGAATAAGAGAAAGGTGGGTGCGTAATGGCAGCTTTTACGAAATCTAACGGCTTCCTATGCAGGTTATTAGGACCAATAAGTATTTGTTTGTTCTACAATTCCATTATTTTGTGCCTTCTGCCATGGTATCCATCATTATTCCATATATCGACGAATACGATTATCTGAAAGAAGCATTGTCAAGTGCTTTGACGCAAAAAAGTGATGCCATTGAAATCATTGTAGTCTGCAATGCTCCATCCGTTTCGGAGGCATTCCAACACATCGCTAAAACAAATGAAGGCGTGCGTTTTATTCATGAACCCCGGCCCGGATCTGCGCATGCAAGAAATGCCGGATTACAGATCGCGACCGGTCGATGGGTTCAGTTTCTGGACGTGGATGATCTCTTGTTGCCGAACAAAATAAATCATCAACTGCAAGCCGAACATGCAGATGTTATTATCTCGCCACACTTGTATCGATTTCTGTCCGGAAAACAAGAAAAATCCAAGTGGCACACCAGTGACTTGTGGGTAGGACTTCTAAACAGTGGCCTCGGATCAACTTCCTCTATGCTGTGGCGTCGTGAAGCCCTGATGGATGCCAATGGTTGGAACCCCGGATTTTCAAGTCATCAGGAGTACGAATTACTTTTCAGGTTAATGGCCGCAGGAAAAAGAGTGGCATTCATTGACTTGTCGATGACGATCGTGCGTCAACGTAAATTTGGATCGATTACAACCAATTCACAACCGGTAAGAGCGATGGAAGGTATCCGGCTGAGAGAAACCATGTGGCGTCATCTGGTGGCGACTCAACAGGATCATGCGGAGCGATATGAGGCATTCCGTCAATATATCTTCAAGCAGTTACGCGGCTATTACAGGCGCGAGGCTTCTACCACCTTGTTCATTTACAATAAATATTTTTCCGAAATCCCATTCGAACCTAAAGAAATGCATATTCCCGGATATGCTTTATTATATAAACTGCTTGGTTTTGAAAAAACAGAAAATATATTATCAAAAGTCGCTCGACTACTAAAAGGAAAAGTGATTCAATAGTAAATTCTCATTTTTGCAACACGAATCAAAACTATCTTATGCACGTCCTTATTCTTCCATCCTGGTATTTCCCGTTGGGTTCTCAAGAGATTGGGGGGCGCATGTTTCATCATTTAGCAGATGGGCTTCGAGTGAAAGAGATTGATGCTCACATTTTGTATTCTAATTATTCCACGAAAGGAAATTTATTCAGGAAAGAGCACGATGCCCTGGAAGAGGGAGTTTCTACCTACCGATATTCGCAGTTCTTTCCACCAAAAGTCAACAAATCGCTTATCGCCTGGTGGAGGAAGAAATGTGTCAATGATATATTGAATTATATTGAAAAAGCAGGAAAACCGGATGTGATTCATGCGCATAGTTATCTCGCGGCATCAGTAGCTTCAGCACTTCAAAAGAAGGTGACTATTCCATTCGTTTATACCGAACGGTTGTCCAGTTTTATGACGGATACCTTGCCGTCACTACATTATTATTTGATTCTGGAGAGCTGTGCGTCAGCAACAAAAATAACAGGTGTGAGTCCGGGTATGAAACAGTGTCTGCAAAAAATAACTCGTCAACCTATTGAGGTCGTTCCCAACTTCTATGACCCAAAAGTATTTTATCACGACTCGGAAATAGAAAAATTTGGATCATTCACTTGGGTTTCGATTGGCGAACCTGCCCACGTTAAAGGACTTGACATACTATTTCATTCCTTCGCAGAACTCAAAATCAGAATGCATGAAAGGCCGATGCAACTTATCTTGATAGATCGCATCCCTGAGGAAACAGAATTGCGCAAACTAGCTAAGCGCCTAAAAATTGAGGACGATATAGTTTGGAAAGGATTGCTGGACCAGGAAGCACTAGCTTTCGTAATGAGAAAAAGTCATGCACTTGTATCCGCCAGCCGAACGGAGACCTTTGGAAAAGCCATTGTGGAAGCTCAGGCTTGTGGCTTACCTGTAGTGGTCACTAAAACTGACGGCGCAAATTATATCATGACCGGTAGTGACCAAGGTGAGCAAGCAGAAATTGAAAATGCTGAATCGCTGGTCGTGGCCATGCAAAAGGTGATGCAAAAACACACCTCCTACCATCCTGCAATGATTGAAGCAAAGGTGAAGGATAGATTCAATAAAGAGAAGATCATCGATCAATGGATCGAATTATACAAATCACTTTTGGCATGATTACAGAAAACAAGCGATTCATGTCCTACACGTATTTCTCCCGTGATCCCGGTAGTAATCTGCGACAAACACACCTTTTTTCTTTCGCAAAAAAATCGTTGCCAGGGATGAAATGTGTTCCTTTTCCAACCATGTATGTAGATCTCACGCAAGAAGATTTCGTAAGCAGGTGGTCAGCTTCCTGCAGAACAAAAATCAACAAAGCCGGTCAGGAACAGCTGACAGTTGAACGAGGTAGGTTTTTATTGAAAGATGTTCTAAAATTATTTTTAAGCACGGTCAAAAGAAAAGGGCTGCGTGGATATTCGGAGGCAGATTTTGACAGATTTTCTGACATTGAAGTCTCTGCTATTTCCATCGATGGTGTGATGCAATGTGGTCATGTATGGGTTTTGGATAAAGAAGAAAAGAGAGCGCTTCTCTACGTAAGCGCAACCAATCACACCAGTATTTCAGAAGAGTCTTCATTAGTGGGCAGGGCTCACTATTTTTTGCTTTGGCAGGATGGCTTGTTCTTCCAACAACACAGAATGACGGTTATGGATCTGATGGGCTATCAACCTGACACATCTGATCCTCTTCTAAAAGGAGTATATCAATGGAAGGCAGCTACGCATGGCACGCAAGAAATACTTTATCATTATTATCCGTTATGGTTTTATCTCCTTCGAAAGTTTCGTAGTATGTTCGCCCGATGACTCAGTCTGAAAAAATAAGTGTTTACAAATCGCTTTGTGCGGAAGGCAAAATCACTGCCTTGTTTATGCAGCCCTGGTGGCTGAAAGCAACAGGTGATTGGGAGGTAGCATTGGGTTATAGAAACGGACAGGTGGTCGGGGCGATGCCCTATTCGAAGATGCGCAAATGGGGGTTTTCAATGATCACAATGCCGGCAATGACCCATCACCTGATTATATGGATGGACAAACCAGATGGTATTTTAGATCGAAAGTGGTTGACTAGAGAAAAACAAATTATATGGTTGCTGATTGATGATCTGCCGGCACACGGATATTTTTCAATGGTTTTTGAAGCGCGTAGTTTTACGAATTGGCTTCCGTTTCATTGGCGAAATTTTCGACAGGAAATGCGCTATACATTCGAAATTGATCACGTGGCGTATAAGGATATCGATCAACAGCTTAATCGCAATCTAAAGCGAAACTTGAAAGCATCTGAAGGAGAAATAGACCTTCGAAAGGGTATCGACCCAAAAACTTTTTATACTATCTGCAGCAATACCTACAAGCGGCAGAATATGCCCATGCCTTTCTCTGAAGGAAGCTTTTTAAAAATAGATACGGCTATCGTTCAAAATGAAGCCGGGGTGAAGTTGGGTGCATTCAATCAAAAGCAGGAACTCGTAGCGGTCGCTTATTTGCTATGGGATCAGAATCGGGCATACTATTTTCTGGCCGGAGATAATGATGAAGGCAAAAAATCAGGTGCCAGCATATTGTTGTGCAGAGAAGCACTTCGCATTACATTTGAAGAAAAGAATTTAAACACATTTGATTTTTGTGGGAGTATGATTGAGTCTATTACAGAAATGCGGAGGCAGTTTGGCGCCAAACCCATTGGCTTGATGAAAATATTTAAGGCTAAATACAAATGGATGGATTTGGTTTATACCTTGACGCGATAACTCCTTAACCAAAACTCCAATCCTACAATCAGCGATAAATGCTATCGATGGCACTTTCCACTTCCTCATGTCTTAGCATCGCCTTTATATAGTCAAATGCAGGATCGCTAAGGACGCGAGCAAGTGCGGGGGGAATGGGTTTATCTGACCTCCCTATAGATTTACGGAGTGCATCCGTTACTTTTTTGTTTGAGTCATCAATTATACTTTGTACCGTAAAGGGGTCTATCGGGACCCCTCCAATGAAGTTGACCACATCTCCATAGGATATTGGATAAGGCAGATAAACGGGGATATAGTTTTCGCCAAATCTCTCCCTGTACTTGGCTTCCAAAGCCAATGGTAAAATTGAAATATCAGCTATGGTACTTAATATGGCGCCCATCTCACTTTTCGCTCTATTACTTTTTGCATGGACGGACTGATCGAGTACTTTTCCAATGTATGCATCTTTTGAGTTGATGATCACGATGACCTTTGTGTGCGAGTCATTAAAACTATCTGGAAAAGTTTTTTCTAGCTTTTCATAGAAATTCATCAAACTTAACAACCCGGAATTTTCAAAGTAACCACCATCCAGAAAACTTCCTTTTCTCTCAATTTCAGCTGCAGGGCTGAATATCGGAAATCGCTCCGTCGTTGAGGTTGCATCTAGATAGGAAATTGATTTATCGTTATGATCAGCGATAGATAATATATCCACTGCTCCAGGAAACAGGTGAATATCCTGACGATAATCCAAAGAGAAAGCGATCCCATACTGACCATTGGTGCCGGTGGTATTTCCAATTAATGCAGGGAAATTTCGATTTTTAGTTTGTTGCTTTTTGTACACTTTCGCCCAATAACTTCGATACGAGGAACCAAGTAGATCATCCGAAGCACGCTCATTTGATTGAATCAATCCTGCATAGGCTTCCATAGATCGTCCGGCTCGATCTCGATAGCAAAAATGCTTGACATAAGGAATCAGTTCTCTGACAAAATCAAATCCTAACAGATAAGAAATATCGATCGAGAGTAAATTATGTCGGCCAATAGCGTCAATCGCCTGTATTCGATCCTCGCCATTTTCATGTGCGAGCATCAATGCAGTATAAAAAGACAGGCCTAAAAATCCGCCCGACACGCCCGACATGGCAAGTGATTTATCAAAGAAATTTGAATCCGCTTTGTAGAGGGTATCCAAAAGTAACATAGTCCAAGCTGATGCACGCAAGCCGCCTCCATAGGAAGCAATCAAATACTTATCCTCTTGAGCCTGCATTTCCAAACCATTGGTATACTTTTCAAGCGTCACAACATCATCCGCACTTTCATCAACAAAAGGAAGTTTATGCAAACCATTGCCGACGATTCCACTGAACAGTATCCATCCAAGGATGAGGACACCAAGAATCGGAACATATTCCTTGAAGAACCTTTTTGTTTTAGGAAATCTAACGGATTGTGGACTTTCTCTTTCCTGTGTACTGTAGTACAAATGATGTTTGAGCATAATGACGACTGCACCATACAACAGAAACACAAACAACAACATAATGACTAGTGCGCTGACCGAACTTGGATTAAACGTAATACCCAAAAAGAGAAATAATGAGACTAATCCCATCACTGCAAAAAAACGAATGTTGATGTTATCATCGCCCAAATAAACGATTGGAATCCATTTCAAATTATCAGATATCTGAGGCAAGTTAATGACCGTTCGAAATTGTTGGAATAAAATGATAAACACAATATTAACCAGGGTCGTTAAGACCATCATATACCAGGTGATCACCCAGGATCCTATATAGGCTAGGACAATCGTCCCCCCAGTAAAAACGATAAGCATCAGAAAGAAGAATAGGGTTGCTTTGCAGAAAGAAACAGTGCTATCCGGAATCTCTGGTTTTGAGTTGGCAGGGTCTTTTGCCTCATCCAGGAACTGACCAATTTCCTGATTAGGTTCCTTATTGCTTCTAACAAAATAATTCCACTCTTCTTTGACTTTAGCGCTCCAGAAATGTAGCATCAAAGAAAGCAGGATGGCTCCGATGATAAGCTCAGTAACAGGAATGGTTGGGATCTCGTATTGCCGATATACATAAAGCAATACATACAGCCACGTGATCATTACGAGGGCACCAATGATTTTTCTAAAGTGATTAAAAAAAGTTTTATTCCTATTTCCTAATTGCCGTACAACAGAAGATGTTGTCTCCGGATTCTCCTCTTTAAATTCATCGTACGTTATAAACCCAATGCCTAATGAAGACTTTTTATTCTGCCATGATTGAAGTTTCCATATGATCGCTGACTGCTTGTAAAAATATTTATCCATATAATCAGGATAATGAGCACTGACGATGGCCAGTAAATTGAGTAAAATAATGGTCATCAGCAAACTCAACGGATGATCAAATAGGTGTACTATAACTGTACTTCCTTGCTCCATCAAAGTCGCCAGGCCAATCAAAAGAAGGATGGTCAGGATTGAAATCAAAGATGATTTAAATGCGGCTTTTATTAAATCGAGTTTTTCGTACACATACTTTTGATAGTAAAATAAAAGCACTACTAAAAACGAAATAGTGTATGCAGCATTTTTGAAGTCAACGATTGTTTTTAAAGGCAACCAAGAAATAAGTGTGTCAGTAAAAAAAAGGTAGCTGACATTTTCAAGTATATCAAAAAGATAGGCCGGAATAGCAATGACTATGAACATGATGGCCAGAAAATGTCCGGTAAAAGGTCTTAAAGGCCACCATTCAGAAGAACCTCGCAAATATCGGTACAACAGCAATAGCAGTGTTGGCGCCCATAAAAGATCAATGATAAAAAAGCCATAGTAACTTATCTGACTGACGATAAGTCCGGCGATTGCCTCTTTGACGATTAGCAGGGAATCAAAATAGCCATGTTGTGGCACCGTAATGACTTCGTGGAAATCCGGCACACTAAACATGTATCCAGTCAGAATCAACGCTGCAGACAAACAAACGAATAATAAACGATGTGCTTTCATATAAACCACTTGGCTAAAAAGTTAGTCGCATTTGTGGAGAATATTCGCTGCACAATTTCAGCGGCTTTAATTTGATTACGCCTGCTGAGTTCCTTCTTTCCACGTTCATTCATGTAGTTGTACGCATACCTTTCAATATACTCCATCAGCGTGGTTAAATCTTCTGCCGTGAGAAAGCCGTTTATAGGATTTATGATGCCATCGAAATCGGAACCAATCGCCATGATATCCCATGCTGGAAGTCGGTTTTTATTAAGGAGTTCTGCGATGTATTGTATTTGATTCCAGAGCAGCTCTGCACGTACGTGTCTTATTTTATGGAGGAATAGCGGATGCTTTAAGGATTTCATTTTTGCATTTGAAGCGAGTCTTTTCTCGTCCAGTTGGAAACCAAAAATACCATCAGATTTTGCAATGGCAATAATCTCTTCATCAAAAAAGTTAATGTCTTTTGCGAAAAAAGACTTGCCCAGTTCCGGGCTGATTTTATTTACTTTCCCATCCAATGTCCGGCCCATCAAAGCACCATGACTAACAATAATTGGGATCTTTTCTTTTTTGTATTGTTTCTCCAGCAGATCGTAATACTGCAGTCTTGACTTTATACTCATGTGTTTTATATCCACATAAATGCGCCGCCCAACCGAAGCGTCCAGTAGCTGATCTATTACTTTTAGTCCAATAGGATTAATGACTCTGTTGAGTCCGGTACTTTGGTCTGTCTGCTTTGAAACTTGTCCATAGAGGCTTTTTGCATGCCCACAAATCTGATTGTCAAAATGATGAGCGACCGTCACAAAAAATGGCGCATACTCCCAGGTTTTTATTTTTCTAAGATTGTCAAGTATAATTTGTTCATCCGGGGATTGATCGATATCCGCTATCAAACAATGTAATCCTTCAATCGACAGGACGATGAAAATGGTTTGAGCATCATCCGGATCTTGTTCCTGACAATTAATTATTTCCTGATAGGAATGAACAAGCCTATACCTATACAAGGTGTTGTTGATATCTACAAATGTGTCATGTAGCTGCGTATAATAATCATACTCCAGCATCAGATCCTCATAATAGGATTTGAGTTGTTGCACATGGTTTACACGGCGCTTACTGACCCCAGATACAAACGAGCCCACCAAATCACTGATTACGCCCACGCCAAATTTATTATTAAAAAAACCGCGTTCAATGGGATACAGGGAAGCAACAATTACGCGGCAATTGCCCCATGCCAGAGAAGAAAGATCTGCCTGTCTAAACTTAACAATTTGTGCCCAGGTTTGTATCAGGCGTTCAACAGCATTGGGCGAGTCATTATACCAAATACTGCTTTCTAATTTGTGGTTGGAAGGATTGGTGCCAATTGGATCTTGCTTAAAACTTTTACCGAATGGTTTCGTTGACGGATGGCAGTGGAGGTCAACAATAAAAGGGATTGGTGAGGCCATAATCGTAGTTTTTATTTGATGCAACAAAAAGATACCCTGTAGGTGAATGCGTATTCATACTACAAGAAAAATGATCCAGGTGTTTGCAAAAAATATATCCAAACGAAAAGGCTTCATCTATACATTAGTGATAAAGCACTTTAGTTTTGTCATTCTGTCAATTCTATCACATCACTACATTAGAGACATTGATGTTATGACTAAAGTAAGCAAAAGTTTGCGAACAGACTAGTAGCTTGAGGGTTAATGATGGGGCTTCCCTTGTATATCCGCCTGAGGCGGAAGGTTATTCAGGGTGAGAGATCATCGGGGTTGGGCAGGATAGGTTAGCACGCCCGCAGTACCTTCTTGTGGGTGGCGAGCGTGCGACACTTGCAGCGTCGTTCTGCTTCGAGTTGAAGGATTAGTTTGTGCAGGTTATGGATTTTCGTAACTTTTTCTCCTATCTCAGTTTTGAAAAAAAGCTCCCGCAAATTTCGCAGATTTACGCAGATTGACTTTTCTGTGTAAAGCCTGCCTCCCGCTTCCCGCCCTTCCTTGTTCGACGTAGCTTTAGCGATGGCGAATGCTTCCTGCCCTACGCCCACACCTTACACCCTTCTGTGCAGTTTTTGCAAATATCAATCTGATCTCTGCCTTTTAAAAGTTCCTTTCTAAATTGTTGGTAAGCCTGTCCTTTCCAAATGTCTAGAAAGGATTGCTGTCGTAAATCACCAAGACGGTGAGTAGCATCTTTGTCAAAGCAACAAGGCACGACAATGCCATCCCACGTGATGACGCACGCATGCCACAGTTTCCAACACTGATTGAGCAACTTGTTTTTGACATGCCATTGCCCTGAAGCATCCTCGTGGTATCTGCTATATTTAGAAATCGTCGGGATCAATTCATTTCCATCGCGATAATCATATACCTGTGCCGTTTTTAGTTTTACTTCATCTACCCCTACCGACTCAGCCAGTTTTCTGACATCCTCGATTTGATGTTCGTTTGGTTTGACTACAAGCATTTGGAAAACGATGTGTGGCGTTGAAGATTTTGCCTGACGTTTAGCTTCAACCAGGTTTCGTGCCCCTTGCAGGACGGTTTCTAGTGTACCCTCTTTTCGATATTGCTCATATATTTCTTGTGTCGCACCATCCACAGATATTATAATACGATCCAGTCCGGAATCAATTGTTTTTTTTGCGTTTTCCGGATCGAGAAAATGGCCATTGGTGGAAGTGATCGTGTAGATCCCTTTTGTGTGCGCATACTTGACCATGTCCAGAAATTTCGGATTGATATACGGCTCTCCCTGAAAGTAAAAAATGAGATAGAATAGTTTCTTATACATCTCATCTATGACCTTGCGAAAGAAATCAATCTTCATGTTTCCCGTTTCGCGGGAAAAAGCTCTCAATCCACTGGGACATTCCGGGCACCTTAGATTGCAGGCTGTAGTTGGCTCGACAGAGATGGTCATCGGTGTCCCCCATTGAATGGGCCGTCCACTCAAGCGCGTGAGTTGATACGAAGACCAAATGCAAACAAGGTTAAAAATTTTAGTCAATCTGATCTTCGACAAAAACCGAATGGTATCTCTCGTGTAAATCATATTTCTCTATACCGTTGTCAGATATCGTTCCCTTGCTACATTGTAATGATGTATTGCATGTCCCCCGATCATATGTGGAAACGCCTTTGCTTTGAAAGGAAGATTGTTGGCAATACCACTTTGCTCCGCCATCTCTTCACTGATCGATCGCAACTGAAGGATCGTAGCTGTGCGAACAGCTCGCCACTCACTGGCCAATTCGTTGGCTTTTAATGTATCGTATATCGAATTGGCCACATAGTCGTCCTGTTCATAACCCGGGAGTCTGCTTTTATCTCCTCTGGAGATGGCTAACATGCGATAGGCAAACACACGCTCCGTATCGAGCACATGACCAATCATTTCACCTAAAGTCCATTTATCAGGTTCGTAGCGAAAAGTGATTTGTTCATCTGTTAAGCTTTCAATCCAATCACCGTACCAATCGCGTTGCGTATGGAGGTAGGTCAATATGTCAACTTCAGGCACTAGGTTTGTGTAACGAAAATAATATTCGGGACAATCGCCTTCTACGGGTCTTGGATATATGTTATTCATCATTGTTCAAAGATAGTCATCCTTAGCAAGCAGTCAAAAAAGGTTTGTCTTGTTAATATCCATACCGCTTTCGGCCTCTATATCGCGCACTAATTCATGGTCCGTTGAATCCTTACATTGAAATCCACTATTTTTGCGTGGTTATGAAGTATTTAATTGTAGGGCTTGGAAATATTGGAGATGAATATGCACACACCAGGCATAATATAGGATTTGATGTAGTTGACGAACTGGCTGCTGAGTTAGAAGGCAAATGGAAGGCAGCTACACTCGGCAGTATTGCAGAGGTTAAGCACAAGGGCAGGATTCTGGTTCTTTTAAAGCCCAACACCTATATGAACCTAAGTGGTAAGGCAGTTAACTATTGGCTTCAAAAAGAGAAAATACCTATAGAGCGATTATTGGTGATCGTTGATGAACTGCAATTGGACTTGGGAACGATTCGTTTGAGGGGAAAAGGAACGGATGGTGGACATAATGGGCTAAAAGATATTCAAGCACAACTCAATACGCCAGGTTATCCGAGGTTGCGCATTGGGATTGGAAAAAATTTCCATCCGGGCGGACAAGTTAATTTTGTGTTGGGTCAGTGGACTTCAGAGGAATTAAAACTCGTTCCTGACGTCTTAAAGGCAGGAGCAGATGGGATAAAGACATTTGTGGCGATTGGCCTCAAAAGAGGGATGGAGCAGCTAAACAAGGCTACCTCGCAATTAAAGCAGAAGGAAGATTAAGGTGACTTAATATCCTCCTGCAGCTTTCGAAACCGCTCTTTGTGTATTGGCCAGTTGTGAAAGTCTTTCTTGGTAATTTGCTACCTCCGGTGTTGTACCAAATCCAATTGGATTGATTTCTTTAAAGTTCTCAAAAGCGGACTGCAAATCGAGATTTTCCTGTCTTTGATAGATACATTGCTTATATCTGGCTAACCGATCTGCAAGATAAATTTGTTCATACTGTCCCGGCGTAGGGCATAGGATGGCTTTGTGCCCTGTGTTGGCAAGATCCATCAAAGTCGTATATCCACTGCGTGAAATGACCAGATCGGTTTGGGCTAGCAAGTTCGACAGCGCGGCTCTCTTTAAAAAGGGAAAAATTGTCAAATTGCCATTTTTACTAATGGGATCATCTATGTCCGGTCGCCCTCTGACGATGGCAAAATCGCCGGGCAAAGTGGATAGTTGTTTGGTCACCAACTCCTCAAAATTAGTACGTTGTGGTTCCGGTCCGGAAATGATTGCTACGGCTTTATATTTTCCACGGTGGGCCGTACAATTGAGCTCAGAAATAATACCCAAAAAATGCTTTGGTATAGGGGCCGTATCAATGCCGGACAGATCTCCTGTTATGTTTTCCGGGGGAATTTGATCGGGAATCCAGATTTGTGTGAAATTTTTAAACCAAGATCTTATTTGGCGGCGGATATAAACATCCAATAGTTTCTGTCCGGTGAATACTTGAAGTTGATGCGTGATTAAGGCAGAAGGAACTTTTGAATGATAACAGCCGTAACGATTATCAGAAATGATGCAATCTATTTGATGGCGTTCTACAATCGCTTTTGTTAGTTCATGTTCTGCTCTGATCGTTCGTAGCATACCGGGGCCGTACCGAAGCATATTAATAGGCATGTATGAGCTATCATATTGGATATTGTATCCCGGCAGTTCTAAAACAGTTTGTTCGGGAAGTTCTCTTCTCAGCATAGCGAGCGCTTCGCCATCAGAAGCACAAATGACTTCGTGATTCATACGCAGATATGCCTTAATCAAAGGCAATGATCTGGAAGCATGGCCGAGGCCCCAATGAAGTACAGGAAAAAATATCTTCACGCGAAATGTATTGTGCTACTTTATTGAAAATGGAATTCTGACAGCAATATTGTATGAATTCTTGAATAAAAAAGAGAATAAACGATGAACAAGCAAATAAGTGGGATGAATCCTTATCAAGTCTTTGATGCAAACTTTGGTTTCCACGTAAGGGCGATAAGACTAGATCTGGATTTTGCATCTTCGGCTATTTGACCGGCAAAATTTTCATCAATTGTTTGGTGGAATAATAGAAGCCATTGATCAAAATGTGCTTCTGTTAATGGTGTCTTCTGATGCAGGTTTTGATGAGCTGCCATTGGGTTTCCGGCATAGGTATCTTTACCGAGCAATAGAAACTCCCAGAATGCATACATTTTGGGCAGGTGGTGCTCCCAATTCACATTGGCGACATCATTAAAAATGTATCCAATCGTTTCATCAACTTTTACCTTATCATAGAATGCGTTGATGAGCGTTTTTATATCTGCGGATGTGGAAATATCACTTTTCATAGCTTGTTTTAGACCTGAGACTGTGAGACCTGAGACTAATCTCACTCACTTCCTATTTTTCATACCCTCAATAACCTTCATAACCCTCAAAAACTTTAAAAGGACGCGAGATTCCAGACGCGAGATGCGAGACTTTTCGGCACGCGATTATTCGACAGGCGACACGTAACTCGCCACCCCTGTACTACCTCCTTCATCGGAGTGCGGGGCAAGCGCTGCGCTCCGATCACTCCTTCGGTCGCCATTCCCGACCCGATCGATCGGGTCGGGATGGCGGCGGCGACTCACCTCTCTTTAATACAACCTAATCTCGTCTTTGTTTTTATCGTAAAACTTATATTCATTCAGACCAAAATCACTATTGGCGGAAATTTTCAACCAGCGTTGCTTCTTCAACCAACGTTTCATTTGAAAATTAGGAAATCCTTGCTTTAAAAAAGCATAGATATAGGGATGGACTTCCAGTCTGAGACTTGTATTGGGTCGGCTTTGTTCGATATATTCGAGATCGCGTATGATATCATCTGTCAGTAATATAGTTGGGTTCACTTTGCCGGTGCCAAGACAGGTATAGCAAAGTTCAGTGGTATCAATTTTAACTTCCGGACGAACGCGTTGACGTGTGATTTGCATTAAACCAAACTTGCTGAGGGGCAGGATGGTGTGTTGTGCATTATCACGCTTCATCAAATCTTTCATCTTTCGCATGAGCTCCGTTCTGTTATCCTGGCTTCGCATATCGATAAAGTCGACGACAATCAGTCCACCAATATCGCGCAGTCTGAGTTGGCGTGCGATTTCTTCGGCAGCTTCCAGGTTGACAGCGACGGCTGTACTTTCCTGATCTTTGCGTTGCATTTTTGGACCTGAGTTAACATCCACCACATGCATGGCTTCCGTCGATTCCAATACGAGGTAAGCACCGCTTGGCAGAGTGGCTGTTTTGCCAAAGGATGATTTTATTTGCCTTGAAACACCATAGGCATCAAAAACAGGTTTTTTGCCATTATAGAAATTGACAATATCCTTTTTTCCAGGCGCAATGCTTTGGAGATAATCATGGATACTGTCATAAATTTCTTTGTCATTAACGATGATATTTGTAAAGTCATCATTAAGCATATCCCTTAGGATTGAGCTCGTTTTATCCAACTCACTCAGGAGTTTATTCGGTTGCTGCCTCTTGTACAACTGCTTGTGCACCTGACTCCATTTATCAAGCAAGTCTTTCAATTCTTCATGCAGGTCGGCTACTTTTTTACCTTCGGCGGCTGTGCGGACAATGATCCCAAAATTCTTTGGGCGAATGGATTCTACAAGCACCTGAAGTCGCTTGCGTTCATCCGGGCTACTGACTTTTTTGGATACAGCAATGGTATTGCTGAATGGGGTCAGTACAATAAATCTTCCTGGGATGGTGATTTCGCAACTCAGCCTTGGTCCTTTGGTGGAAATGGGTTCTTTCAGAATCTGAATGAGAATATTTTCATTCTTCTTGAGTACCTGATCAACTTTCCCTGTTTTCAGGATTTCCGGTTCGAAGGCAAAATTTTCGAGCAGGGCGGTTTGTTGCCTGCCTTCAATACTGTCTTCAGTATATTTCATGACGGTCCTCAGCTTGGGGCCCATGTCCGTGTAATGCAGAAAGGCATCCTTACGGTGCCCAATATCTACAAAAACAGCGTTGAGACTGGGCATGATCTTTTTGATCTTCCCCATGAATATATCTCCAACCGAAAAATTGGTTGTTGTCTTTTGCTGGTGGAGTTCCACCAACTTCTGATCCTCCACAAGTGCGATTTCCACTCTTGTAGGAGTTCCTTGGACGATCAATTCTTTGTCCATAAATACCCTATATGCTCAATGGCACAACAACAGCCTTAGCCCGTAAAGGCAATGATCAAAACAACGTAGTCATCCTGTCTGATTGGTATCAGCAGATTGAATTGGCATTGATTGACGGCATAGGGTATATCGTTAAATATGCAGCGATGATACACTGTAAGCGATGGATATCAGATTCATCCATTAGCACATTTTGAAAAAGATAGAGTATATAAAATGGCTATTTGCTGACAGTGACCCTCTTGCTTCAAGAGGGCGAATATCTTTGACATCGGACTGCGTTGATGCCGGTTAAATAAATGCTTATTTATTCTTTTTCTTATGTCTGTTTTTTCTCAGACGCTTTTTTCGCTTGTGTGTAGCGATTTTATGTCTTTTTCTTTTCTTACCGCAAGGCATATCTAAAAAATTATGTTTTTACTAAATATAAGTCTATTGTTGTTCAGCACATATCCCTTTAAGCGCTTCCGCTTCCGCAGGCTTGTTTAGTGCTGTATAAATTTCAATCGCGAGACATGCAATTCTTGCATTGGATGGATCCAGCACAAGTGCCTGTTCAATACGAGTCAGTCCACGTTCATATTGCCCGGTTTTGACTGCCAGCCGAGCCAGTTGATAGGGTGGCACGGGAGAATCCGGATAATTATTTGTCAAACCTACTAACATTTGAATCCCTTTCATTGGTTCATTCGCCAATGGAAATTCGATATAACACAGTGCTTGATTGACTCGATGATCAATCACCTGTGGTTCAATCGAAATTGCATTTTCAAAAGCTTTGACCGCCTGGTCTCTCAAAAACGCTTTTTCTTTCTCTCCTAGATCCCGCTGCAATCCGGAAGCAAAAGTTGTACCGGTGATTGCCCAGCTCGTGGCCGTTTCTTCAATGACTGCGATTTCCTTGGCATAAAGACCGGCCATGATTGGATTCTGCAACTGGAACCAGTGACCTGAAAGTTGTTTCAGCACATTGATTTTGGCAGAGTCCTCACGAGCATGTTGAACCTGAACTTCAAGCGTTTCGAGATACTTCATGTCCTCTTTGCCGAGCGATGCTTTCGCTTCTGCCTGATAAGAAGAAATATCGTATTCCTGCGTGTTTAAAGCTCTTGACTTTTCAAGGGCTTTGGTAGAGGAAGGAAAATTGTCAAATCCAAAATATAAGACACCTAACAACACAAGGGCGCCAATGATGTAGTAAATCTGCTTTTTATTCTTCACCCTGCTGACTATTGATCAAGATCAGTAGTCACGCCATCTTTTACCTCATCAACAAAAATCTTAGCTGGTTTGAAAGATGGTATATAATGAGCCGGAATCTCAATAGAGACATTGTTTTTAATGTGTCTTCCGACCTTTTTAGCTCTTCTTTTGGTAATAAATGAACCAAAACCACGGATATAAACATTTTCATTCTTAGAAAGAGATGATTTAATCTCAGTAAAGAAAGTTTCCAAGGTCACCAAAACGTCAACTTTGGGAACGCCGGTTTTCTCGGCAATGATGTTAACTAAATCTGCTTTTCTCATTACTCTGATTTATAGTAAGTTATGCCCATTGTCGGGCAAATCGGGAGGGCAAAGTTCTAAAAATACTTCTATAATATATCATAGGGTTACACATTTTTATTTTGATCATGCGTTTATAACCTATTGTGATACAATACAAAACAGAAATTATTTTTTTATTCCCTTCCAGATCCCTGTAAAATAGGGGTTATTTTGCTAACTGAGCGAATCCTTCTTGAAATCGTTGCAAATAATGTGCAGATAAGTTGCCCGGATCAAATGACATTAAATATTTACTCATGTGCGATTTAATGCCCTTTTCCGGCTAAAATTCCCTTTTTCGCTGCCTGACCACATACCATCTCTATACGCTAAAGAATTATCTTCGTGCCCATGATTCTATCAATGACCGGATTTGGGCGAGGCAGTGCTCCCTATAATGATATGCGTGTTCTATCCGAAATACGCTCGCTCAACTCAAAAATCACCGACCTGCGGATTAAACTTCCGGTGAGTCTCGGTGAAAAGGAGATCGAATTGAGAAATCATGTCCTTCAACGGACACAACGCGGAAAAATCGAAATGACCATTTCTTTTGAAGGGGACATGGCGATGGATGACCTGGATTATGATAAGCCCCTAATCAAAAAACATTTCATGCAGTTAAGTGCCATTGCCCAAGAATTGGGCGTCGGCGCCGATCAGATACTCCATGAAGTCCTCAAATTGCCCAATGTCCTTAAAACCGGATCAAGCAGTGCCATGGACGATACGCTTTGGGAAGCCATCCTGATCGCTGTCAATAGCTCCATAGATCAAATGACAAAGTTTCGGGAACACGAAGGTCGTAGTATATATAATGACCTGGAACAATCCGCCACGGCCATTCATGATATGTGTAATCAGATCGAAGCACATGACCAGGAACGCTTTGCCTATGTGCGAAATCGCATGAAGCAGAAGCTGGAAGAATTTATGAGCGCTGATCAGGTAGATACCAACCGATTTGAACAGGAAGTCATTTATTATCTGGATCGACTCGATATCAACGAGGAGAAGGTGCGTCTGCAGCAACACTGTACTTTTTTCATGGAAACATTAAAAGGAGACCAGGCCATGAAATCAAAAGAGCTTAATTTTATTTGCCAGGAACTCGGACGTGAAATCAATACGCTAGGCGCCAAGGCCCAGTGGAGTCCACTGCAACACCTGGTGGTGGGCATGAAAAATGAGTTGGAAAAAATCAAAGAACAATTGGCCAATATCGTATGAGTGTTCATGGCAAACTGCTTGTTTTTACTGCGCCGAGTGGATCAGGTAAGACAACTATAGTTCACCACATCTTGTCCACATTTCCGCAGACTTCATTCTCTGTCTCGGCCACCACACGCCCGAAAAGACCTCATGAGGTTCACGGCAAAGATTATTATTTTCTGTCTGTTGAAATTTTTCAACGTTGGATCGGTTATGGCGCTTTTGCAGAATGGGAGGAAGTGTACCCAGGGCAGTTTTATGGCACCCTCAAATCAGAAATCAAAAGACTTCACCAGAAGGACAAACATGTTATTTTTGATGTAGATGTCAAAGGGGCTTTAAGCATCAAAGAAAAGTATCCGCAGGAATGCCTGACGATTTTTATCAAAGTCCCTTCCCTGAAAGAGCTGGAGGAGCGACTGAGAAAAAGAGGGACTGATTCGGAGGAAAGTTTGCGCAAGCGTTTAGATAAAGCAGAAAAAGAATTGACGTTTGAACCCCAATTCGATAAGGTGTTGATCAATGATGATCTGACGACTACATTGCAAGAGGCAGAAGAGATTGTTAGGAATTTTTTACTTTAGCTGCGTGCAGGCATTAACTACAAATGGTATTAAGATTGGCGTCGAAAGTGATTTTCGGCCAGGTCATTCCTTTCCACATAGGTCACAGTATCTTCATGTCTATTCTATTTATATAAAAAACTACAACGATTTTTCGGTTCAACTAGTCTCCCGACACTGGGACATCACAGAAGCGGATGGTAGCACGAAAATTGTTGAAGGACTTGGTGTCATTGGGGAGCAACCCGTGATAGAACCGGATGGAATCCATTCTTATAGTAGTTTTTGTGTCCTGGCATTTCCAATTGGAAGGATGGGAGGTTTTTATACAATGAAACGGATAGATACCGGAGAATCATTTCATGTGGATATCCCAGCCTTTCATCTGATTATGCCGGACCTCTTAAATTAATCCTTTCTTTTAACAGGCTGCTAAAAGAATATCATTGTTATAAATTGGATAACGGTAAGAGCGCTATTTAAGCCTCTTCAAGCACCTCGATGAGGTCAGATTGCTTCATAAACTGTCCGGGGGCTTCATGGGACAGCAACCAACGCTTTAACTCAAGACCATAAGCATACCCCGTGAGCTTACCATCCTTTCCGATGACCCGGTGGCAAGGGATCACAATGGGCAGAGGATTTAATCCATTCGCATGGCCTACTGCTCTTGTGGCGTTGTGATGATCTATGATGTCAGCGATGTCAGTATAAGTTCTGGTTCTACCGTATGGAATTAATTTAACCATCTTCCAGACTTCCTGATGAAATTCCGGGGCATCCCCAAAATCAAGTCGAAGATCAAACTCCTTTAACGATCCGTCAAAATAGGCGGAGAGCTGATCTGCACAAGCCTGTAAACATTCCGGAATGTCCCCTGGCTCACCATGCGTGTCTTCGGGCCGCAAGCTGATTCGACTGATGCCGTTTGTAGAGCCTTCTATATATATTGGACCAATAGGAGAAGTGACGATTGTATGTTCTGTCATGGGTGTGTTTGAAAACAATGTTTACAAAGGCGAAATATAGGAAAAGTTCTTATATTAATTTATTGTAATTTGATCTAAACCCAATACCTAAAGCGGCTTTTTGAACAGAAACAGCTATAACCGGCTGGTACTGTGGTAGCGACACCTTTCGATGTTTATATAAGTTTTACATAATAATTTAAATCAATGATGCCGACCAATAAGTGATCACCCTATATGCTCCGGAAGAGAATTCTAAAATTCAACTATCCTATCTGGCATATGATTTAAAAAAACGACCATTAGCCACCTGATCATCCGTTCGAACTATCAGGAAATAGATGCCTGATGGCAGGTGCGCAACATTCAATTGCCCTGATTCCAGAAATTCATTTATGCCCACAACGCGACCCAACCCATCATAGATATAAGCTTTGCCGTGATCAAAATCAGGCGGAATTTGGATATATTGACTCACTGGGTTTGGAAAGATATTCAGGGCGACCGGTTGAAGTTCTCGGGTAGCAGTCCCTGCGTCGAGGTTTAGAGTGATTTTACTTCGTTGAAGCGTAAGAAGTG
Organism: Saprospiraceae bacterium; assembly: GCA_037969625.1. Taxonomy (GTDB): domain Bacteria; phylum Bacteroidota; class Bacteroidia; order Chitinophagales; family Saprospiraceae; genus Opimibacter. The sequence goes on from JBBKXT010000156.1 coordinate 27,738, forward strand.
GAAGAGAATCATTCGTCATATTACTAAAGTAATAACCCGTTTTAGTCGCATCAAAGTCTTTTACCCATAAGGTCGAATTTGTCTCCCCGGCTATTTCAGCGCCATTTCTGAACCAGACATAATGCGTGTAAAGACCCTGCGACCCACTCTCAATTTCTATAGAATCACCATTTGATAGCAATAGTGTGTCTACATCCAGAAGCAATTGCTGAGGGTTATATGCATAGTTGCTTACGGTACTATTTGTTTCCAGAAATTCGAAGGGAATCTTGTTCCCATACAAGTAAAGCCGTTTTAGCACGCCTGTATCTGCAAATGCACTAAAGTCACCAACGCAATCAAAGTTGTTATTCGGAAAATCCAAAAACTGAAGTTTTTGAGGATTGAAAAAAGTATCTGAAACGCAACCTGTAAAATGATTTCCGCCCAAAGTCAGATAATACATATTGGGGCTGTAGCTAAATATGTCGGCAATATCCCCATGCAGATTATTTCCATCGAGATGAAGCTCCACCATAGCGGTTAATTTTTTTAAAGAGACCATCTGCCCTGAGAATTCATTCCGATCCAAACCAAGTAATCTTAATTTGGTGGCGTCATTCAGCGCTACAGGAAGTTCTCCGGAGTAATCATTATCGCCAAGTTCGAGTCGCCACAATTCGGGTAAGTTGAGTAGGATATCAGGGAACGCGCCGGAGAATTGATTTCGATACAAAGTGATTGCCTCAAGTTTTTGGCAATTCAAAATTTCCTGTGGGAAATCACCTGTCAGCTCATTTACAGAAAAATCGATGGTCGTCAGTTCCGTACATTGCCCGATTTCCGGAGGTATTTCACCTGATAATAAATTTGAGGGTAAATAAATTCTTTCAAGTCCTGTAAGGTTCCCTATGATTGCAGGAAAAGAGCCGGTCAGATTATTATCATATATGGATATTTCTGACACGCGCTGAGCCTCAATGTATATTCCAAACCATTCGCTAACCGGAGCGTTGCTAAGCCAGTTTGTTTGATCCGTCCAGCCAGCGCCACCGGTGGCATGATAAAAAGCTACGAGTGCCAGCGAGTCAGATTCAATCACCTGACTTTGGGCAGAAAAAAAACTACAGAAAATAAATGCGGAGGTAATTAGGTTTTTCATAGGTTAAGGTTTTGAATCTAAATATAGTTAAATTGGATTGAATTTAGCAACAATTACATGCATGAAAACGGGACAAATCAAGGCATCACATTTAGCGTATCTCCGTGCCTTGCATTGTCGTACCTTTGCCTTATAAATTAAGACAAGACCTATGTGGAAATTCCTAACATTGATTTTAGTAGTGTACTTACTGTACCGATATGTGTTCAGTCCACCGAAACCAACTATCCCACCACCCCAGGAACCGGATATCTTCATCGAGCATGAGGAGATAAAAATAAAGGATGAAAAAAATAAGTGAACTAGTACTGTACAAGGATCATCATTTAATGATCTTAAACAAACCGGGAGGGCTGCCTACCCAGGAAGATAAGACAGGTGATCCAAGTGCACATCGGATGGCCATGGCTTATGCGCATAGAGACCTCTATGTCGTGCATCGTCTTGACCGACGCGTTAGTGGTATCTTAACTTTTGCTAAAACGAAGTCAGCCGCGACTCATCTTTCAAAGCAATGGGAAAATCACAAAGTGAAAAAAATATATATCGGCATCGTACCCACAAAGGAAATTCCTGAACATGGCAATCTGATACACTATTTGACTTATGACAATAAAAAGAATATTACCTACACGCATGAAGCACAGATAGCAGGATCCGATGAAGCGCAATTGCACTATCAGGTGATTCAGCAATTGGACAATTTTATGGTTTTGCGCATTGACTTAATCAGTGGAAGGAAGCACCAGATCAGAGCACAACTTGCAGCCATCGATATTCCTATTCGCGGCGATATAAAATATGGCTCCAAACGCACCAATCCGGACGGCACCATAGACCTGCATGCCTACAAATTGTTTTTTCAACACCCCTCGAAATTAGAACAACAGAAAATTATTGCCCCATTTCCAGAAGGGGGTTTATGGGAACATATCGATGCTGATATCTTAAAAAGTATATGATTCTAAAAACCATTTTCTATTTAAACAAATCTTATGAGTGAACAAGAATCTTCACATACTGATATTGGACAACTTGGCGAATTTGGTTTAATCGACCGTATCGCTGCGAAATTTGAAAACAAATTAAAAGAAACGATCAAAGGGATCGGCGATGATGCTGCTGTTTTGGATTATGGTCATCATCCCATCGTGGTATCAACTGATTTGCTTTTAGAAGGCATCCATTTTGATTTAATGTATCATCCATTAAAACACGTCGGTTATAAAGCCATTATTGTCAATCTTTCCGATATCTGTGCGATGAATGCGATCCCCAAGCAAGTGACGGTATCCCTCGCCATCAGTAATCGCTTTTCGGTGGAAGCCATTGATGAATTGTATGAAGGAATTCAAATTGCGTGTGATGCCTATCATGTTGATCTGATTGGTGGAGATACCACCTCCTCTCCAACCGGGTTAGTGATATCTGTCACAGCCATCGGGAGTGCATCGAAAGAGCAACTTACCTATCGCAGTGGCGCCAAAAGCGGGGATATACTTTGCGTTACAGGCGACCTCGGATCAGCTTATCTTGGTTTGCAAATCTTGGAAAGAGAGAAACAAGTATTCCTAGCACATCCGGAGATGCAACCTGAACTGAGTGACAAGAAATATCTGGTCGGCCGACAATTGAAACCAGAAGCAAGAATAGAAGCGATTCAGTATTTTGAAAAAACAAGATTGATACCTACTTCCATGATCGACGTTTCGGATGGCTTGGCTTCTGATCTCCTGCATATTTGTAAAGCTTCAGGCGTAGGTGCTTTCGTTGAAGAAGCGCAAGTACCGATCCATGATGAAGCGCGAATGCAAGCGATCGAATTTAAGCTCGATCCGATCACGTGTGCACTGAGTGGCGGGGAAGATTATGAACTTCTTTTTACGGTCGATCCAAAAGATCTCGACAAGGTTCGGTTTATGGATAGCGTATATATTATTGGCGAAATGACTCCTGCGGAAGATGGTGTCAAACTGCATACATCAGGAGGACAAATCCATCCGATTACGGCACAAGGTTGGAAGCACTTTTAAGCTCCCTCCATGCCGTTTGCAAATCCTGTTTTGCCTTTAATTTATAGTAAACTGAATGTATTTAATCGTGCGCCCAATACTCAGATGTCTTATTTCGTAGTATGTCTTATGTGCTAATTCAGGAAAGTCCAATGGCATGCTGTAGATGTCCGGGTTGGCATAATGAACTTCGCAAGCCGGATCATTGTGGATCACCTCCAAAGTAAACGTATAAAGTAAAGGGGAGTCGGTTTTTAAATGCACTATTCCCCCTGGCTTCAACAAGCGGCGATAACGCTCCAAAAATGGGGCGGAGGTGAGCCGGCGATTCGCTTTTCCTTCAAACGGATCGGGAAACGTAATCCAAATCTGATCCACTTCACCAGGTCCAAAAAATCTTTCGATAAATTCTATCCGGGTTCGTAGAAAAGCGACATTACGTATTGAGGCTTCAAGTGCTGTTTTAGCGCCTTTCCAGATGCGTGACCCTTTGATATCCACACCGATATAATTATTGTCCGGAAAATCTTGCCCCAAGGCAAGTGTGTAATCTCCTTTTCCACAAGCCAGTTCGAGAATAACTGGATGGTTGTTTTTGAAGTGATTAGGGGCCCATTGTCCTCGGAGGTCCTGGCAGGTACCTTCTTGGTTGGAAAGAAAAGACTCCTCTGAGGGAATACTTTCAAAAACATTCGGAAATGTGGCTACTTCAGCAAACCTTTTTAACTTGTTCTTTCTTCCCATAGGGGTAAAAATAAACATAAGGTGGAAAAGTGACACCTTGTGTTTGTCAAAATGTCCTTTTGATCCTTTTTTTATACATTCACAGCACAATAATTTTCATGCAACGATCATGCATAAAAAATCCAAAAAAACTCAGTACGATACCCTGTTCGAAGAAGAGTTGCTACCACATGTCACTGCTTTGCAGACATTTGCGTATCACCTCACCTATAACCAGGAAGATGCTGACGACCTGGTCCAGGAGACCTATTTGAAGGCCTACCGATTTATTGAGAAGTACGAAAAAGGAACTAATGCGAAAGCATGGTTGTTTAAAATCCTCAAGAACGCCTTTATTAACGAATACAGGAAAAAATCAAAACAACCTACCAAAGTTGACTTTGAAGACATAGTCGCCTATCACGATACGGATGATGTTCGAGTCACCGGATACAGTGACCTGAGAGAAGAGATATTTCTTCACATGATGGGGGATGAAGTGACTTCTGCAATTAATAGCTTGCCGATAGATTTCAGAACTGTGATTTTACTTTGTGATATTGAAGGCTTCACTTATGAAGAAATATCAGCGATTATTGACGTGCCTATTGGCACCGTTCGGTCAAGACTTTTCAGAGCGCGAAACCTGCTAAAAGAAAAACTTACCGATTATGCGCAACAACATGGATATACAGATGTTCGAGGCCAGAAAAGATTAACAAGAGGACAATCCTCAATTGATGAAAACAACCGGGAAGAAGAGTAAAATTATGTAATCAACTTTAAGCATTAGTCTAAATAAATTTCCTGCCAGAATAAGGAAAGTAAAAATCAATAGACATGACAAACTTTACCGACAACGATGAATTAAAAAAGCAGGTTGGAATGTATTTTGATCAAGAGCTTGACGCACTATCCAAGGATGCGTTTTTGAAAAAAGTAAATACAGATCCCAATTATCAGCAGGCTTATCAACATGAGATGACAATCAGAGATAAGATTAAAAAGTATATCCACCGGCCGGGAGATTCCGCTCATTTGATTCAAGCCATTAAAAATCAGATACAAAAGCCATGATCAGAACCATGATTGTTGTACTGAGCATGTTATTTTGTTCAATAGCCTCCAATGGGCAATGTGACATACTGAGTCGTGTGTATCCGGATGGTTCATTATTGTATTCAATGGAGCCGGTAAAGTTTTATTGGACAGAGGCGAAAGAGCTATATGGCAATGTCGTTACGGACAAAGAGAACTACTTCCTTTCCCTGCGGCCTGTCCCCTTTCCAGAAAAAGCAGCAGGTAAAAAATTGAAAGATGATTTGGTGCTGACTTTATCCAATCAGCAAGTGATCGAATTATCCCATTATGATACCCAGTATATAAAAAATGATTCCATTATGGAGATCCTCTATTTACTGGATAAAAAGGATGTGAAAGCCGCCCACCAACATGAAGCGCTATCTGTAAAGCTTGATATGGGAGAATCGGAAGGAGATCGGACTTATCTATTTAAGTTGCACAAAGCAGCCTTCAGGGATCAATTGGAATGTTTCCTTTCCGATGAAAAGAATAAAAAGAAAGAATAACTATTCGTTGTTTTTTAACTTTTTAAATTTGCCTTGAATCTGCCCCAATAAATTATTGAAAGTGATGGTGAAGGAAAGCGCATGGATGATTTGATTTCCATCACTTCTTGGTAGAAATTGGTTTACATAAGCCATCTCAAGCTGCAAATTATCGGTCAGCACATATCCCCCTCCGAAGGATAAGACATTGCGATCAAAAAAAGTATTGTGGTCTTCTGTTGAATTTATTCTGAAAATCAACTCATCAGAGGCGAGTACGTAAAACACGCCTTTTCTAAAAGACTTACTGTTCAATGGCTTTTGGTATTTGACGCGTTGTCGATACCGAAAAGTATTTGTAATGCCGTTTTCTTCATCATGGATGTTTCTGATTTCTGCTCTTCCGCGTGTACTAAAAGTATATCCGATTTTGTGGAAAAAGTATACGCCTTGAACAGTAAATCGCCATTCCGTAGAGCTTTCCTGATCAATGTCCGGCAAATAAAAATTATCATAAAAGCCTACAGACCCTGAAAATCTCCAACGTGAAGAGAAGTGATAATGGGCCCAGCCCTGTATTCCAAACTGACTCCTTGTCGCCAATATGCTTTTCTTCTCGGGGGTATCGCTAAATCTTCCGGTGAAGTCAATTTCGGAGGCCCATTTATTGCCAAAAGCGTGAGATAATTTGTATCTGCTCCAAAACTGATTACTCGTGGAAGATTGTGCATTTCCTGCAAATGGAATCAGGGACAAGAAAATTAGTGCGAATAAAAAAATTCCCTGGAGTGTTGCCCTAGATTTTCTGACATGGAAAGTAACCCCCAACAATGATTGGCAGTGAAGGCGTTTGTGCCATTCCGATATAAAAAGAAAATCATGATTCATACTTGACCCAACGAAACAAAAAATACTTGAAAAGGGAGGCAATCCAACAAAAGTAGTTGAATTTAAGAGTTACAAAAGCGATTTTTCATCCGATTTGGCAGATTATGACAATACTTATTTATATAACATATGATCAATGGTTTAAAAAAAGATAGCACCGAATCTTGTTTGGCACTGACTTTGTAAGAATCCATTATTCTTGGCGAATAAAAGTCAGGTTAAAACCGAATGAACTTTTTTAGCAGCTACCTGAAGGACTTTGTTTACATTTGATAACGACTAAATACTTGATGTCATGAGATTTTGTTTGTTTGTATTGCTTTTAATCGTAACGACCAATATTGGTGCTCAGGTCTATACCAACAAAGTGGTAGGGGAGAAGAACGAGGTCTTCATCGATAGTTTAAAAACAACACCGTATCCGTATGCTTTGCCAATCTGGGGTTCGAAGGCTGTTGAGCTTGGCTTTGATCTGCCTTATTCTGCGGGTGTTAGCATTAATTATTTTAGCCAGAAATCAGATCTTGTTATTGAGAATCTTCAAGTTGGATTTAATAATGGTCCCCTGTACGATATGGATGAAATCATTCGATTCAATAATGCCGTATCTGAAGCTTCGGCCGTCAATATAAGACCGGATATCTGGCTTTTCCCCTTTCTAAATATCTACGGAATTTTTTCTACAGCAAAAACTTCAACGGCTATTGATGCCAGCCTCTGGCTACCTGATACAAGCAATACCTGGAAGGAAATAACGAATATTGATACAAAAGCAGAGTTCAATGCCTCCACCTTTGGATTTGGTATGACGCCAACAATGGGAGTTGGCGGTGGATGGTTTGCCTTAGATATGAATGTAACCTGGACGGATGTAAGTGCATTGAATAAACCGGTTTTTGCATTTGTTTTTGGTCCTCGCCTTGGAAAATCATTTAAACTTAAAAAACCTGAGCAGAACATTGCCATTTGGGTTGGAGGATTTAGAGTAAAATATTCTTCTTCCACAACAGGCTCCTTACCACTCAATGAAGTTATTCCGACCGATGGTCTACAGGAGAAGGTTGATAATGGTATAGTCAATGTTGGCGAACGACAGATACAAGTGGATGAATGGTGGAGTGGTTTATCTCCGATTGAACAAAACAACCCTGTCAATAAAGCAAAATATGCAACGGCAAACCGAACCTTAGAGACGGCAGGAAATGTGCTGAATACGCTGGACGGAGCTCTGAATGATGAAAATACGGCAACCGTCCAGTATTCTCTTGACAAAAGAGTCAAAAATATGTGGAACTTTGTCATCGGGTCACAATTTCAACTTAATAAACATATAATGATCAGAGCAGAGTACGGATTTTTAGGAAGCCGTACACAGTTTCTAGGATCTATACAATACCGATTTGGATTATGAGAAAAAATTTTATGTTAAAACCTATTTGGATATTTGCTTTTTTGATCATAGGGTATTCCGCCAATAGCCAAGTGCTGATTTCCATATTATTGGGAGATAAGTTAAATTCAGGAGGTATGGAATTTGGTCTGGAAGGTGGTTATAGCCTCTCGACCATGACCGGACTCATGCAGTCTGAAGGAAAATCTGATTTCAATCTTGGATTCTATTTTGATATTCGAATGAAAAACCCATCGTGGTTTTTGAGTACGGGTGTCCGCGTAAAATCGACTATGGGCGCTGATGGGTTGGCCGTTTATGATTTAGGGGATCAGGATTTAGATAATGCATTTGCAGGGGGAAGTGTTAATCGGGTGCTTGGTTATTTTCAGGTACCCATAAGCCTGAAGTATGTTTTTAAAAACAATTTCTATGCTCAGGGGGGTATTCAACTGGGCCTAAGAAATAAATCGAAGGATATATTTGTCAACACGGTGCATGATAAGGATGACCTGGAATATACTCTTGATGTGAAAAACGCCTATCATCCACTTGATGCAGGTTTGTTGGGTGGACTAGGTTATAGATTTACAAAAGGAAATGGTATGAACCTAAGTGTCCAATACTATCTAGGCTTAATGGATGTCAGAGTCTCTGACACCACTCCTGCCCAGACGAACAACGCCTTATATATTAATGTAGGCATTCCTATAGGCAAGGGTAAAGCAGCTGCAGCCCAGGCCGAGAAATCTCCTAATGAAGCTATTAAATAGAAGAAGCAACAGGCGAACCAAGTGGCAGCATTGGATCCCAGGATTGAGCGTCCTGCGCGAGTACAAGGTTTCATTATTCCCGAGAGATATTGTCGCTGGCATCACACTTGGATTGGTGATGGTTCCTGTCGGTTTAGCTTTTGGTGAATTAGCCGGAAGTCCATTAGCCGGACTTTATGCGGGTATATTTCCTCTCATGGCCTATGCTGTTTTTGGTACTTCCAAACAATTGATTGTTGGTCCTGGTGCTGCGATGGCTGCTTTTGTCGCATTGAGTGTAGCTCCTTTGGCGCTTGGCGACCCGGCCAAATTAGTCGTCTTGATTGCGCTCATTTCTGTGATGATTGGCATCTTATGTATTGCCGGGTCTTTTATGCGCTTGGGATTTTTTGCAGACTTCTTATCCAATCAAGTCGTGGTGGGGTTTATGCATGGTCTTGCCCTGGTGATTGCTGTCAGTCAACTACCGCTAGTTCTAGGTTTCGAAATCAATAGGGGCACCACACTCCATCAATTTATTTCCGTTTGTCAAAATATTGGAAACACTCATTCTGTTACGCTGATCTTGGGTACATGTTGTGTGACAACAATTATATTACTCAGAAAATGGCATCCAGGTATTCCTGCTCAATTAATTGTATTAGTAGGTGCGATTCTGGCTGTGAAGTTTTTGGCATTGGAAGACAAAGGTGTATCTGTTGTTGGGGTTATTCCCAAAGGATTACCTGATTTTCATCTTCCATTCGTAAGCTTAAAAGATATTCAAAAATTAATTCCGGTAGCTTTTGCAGCAGCCATTGTGGCTTTCTCAGATACCATGGCCAATGCCAGGGGTTTCGCAGATCGAAATCATTATCGAATTGATTCAAATCAGGAATTACTCGCTTTAGGAATCAGTAATATCGTTGCTGGTTTGACACAAAGCTTACCCGTCAGTGGTAGTGGTTCACGAACATCGGTAGCTGAGGCAGCCGGATCGCGAACACAAGTGACTTCTATTTTGGCGGCTGGTATGTTAGCGATTGTTTTATTTTTCTTTACTGACCTCTTATACTCCTTGCCTTTGGCTGCATTGGGAGGGATTCTAATGGCCTCGGCATGGAATCTTGGTGACATTCAGGCGTTTAAAAGGATGTGGCAATTTCGGGGTGTTGCGCTGATCAGTGCAGTACTAACGATGGTGGGCGTAGTCTCTTTTGGCATCATCCAGGGCATTGGCATCGGCGTATTATTTTCATTGGTATTAGTGCTGCGAGCCTTGGCATTTCCGACGGATGCTTTGTTGGGGAAAACGATAGACGATGATTTTCATGACATCAAAGAATTTCCGGATGCAGAAACCATTCCCGGCATCATTGTGTATCGTTTTTCGGGACCTTTGATTTTCGCTAATGGCGGTGTATTTAGAAATAGAGCGGAAGAGTTGATTGCATCTTCCAGGCATCCTGTCAAAGGGTTTATTTTGGATGCTTCGGTCATTTACGAGTTAGATCTTTCGGCCTGTGAAATGCTCAATCATTTTTACAACGAATTATTACCAAGAGATATCAAGTTTTTAATTTCCAACATGCGCCGTGAAGGTCGACATGCATTAATGACCGGATGGAGTGAACCTGTCGAAGAGGATCATTTATTTAAAAAAAATGTACGTGCCGCCATTGAGACAATTGAGGGATGAGGCATGTATCCATTGATGAATAAGGATTTTGTTTTATTAAAATAATTTGAACATAAAAGCGAATGATGTCAGTACCTTTGGCCCGATCCAGATTGTTTTCTGAAATATTGTATTTGTATGCCCTTCCCTACAATACCCCTTTTTAACTATTCTCTACTAATATCTTTTATTGGCGTACTTCTGATTGGGTGTAAATCTGATTCTTCCGAAGTCTGGATGCCATCCGGTGAAAGTACATACGTAGGATCCAATACTTGCATTTCCTGCCATACACAGGCATATGAAGATTGGAAACAATCCGATCATTTTTATGCGATGCTACCTGCTAATGACTCAACCGTTCTAGGTGACTTTAATAATACCACCTTCATCGCTGATGGAGTCACCAATAAATTTTTTAAAAAGGAGAATAAATATTTTATAAATACACAGGGAGAAGACGGTCTAAACCATGATTTTGAGATTGCTTATACTTTTGGCGTATATCCTCTCCAACAATATTTGATTTCATTTCCCGGCGGACGTTTGCAAACGACAAGAGCCAGTTGGGATAGTCGCGATCATAAATGGTTTCACCAATATCCTGAACAGGTCATCGATCCTAATGATTGGTTTCATTGGACCGGTGCGAGTCAGAACTGGAACACCATGTGTGCTTCGTGCCATTCGACAAATCTTCAAAAAAATTACGATGCTGAATCTGATTCATTCACTACAACATGGGATGAAATCAATGTCAGTTGTGAAAGTTGTCACGGACCGGGAAGCACACATATCGCTTATGTCAATTCGAACGCCTACGGAGAAGGTGTTGGACTAGTGAATAGTGGTTTCCTTTACGCAAGAGATACCACCCCTCAAATGCAATTGAATGCTTGTGCAGCCTGTCATGCACGCAAGTCAGACATTTCCGCAGATCTGATTCGGTCAAACGAAATTTTAGACGACCTGATTCCACAGGTATTGAGCAATGAATTTTACTTTGCCGATGGACAAATCAAAGAGGAAGACTATGTCTATGGCTCGTTTACACAAAGCAAAATGTTTCATAGCAATGTTAGTTGTACTGATTGCCACAATCCCCATTCTGGCAAACTAAAAATAGAAGGAAATGATTTGTGTCTCAGTTGCCACACACCAAATTATAATACGGCTGAACATCATTTTCATCAACGGGAATCTGAGGGATCGAAATGTATTAATTGCCACATGGTCTCCAGAACGTACATGGGCAATGATCATCGAAGAGATCACAGCTTTAGAGTACCCCGGCCGGATCAATCCGTGCGGTATGGGACGCCAAATGCTTGTACGCATTGTCATCAGACTGAATCAGACCAATGGGCCAGTCAGTCGATTATAGATTGGTATGGCAAGGATAGGGCATATCATTTTTCTGATGATTTGATTCCGGGCAGTCTGTTGAACGAAAAATCCGAATCTCATTTGACTAAGCTACTTGCAGATACGACACAGCCAGCCATCGCCCGAGCTACAGCAGCCTTTTATCTTGGAGATGTACAAACTATAGAAAGTGTATCCTCCTTAGTGAATGCCTCATCAGATCATATGGCCATAGTGCGCTATAATGCTTTGCGTGCATTAGAAAATTTTCCTCCAGAAAGCTGGTCAACCAAAGTAAGTGAAGCTTTGAATGATAAGGTTCGTGCCGTACGAATTGCAGCTGCCGATCTATATCATCGATTGCCAGACGGGCAAATACCAGCGGCTGCAAAGGAGCGTTTTAGCGCTGCCAATAAAGAGAATGCTAGCTTTCTCCAGTATCAGGCAGATTTTTCAGTGGGCAATGTGATGATCGCAGATTATGAATTGCAGGAAGGAGACTATCAAGATGCGATTAAATACTATCGACGGGGATTGGAGAAGGATCGGTTGATGAATTATGCCCGATTAAATCTGGCAACGGTTTATAGTATTATAGGTGAAAATGAAAACGCTTTGAAAACGTTGAAGGAAGCCGGTCAAATTGATCCATTAAATGATCGGGTACACTATAATCTGGGTTTACTACAATATGAGATGAACGATATGGACGCTGCAGGAAAATCATTTCAAAAGGCGGTTAACCTGAAGTCATTGAATCCTTCCGTTTACTATAATTATGGTCTTTTACTACAACAACAAACAGCTTTTAAGAAGGCTGAAGAAGTTTATCAGATGGGTTATCAACTCGACCCACAGGCTATCAATATCAATTATGCATTGACATTATTATATATTCAACTGAAAAAATCAGCCCCAGCTAAAAAACATGGCGAAATACTAAAGAATTTGGCACCTGCCCATCCGGATTTTCAGCAACTCTTTCAAACCCTTGGAATTTAGTGGGGCGATTTTAGAATGGTATCTTTCTGTTGGTGCTTTTTGAGAGGAGCCTCCAGATGAAGTTTTTTGTTCCTAATATTTTTCTCTTTTCAAGAAGAAGACTAAATCAAGTATTAATCATACTTTGTGGGGGCAATAGAACCTCCTAATGATGACTAAACATACTTCCCTTCTGATGTTGTTCTTCTTGGTTTTTACCGGGCATGCGCTGATCGCGCAGGAAGCAGCCTCAGAAATGACCAAAAAAGAGAAACACTTTAAAAACATTGTCAGGATCAATGTTACAAATCCTTTGATTTTTGGAAAGAAATCATTTGTTGCAGGGTATGAACGAGTTTTAAATCAACATCAAAGTTTTTCTATCAATATTGGTCGAACGGAATTGCCAAATTTTGGGAGTTTTAACTTTAGCGACACCACCGTTCAGATTAATAAATCACAAAAAGACAGAGGCTTTCACATTACAGGCGATTATCGTTTCTATCTAGCCTCTGAGAATAAATATGCCGCTCCCCGTGGATTATACGTAGGACCCTATGCATCGTTTGTGACGATGGGTCGTGAAAATTCATGGGATTTGAATACGAACACCTTTCAAGGTAAGGTCCAAACGGATTTGAATTTTCAATTCTTTGCGGTTGGGGCCCAAATGGGATATCAGTTTATAATATGGAAGCGGATGGCCCTTGATTTTGTTTTAATAGGTCCGGGTGTTGCCTTCTATCAAATAGGGGCTGAATTAGACACGGATCTTACAGCGGAAGATGAGAGTGCGTTATTTGAAAAAATTAACGAGGTCCTTGAGGAGAGATTTCCTGCCTATAACATTGTTTTTGACGGAAGTTTTAAAAAATCTGGTACCGCAAAAACAACTTTTGCTGGTTATCGGTATGTTATTCATATAGGCTATCTTTTTTAGCGATTAATTTAGAACCATTATAAAATTTCTAAAAATGAATAACCGACGAGATCATCCCTCGGGTCAGCCTAGAAGCATGAAAAATGCTTTGCTATTGACAGCTATTAGCACAATCCTCATTCTACTGTTGTTGTTCTTTTTCTTCCGACCGGAACTTCAATCTTTTTCGAAACAAGAGGTGACACCATCGGAGCATTCCACTGAAAAAGAAATTGGATTGGAAGCTGAGGCTCCTGATTTTAACAAATTAACAGGTCGATGGATGCGAACTGATGGTGACTATGTGATTGAAGTTACGAGTGTATCAACGGATGGGATGATGGAAGCAGGATATTTTAATCCACAACCCATTCATATCGCTCGATCGGAATGGGTGGTAGACAATGGCAAGCTTTATATGATGGTGGAATTACAGGATGTCAATTATCCCGGATCAACCTATGGGCTCCAATATCATATGGAAAAGGACAAGCTTTCGGGCTCCTATTTCCAGGCAGTTGACAAAGACACTTATGAAGTAGAATTTGTGCGAGAAAAATAGTTTAGCTATTTAAAAATATGTAAAGTGAATTATCCGTAAGTGAGATTGAGCTATCTTTGTGCAACGTGTTACTCTTAAACTGAAACTTGTCCAACATTAATTTTTATAATTCTTATATTAAAACCATTCAAATGAAAACAATATTTACGCTCGCTTTCTTCTTGCTCGTTTTTTCGAGCTCCGTTATTGGTCAGTCAAGATCTTATTGGTCAGGTGGTGCGGACATGATTTTCTCCTTTGCGGACGTCGAAGCCAATGGTGTAGATGGTGATGTGCTGATGCGATGGGCCCCGGTGGTGAATTTGCATTCCTATTTCAATGCGGATTTTAGCTCTAAACTTGGTTTTATGACCGGACTAGGAATAAGCAATGTGGGGTATATTTATGACAACTATTCTGAGCCATCCACAGGAAATGTGTATAAGAAAAAATTCAGATCGTACAACCTGGGCATCCCGGTAGCATTAAAATATGGTGATTTGTCTAATTGGTATATTTACGCAGGGTATGAGGTAGAGTTCCCGTTTGTGTACAAAGAAAAAACGTATGAAAGTGGGGATAAGATTAATAAAATAACCGGATGGTTTAGTAGCAGACAAAACAGCTTTCAGCATGGGCCATTTATTGGTGTCTGTCTGCCTGATGGAGGCTCTATCAAGTTTAAATATTACATTTCTGAATTCCACAACCAGGATTTTACTGATAGTGCAGGCAATCAACCCTATGCGGGACTCAAGGCCAATATCTTTTATTTTTCAGTGGGCTATATCCTTGAAAGGTAAAATTTAGTCACTCTAAGTGCGGGATTTATTTTATGTAACTAATTGCTCAAATTTATTTTAAGGTGTAATTCATACCTATACAAAACGAGTTTAGCAAAAGATCTAAACTTTTCAGTGAGGAAAAAAGTTTAGGATGATATCCATTCGTAATAATTAAAATTTGATATATATGACTTTAAGAACACAATTACTACCAGTGTTTATGTTATTCTTTGCATGTGCTCTTCAGGCACAGCAAAAGCCCAATATCCTTGTGATTTGGGGGGATGATATTGGCACCTGGAACATCAGCCATAATAATCGTGGTATGATGGGCTACAAGACACCCAACATTGATAAAATAGCGAAAGAAGGGGTGTCATTTACTGATTATTACGGACAGCAATCCTGTACAGCCGGTCGTGCAGCTTTCCTAGGCGGAAATGTACCTGTACGTACAGGTATGACAAAAGTAGGTATGCCAGGAGCTGCTGAAGGTTGGCAAAAGACTGATGTGACGATTGCTACAGTCCTCAAAGCGCAGGGATATAAAACAGGTCAGTTTGGTAAAAACCATCAGGGTGATCGTGATGAACATCTCCCAACCATGCACGGTTTTGATGAGTTTTTCGGCAATCTGTATCACTTGAATGCTGAAGAAGAGCCTGAAAACGAGGATTATCCAACAGATATGATCATGGCTGATGGGAAAACATTCAAGGAAAAATTTGGTCCACGAGGTGTATTACATACTTGGTCCGATGGCAAAGGTGGTCAACGAATTGAAGATACCGGACCCCTGACTAAAAAACGAATGGAAACCGTGGATGATGAATCGATGGCGCAAGCCAAGCGCTTTATTCGTGAAAAACATGAATCCGGTGAGCCTTTCTTCTGTTGGTGGAATGGTACAAGAATGCACTTCCGCACACACGTAAAAGAAGAGCATCGCGGCATCAGTGGACAAGATGAATATGGTGATGGAATGGTGGAGCATGATATGCACGTAGGCGAGCTATTGGATTTGTTAGAGGAGCTAGGCATTGCAGACAATACCGTTGTATTGTACTCTACTGACAACGGACCGCACTATAATACTTGGCCAGATGCTGGAACAACGCCTTTTCATGGGGAGAAGAATTCAAACTGGGAAGGCGCTTATCGGGTTCCTGCGTTTATAAAATGGCCAGGTCATTTTCAAAGCGATGTTACGCTCAATGGAATCGTAGCACATGAAGATTGGTTGCCTACTTTCTCTGCCATTGCTGGAAATGACAAAATAGTTGATCAACTAAGAAAAGGAACTACATTAAATGGTCGTAGTTACAAAAA
>JBBKXT010000157.1:0-3159 GCA_037969625.1 Saprospiraceae bacterium
ATCAGGATCCGGTGCGCAGACATAAAAAGCACCATTAAATGGTCTGTTCGGGAAACCAAAATCATTAATGGCGAAGATCGACCAGTTGTAAGACCATAGCCTGCCTTTTGCTTCTACCGGACTTGGTGCAGTACAATCTGCTACAGAAATATCCCAGAAATCAATGAGGAAATCATTATTGGCATCATCTCTGAATTCAATATAATAGTCACCTATGCCCGACCATCCCTGGGAAATAAGATCGGCTGAACTTACATTGACTGCATCATATCCACCGGCACCATAGATTTGAGTCGGTCCGGTATGTCCTTCTGACCATGATGTGATATTGGCTGTAGTTGGCGTAACACTAATTGGTCCATAGACGATATTCCCATTTGGATCCTTAATACGATATTCGAAATTGATTCTCGGTGGGTTCGGCGACGTGACATTATCATGTGCCCAATTAAATCCGAGGTAAATACATTCCGTAGTTGGATCCTGGATATTGATATATAGTCTGCTAAGTGGATCCGGATTGTCGAATGCAGCAAAACTATTATAGCTTGGATTGTTTATGTGCAAGGCGGCCACATCAGTAGTAGAATTGCCCATGATGTCCACGGTGCCGTTGGGGGCAGCTTCTCGAGTTCCTTCAGCATTTAATTGACCAATGGCAAACAATACCATTAAAAAAAGGGGGGTAAAAATTCTCATATTAATTGTATTCTGGTTTTAAGACAAATAAATAACGACTTATGTGCTCCTGATGAAAAACATAAAAGACAACTGTCCTAATCATCAGAGACTCAATAATTGCAAAAGGCTGCTTGCGCACATACAAGCTTCCAAGCCTCTAAGTAAAGAAAGATTATGATCATATGCAATTATTTATTATAGATAATTACTTTATACCTGATATCTTATATAGGATATAAACCCAATTGTCCTCCATTGATGCACTGCACCCATATCTGACCAAAAATAATCCAATAAAATAACTCTAAAATGCTTAGCGCTCTAGGGGCATATCCTATCTGGTATTGCTCCGGCTTTACGCTTTTTGCTTTTTGACCCCATATTTATTACTCCAGATAATAATTAAGGGCGTAAGTATAATCGACGGTAGCAGCCAAAAAAGCCACCCGGGAAAAAAGGCTGGAAATATAGCGTAGTTGACCACGAGAAAAGCAGTCAGCGAGGCGATATAAGCGCCAATCATCCGTTGCAAATGGGTCGTCTGCCAGTAATTAATAAAACTGGACTTTCCTCGAAAATTAACCACATCCGCTCGGACAAATAACAAGCTAATGAGACCAAAAACCAAGTAAACAATGCCAAAGAAATGACCTTTAAATAGAGGTATGGCTCCCGTGGCGATGAAAACAATTCCCGTCAGCCCCATGCCTATGCCTAAAATCCAGTCTACTAGTTCTGGAACAACCTCCTTCCCTCTTTTCCTTAACCTGGCATACCGATACCCTGTTCCAACCATATAAATCGTAAATATCCCGACGATCAACAGAAATGAATTCGGATGAATGTAAGCAAGTACAATCGCTGAGAAGCCCACCAGCAGCATGGCATAAAAGAAAATGGTGCCTACAACCCTGTGTCGCTGACCACTTTTCTGTTGAATCAAATTAATTGTTCCGGCACACAAACCAATGGCCCCGGCAATGATGTGAAGTATTAACAGTACATGATGAAGTTGCTCCATAATTGGCAAAATGTTAATCGAAATCAAATAATTGGGGTGCGAAATAGGTAATTCTAATTAAAGAGATTTTAATTGATACAAAACTATTCAGCAGGACTCATTATATCTTTAGTTCGAATTTGTTCGCTCAATAAAACTTCAAATAGTGTCCAGCGATTTTTAGGATCATCTCCCCCGCCCTGTTCAATGTATTTTTTCACCAACTCCATGCCATGATTGTAGTTGATCACATAGCTGCGATGATGACGAATAAAGCTAATGGACTTCAAGGCAGTTTCATGATTATACAAACCATAAGTTTCTAACCATCGAATCGCTTCTTCTTCTGTCATTGAGCCGCTGAGTAATCCTCTGCCTACATCGTTTCGGACGAAATTCAATTTTTGTTTTGTCTCCAATGCTTCAAAGTACAAACTGATTCCGGTCGTATCAAGGCCTGCTAATGGTAGTAGTACATCACGTGTGAAATCAACTTTATCACTTCCCGGGAACACAATTTCAATCCCGTAGTTAGCACTTCCTTCTGCAATCAATGACTGTGGGCTGTATAAAGGATAAATTGAAAACTCTATAAGCCCTTTATCTCTATAGAGGTTTTTCTCAAGGAGCATATTATAGACATGATGTCCCGGATAACTTTCATGACTACCGACATCAATGGCGCGATCGATAAAAATATCCAGGTCCGTATTAATTTGAATAACACTTTGAAAATTCCCTTTATACCAATTGTACCCATTCCATGACTTATTCGTAACAAACTCCAACACAAAATTTTCTTGGTCGGGCAAATTATAATGCTTCAAAGTCCGCTCTCTGCATACTTCTATAGCCGCTCGAAAAACGGTATCCAGTTTATCTTTTGGAATAATAAACCGATTGGCCAATACTTGAAATCGTTCTTGCACGGAGCCATCACCCGGCAATTTGTGGTCAAGTTCCTCCACCAGTAAATGATAATGATGTTCATTAAAAACCGGTGCTGTGGTTCCAAACAAATCAGTGGATTCGACATCAAAAAGTTGGTATTCCCCTGAAAAAATTCGTATTCGTCTTTCAAAAGCGACGAGCTGATCGATCAACCAATTCGCTCTGTGCGCTATCACGGAATCTTTACTCGCAGCCTCAAGAAGAAATAATTTAAGTGCTTTGACTTCAGTAATCAAACTATCCTTTGGAAAAAGAGATGATGGTTCATTGGTGGGCTTCAATTCTTCAGGACCATAATAGGCATCGACAAAATCTTTGTCGTATTGGCCAATGACTAAAGCCAAACGGACATACTGGTTGGCCAGATCATCAATTATATGGGCAGATGGCCCTGTGGTTTTATCTGCGCAACCCATCCAAACGGCAAGCATAAAACCCAGCGCAGGGAGGAATTTTAAACTACATAGATTCGGCCTATTCATATTAAACATCCTGACTCTTATTTCCTTCGGATGGAACCGTATAAT
>JBBKXT010000158.1:0-15547 GCA_037969625.1 Saprospiraceae bacterium
ACTTTATTTGTTTGCTTTGCGTGTACATATATAAGGTCTCCATACAGCGAACTAGTATTCTCTGCTTGCATCCGACCGACTACCTGGCTCACCACATCGCTTGCCACATAAAAATCATCAGAATTTAAAACACCAATTATGTCACCGGTGGCCAGACCTATACCTTTGTTCATCGCATCATAAATCCCTAAGTCCTTCTCAGAAATTATTTTAGAGACATGCGGGTACTCACTGACTATAGCAAGCGTATTATCCGTAGAACGTCCATCAACAATGATGTGCTCGATGTTGGGATAATCCTGGGAGACAATAGCCTCCAAGGTATCACGGATGGTTTCACCACTATTGTAGGTGGCGGTGATGATGGTGACTAAAGGTACTTGTTTTGACGAGGTCAAATTCATCTCTTAGCTCATCGATTTTCGGTCAATGATTATATTTTCTAAAACCAACATATCCATATTCGTTCGTCGAAAGCAATCCAGTGCTTCCAGAGGTGTATTGACAATTGGTTCGTTTTCATTGAAGGATGTGTTCAGTAAAACCGGCACACCCGATTTTCTAAAGAAAGCCTCAATCAATTTATAGTATCTTGGGTTGACATCTTTTTCCACCGTTTGTAATCGACCGGTACCATCGACATGGGTGACTGCAGGTAGTAAGCTTTGTTTCTCTTTCCGAATAGGAAAAACTTTTTCCATAAAAGGAACAGAATCATTTACCTCAAAATATTCATTGACGTATTCCTTCAAAATGGAAGGAGCAAATGGTCTGAAACTTTCTCTTCGTTTTACTTTCGCATTGAGTAGTTCCTTCGCATCTTGTCTTCGTGGATCAGCGAGTATTGATCTAGCCCCCAAAGCTCTTGGTCCAAACTCTGCGCGTCCATTAAACCATCCTACTACGCCACCATTGATCAAGCTATCTGATACGATCTCGAAAAGTTCCTCGTCTGAATACTGCACAAAATGTATTTTTTTCCCTTTCAACAGATCCGCTATCGCTGCATTTGAAAAATGACTTCCTGTATACGCACTGCGAATTGATGGTTCTCTTTTATTGCTTAATGTCTGATGATGCACATACATGGCAGCGCCCATTGAAATGCCCGCATCGTGTCCGGCACTTGGAATATACACTTCTTTAAAAGGTGTGTTTCTCGTAATCTTTCCATTCGCCACTGAGTTTTGTGCAACACCTCCTGCCAGACAGAGTCTAGTGGTGTTTGTTCTTTTGTGAAGTCCTTCCAATAGATGAAAAATAATTTCTTCCGTATACCGCTGAACAGAAGCAGCAATATCTCTATGGAATTGGGAAAGTTCTTCGTCCTTACTTCTAACAGGGCCGAATAAATCAGCCAACTTATCACTATAAAGTTGATCTACTTTTGGAATATGGTCATCCCCATAAGAAATTACATTTCCTTGAGTCACACTAAAATAAGAAAGGTCAAGTTGAAACAAACCATCCGCTGTTAACTTAACTACATTTTTTAGTTTGTCGGTATACAGTGGCTTGCCGTATGGTGCCAGCCCCATGATTTTATACTCATCCCCATAATTTGGAAATCCAAGATACTGAGTAAAAGCAGAATAAAACACACCAATAGAATGTGGAAAATCAATGGAAGTCAATTCCGTAATTTTTGTTCCATTACCTTGGCCTAACATCGTGGTCGTAAAGTCACCACTGCCATCAATCGAAAGCAAGGCAGCCTCCTCAAAAGGCGAGGCATAAAATGCCGAGGCTAAATGTGCATGATGGTGTTCGACATGATTAATCTTCGCTTTAATTTTATCTTCACTGACTTCCGGATAAAGTTTTACAAACTCATGGGAAAGAGAAGCTACTTTTTTAGCATTTAAAAATCGGTTCTGAATAGCGCGAATACCAATTTGTGGGTGTGATGCAGCAAAGACTATTTTTTTAAATAATTTAGCCTTCGGATCTCTACCGATGGCAATATGATCTACATCGTCTATGCTAATATTCGCATCCTTCAAACAAAACATAATAGCTTCTGAAGGAAACCCGGCCCAGTGTTTTACTCTTCTAAAACGTTCCTCTTCACTGGCGGCGATCATCACCCCGTCTTTAAACAGAGCCGCTGAAGAATCGGCATGATAGGCATTAAGCCCTAGTATATACATATGGAATCGTACGTTTCTTTAAAATTAATTACCGCTGAACTATAACGTGATATCAAACTTTTCTTCAATAATTTGTTTGACTGATTTCTTTTCTGTTTTTGCCCACCATTCAATTTGCAGGATTTTTGCATCCACTAAAAACCGATACCAAAAGCCTTGAAGAAAATGCCAGACCAAGCCTTTTCTTCCATCAAGAAATCCGAGTTTCAACCAATACCTGAATTGAAAATATAGAAATGCCCGAAAAAATAATGGCAGTCTCCGGTACAAATTATTCTTGTACCATCGCTTGGCTTTTGCCTGCTTTGTACTGTTCAAGTGGTTTTCTGTTTTAGGTAACTGCAAAATTCCGTATTTCTGATCCAGTAAATCGATTGCCTCCCGGGTGGCATAAGCATTGTGCTTATCAGTCCACCATGTAAGTGAGTTCAGGTTGTCGTCAATGATATCGTGCTTAAACTCAACGGCCTTTCCATGATCCAAAACCATGTGTTCATCCATCCATCGCTGTTCGATGTGTGCGGCGCCCTTTCGCCATATCCGTAGTAATTTAATCGGATAGTACCCTCCATGTTTGATCCATTGTCCCATAAAGTGTACCTGCCTTTTCAATATTACTCCGGTGATAGCCTGATTCAAAGTAGGCAATCGCTCCTGTATTTCTACAATCAGCGCTTCGGTCAGATATTCGTCAGCATCAATTCGCATGACCCAGGTAGTCTCTATATCCGCATTCTGCATGGCCCAATGAAATTGTTGCGCCTGATTGACAAAAGGATTTTGCAAAACCACAGCCCCCATATCTTTTGCGATGGCTACGGTTTTATCTGTTGAAAAAGAATCTACAATAACAATCTTCTGCGCCAGGTGGCTGACGCTTTTAATGGCGCGTGCAATATGCTTCTCCTCGTTAAAGGCAAGAACAATTACTGTAAGGTCTGTTGTGTGACTGGCCCTATTCACCTTGATGCAATGTTGTATATATGTTTTTGATACAGGTTGATATAAGCCACTACCTGGTTATTCTTTCTGAAATCCCGTGCTATACATTCCGGTGCCTTGTGTCTCATTTCTTCCCGCAAAGAGTGATTCTTCCAAATATAATTTAGTTTCTCTCTCCACTCTTTCGGCCCTCCATCAACTACCCACCCGAGGTTGTTCTCCAGAATATAATCTTTGGCCCCTACATTATTGGAAATGAGTACAGGCGTTCCTTGTGATAAAGACTCTAATACTACATTGCCATAATTCTCTGTGAAGGAGGGAAGCACCAGCAGATCGGCTTCGGCAAGCAATTTAAACTTATCATCTCCATCAGCCTGTCCAATCCATTCAATGGTATGGCACGTTGACATTGCGTTTTTCAATTTTGAGATATAGGCTTCATCGCCGGTGCCTACCATTTTAAGGTGAAAAGGCAACTCAAAATCAGTGTTCAAAACCTCCATCAATAATTCAATATTCTTCGCCGGATCGATTCGACCTAAAAAGATAATTTTGAAATGCTCTTCCGGTGTATGGGTGCCTTTTAAGGTTTCCGGCAACTCAAGCAAGTTTGGAATAATTTCCGTGTCCTTTACGCTGACAAATTTCAAAGCTTCGCCTTTCTCTCTCGTGGAAGAAAACAACAAGATGGACTGATTAAGTAATTTTCTGCCGACAAAGGTGTGTAGTAATCGCTTTACCAGGCTTCTGTTGTGTGAAAATGTATAGTGTGTCAAAGTGCCTCTGGGCGAAATAATTGGTGTTATCCTATTTTGAAGGCAAATCCATGCGGCCTGTACGCTGACCAGATTCCACCAGGATTGAATATGGATCACATCAAAATCTAAAACTTTTACTTTTAAGGCTCGAATTAAATCCGGACTATAGCTGGAGTGTCCTTTGGTCAAACGTTTGAAATAGGTGACCTTCACGCCATCCACGATATATTCCCTCCCTGCTTCAATATCCAATTCTTCACTTCCATTTGCAGTCGTTGTTATCACAGAAACATCATGGCCTTCCTGAACCAATGCTTCCGCAAGATTAGAAACAGACCTTATGGGACCACCGTATACATAGGCTGGTTTGTAGGAGGGGATGATGATGAGGATTTTCAAATTAACTAAGCAACTTGTTATATACCTCCGCATATTGCAATGCAATATGCTCATTTGCAAACCTCACCCTGTTCACTTTCCCATTTGCAATAAGAGCGTCCCTGTAAGCTTTCTGCGATAATATTTTTACCATTCCTTCTCTAATATTTTCAATGGAAAAAGCATCTACATAACAAGCCGCATCCGCCCCAACTTCGGGCATAGAAGAATTATTTCCGGCTATCACGACTCTCTCGACACAATTCGCTTCGATAATAGGCATGCCAAATCCTTCAAATGTGGACACAAAGGTTACAATATCACAAGCGCAATAGGCTTGATACATTTCATGCTGTGTGAGATTAACTCTGTTTTCGTAATCAATATCAAATTGCTTCAACAGATCAATATAAACACTCGACAAGTTCCCAACAATAACCAGTTTACAATCTATATCTTTTATTGCCGGTATTAAACGCTCAAGATTTTTGTTGGGAGCTGTCCCAATATGCAATAGAACAGGATAATACGTATTAAACTCTTTGGGATTTGGCTTGTAGATTTCATCCACTGCAACAGGAATGACAAATATCTTTTCCGGATCACAATTGGAGTATCTTAAAATGTCCTGCTTTGAGGCTTCTGAGATGGTTGTAATATACTTTGATTTCCAAACCGGTAAATCCAGCCATAAATTTTTCAATACCCGTCTTTTGATTTTATTTTCCTGATTCATGAATCCACAATCCAGTATCGTCAATACGGTCTTACTTCTTTTTAAAAGATAAGTGACATAGTGTATATCACCGGTAATATGAAATAAATCTCCACGCAAAAAGCCAACCTCAAAAATATTCATAATTCGATTAACCACTCCATTGCTCTCACGCTTAACTGAGTGCAACTGAAGATCAAATTGACCTTTAAGTCTTTTTCTCACATCTTTAAAAATAAACTCCAGACTAAAGTTGCTGCCTTTACGCTTTTTCCGTTGTATGTGCATGACTCTGGGCTTACTCACTACCTGATTTTGCATTTAAAATTTCCTCTTCAATCAGTATATCCAACACATCAAAAAATGAAACAGCACTTTCCCAACCGAGATCTATCTGTGCCGGCAGTGGATCTCCATAAATGTCATCAATCTCGCTGGGGCGTTTTAGTGATTGGTCGACTATAATTCGATTTTTACTAAGATCCAATTTATCGAACACGTAATAGATGATGTCTCTTAATGAAATGGATGTTCCACTACAAATTAAATAATCTTTTGGTTTTGCATTCTGCATCATTAAGTAAATGGCCTTCACATAATCCTTAGCGTAACCAAAATCCCTTTTTATATCTATACTGCCTACATGAAGGTCTTGCTGGCTTCCTAAATACATTTTTACAGCGGTTGATACCACTTTTTTTACAAAAAAAGATTCGGGTCTTAAAAAAGATTCGTGATTAAAAAGCACACCACTCACCGCATATAGGCCATAAGACTCTCTGTATTGGCTTACCAGCCAATGTCCTGTCGCTTTAGAGATACCATAAGGACTCACAGGGTGTAATACACTATTAATGGTGATAGGAAGATCATTGACGACCCCATACATTTCACTGCTGCTCGCCTGATAAAATCGAATTGATTTATTCACATTGCGAATAGCTTCCAACAAATTGATAACAGACGAAACATTGAATTGAATTGATTCTAGCGGATTTTGAAAAGAATAAGAAACCGAACTTTGTGCCGCCAGATTATAAACTTCATCAGGTTTGAAATCCAAAAGCAGCTTGGTACAACTCTCAACATTATCTATTTCTGTTTCAACAATGACAACCTGGTCCTTTATGCCTCTGTTATTTAAATTAAACCAAAGCGATTCACTAGCCTTTCTTGTCACCCCAACAACAACATAATTTGATTGCAACAATAGTTCTGCCAAATAGGCACCATCCTGCCCAGAAATTCCTGTAATTATTGCTGTCTTTGCTAATGGCTCCACAACCTAGATTTTAATTCGAAATAGGAGAAGTAAAAAATATCTTATAATTAAGTAAAATATAATCCCTTTTAGAAAAGTATTTAATGAGGTCAGAAAGTCCGTTTCCAACGACAAAAACGAATAGAAGAACAAAGGACTCCAAAGGATTAGGGAGGGTATATTGAATGATTTTCGTCTAACTCTGGACAAAAAATAATTAATCAATAACCCATAAAAAAACATTGTTATTGCCCCGCCTGCTTTTCCAAAATTCACATAAGCTTCCCCTAATTGCCCAAGGTTGTATGCATAATCTCTCTTTCCACATTCTCCCATAAATCGACAGGTTTTTTCTTTACCTCCGGATATCGGTTTCGAAGGCCAAACTAACCTTGGAATAAACGAGGCTAATATGGCTGTACTGATTGTTTCCCCTTTAGCATATGGCTCATGCTTAGGGACATAATTGAATATTCTGCCAATAATATGTCCTTGATTTCCCCGAACAGTCATCTTATATAGCCTTTCAGGCTCAAACAAGGAGGCAGGATCGGTTATTCTCTCCCCTACTAAGCTCAACCAAAGTCCGGGATCATTTCTTCTCACGCCAAAATCCCAAACCTTTTCCCGGTACTCATGCTTTATGGATTGAATCAATAAAATAACCACCATGCCCAAAATCACAAATAAATACTTTCGTGCAATGGACAGCTTGTTAATTCTAATGGACAATAATATTAAACCGAGTATACTCCAAAACACTAACTCCCCATACATCCCTGTGAGTATACTTTGAACAACAAGAATTGAGAATACTGCAAACTGAATGAATCGCTTGGTTCTTATTTTGCTAAAACTCAAATATAACGCACCTATAAAGGTGAGTTGGGTAAAGAAGTATAGTGTTCCAATCAATACCTCCGGTCCATACTTATAGATTGCACTCATCGCAATCCCTGTCCCCATTAGTCCATATCCTATCAGGGAACGTGTGCTCAAATACTCAGAAGCCCTCTCCATCAATTCCTTATCAGAATGTGGCTCAAAAAATCGAATATGGAGTCCTATCCACAACAAAATTGTGCCTGACAAGGCAAATTGAAAATAAGTTTTCGAATCAATAACCATAAAGGTTTGCCACAACAAGCTGAACTCATTCCCTTCATTAAATACGGAATACGTAATGACGGGCATAAACAAATATTGAATCGAGGCTATTAATACAATTAAGTGTTTTATGTTAATGCTCTTTCCTAAAGTTCTTATAAAATCGCCAAAACAGAAGAAGGTAAATATTATACTGGTCGTTTCGAGGAAACTTCCCTGAATCACATTTCCCAATGCGATACCAGCACCAATAGAGACTATCAGGATAGCAAAATGCTCTTTTATAAATCCTCTTTTTATTGTCGAAACCAACTCTTAAATTTAAGGGCTTGCCAATCAAAATGGATTACTTGTTTCCAGGAAGTCAATCGCTTTCCCAAAATCTCTAAACAAACTTTCGTTCCGAGTATAAACATTATACACTCAAATCCCACTAATAGAGCAGCTACAAAATTTAAGCCTAAGACTTTCCCGAACACACTGGCCATTATCAAAACAAGAATAACTGAAACCAAAAAGGATCGCGAAAGGCTTTTAAATTTATTGACCGCTCCCACAAAAGTCAGCGTATAATTAGTAAGTGATCCAAAAAAGACATAAAGCACCATTAAGCTTAAAAACATTCCGGTCACAACAATCTTATCTCCTACCCATGCGTGCAAAATAGCCGAACCAAAGAAGGCTGTAAACAGGCAGGCCATTGCTGCGATAACAATATTGATTCCCAGTCCGACAATAAAAAGTTGTAGCAAAAGTGTTTCATTTCTTTTTCCCATCGCATAGCTAAATTCTGAAAATATCGCCTGATTGATAGTTCCTATTAACTGCTTAACAACATTAACGAGCGTCCGGACAGTTGAAAAAACAACTACTACACTGCTTCCTAGAGTAAGACCAATTACTGTAATAATCCCTTGGTTAAGAAAATTCTGCCCCAAAAAGAATGCCATCAGGGAGAGTCCCGGTCTTAAAACCGGCTGGACTTCTCTGTAATCTAATGAGAAGGGGAGTAACCTGAATATTTTCGAATTATAACGAAGGTCTACCAATACAAATAACAGCATCATCAATCGCCATGTAAAGAATACCGTTGCCGCTATAATGACGCCATACCCCATCATCAAACAAAAAACTAGTGTTGCAAATTCAAACAGCTTAAACCCTGAAGAAATTAATCGTTCTCTATGATATTTTTTTTCCACTCTGTAATAGTTAAGCGGAAGTGACATAAATATCGAGATGTATACATACAGAATCAATAAAATAAAACTCCATTTGAACTCATCTTCTGATATTTGAGTAAATCCAAGCCATTCATACCAGGGAAATACAAATGTTGATAAGGCTAGTGCCAAAAAAGGAATAGAACCTATCAATAAAATAAACCAAAATGTATTTCTTAATAACGTATTAATTTCTTTTAGCTCGCCTCGTTCCAACATCATCGACATCTCCGTAGTTGCAGCGGTACCAAGACCCAAATCACTGATGGCGATATATCCAGGAATCGTAAAGAGGATGATCCATTCTCCGTAATAGTCCACGCCCCAGTGTTGTAGAAACAAAGGAACGCCGACAATCTGAACAATCAGGTTAATTACCTGATACAATACATTTCCTGAAACTGCAGAGACCACCCTAGTCAGCATCATCTCCCAATAGTATAACTGATTGCTAAAATGGTGTTACCATAATTTAGATTGAAACACAAATACTTTTCTCCCATGAGCTAGTTCATCCAACACTTGAGGTGATAGTCGTGTTTGACTAACAACTGATCCTTCGGTATATCTCCTTTTGAAAATCGCTTAATAATTGGAGCAAGTGCAGGGAATTCATCTCTGCGAGGGATATGCATTGTATATCCTTTTTCAGTATTCAGTGCATGAAATTTTATCTTAAAATGTTCTATCTCTTTGTCCAAAATTTGCTCTAGTGCCAAATATGACTCCCTGCGAAAAATAAATCGATGAAGCCGTCTGACTATATCTAGTTTATGCGCCCTTAATGGCACAATGGCATTCATCCTTTGGCGATTGATAAAAAAGGCTCTGGTGGAAAACGGAATTATATCGTTGTTTAGAAACGGCAACTGAATGATATCATAATCATTTTCAAAACGCCTAAGTTCATCAAGAAAACCTTTGTCATAAAAAAGGATATCACAGTCTGACCTGATAATCATGTCATTCTTACACTGCTCAATGCCATAAAGAAAAGCAAATATAGGCGTCCCATTCTGGCATCTGTTTACACCTTTCTCCCCAAACCACTTTTCTGATACATTATCTAATACCGTATAATCCACCTTCACAATCTTCACTTTTGAAGAGTTAAAATCTCTTCTAAAATCATCTATGGTGGCTTTCTGATAACTATTTCGGCCATGTAATTTCTTAATTCTACCTTCTTCCGGTTTAGAATCCACTACAATTAACAACTCATCAATATAATCACCAAAAACACTCAACACCTGAGGTACAAATTTTTCTAGTCTTACACCATCATCTAACGTTGCATTCGTTACGAAAGAAAATTTAGTGTTCATTTAACAGCTCCTTGAACGCTTTCAAAACAATCTTTGACCTTCCTTCATAGGAATAATCATCCAAGCTACATCGCTTAAGGGCATTCTCTCTGATTGATGAAGCCTCCTCTTCGGAAAGTCCTAAAATATGCCACGCCTTCATGATGAGCTCCTCTGTTGTTCTATATAGAAATATTTCTTTGCCCTCTTCAAAAAACATTTCGTGCTCTAAGGAATAGGGCGCTAGTTGAATTCCTCCAACAGCGGGTATTTCAAAAGTCCGCATATTATGAGAATTGATATTGTGAGGACGGAAAATATTAATTTGAGCACGATATTCCTGAAGCGTTCGCCAATAGTCTGTTTCATATACTCCTGGAAATATTCTTGCTCGTTTAAGCTTGTTGCCAAAGTATTTATCCCATCCTAAACCATAAATATCAATAGGCACCTCTTCTTGTATCAATGCGTTAAGTACTTTAAATCGCAATTCATTATCCGGATTGCCAATAAAACACAATCTTTTCTTCTCAGATCGCTCCATTCTAAGGTTATTAAGTATAGACCTTTCCGAATCAGTAATCTGAAAACCGAAAGGAAGAAAAACTGTCCTAATCGTCCTATCAAATTTCTGTTCAATTAAACCCATCAGGTCTGTTGAATAGCAAAAAAATAAATCATATAGTGGTACCGCCAATTCAACTTCGTCTCCACCCCCGCTTCTAAAGGTTCGAATAAAAGGATGGTCCGGGTTATAATTGGCCACTTTAATACCTAGTTCTTTAATTGCCTTTATCGTTTCAGGAAACAAATCAACACCTTTAAACACCCATACGATTTGAGGCCTTTGGATTACAATTTGCTGATAAAATAACTCATTAAATTTCTTCAACTTTTTCTTCGTGCCCACCTTAAATCGATACTGTACTTTTCTAATCAGGCTTGATGAATAGTAGTCACCAATTAGATCCGGCCATGGATAAAATTGGATCTTTTCCACATGAGGCCTAAGAAACCTAACATAGTGACTTTCAAGAGCATTCCAATGTTTAAAAGAACCCGCTATTAAAATTTTCATAACAGGATGTGTTTCTTGTTAGAAAAGTTAGCGTCAAACACGGGACGTTTTTAAGTTATCTATGTATGCATGCAGATCAAGTCTTAAGCTTTCATAATCCCACTTCTTTAGTATGTCGTCATTGATTGTCCTGACTTTCACCTTATTATAGTTTAGAACTTCACAAAGCATATTACTTAAAGCCGCTGTATCTCGTATGGAGTACATTCTACCGTTCTCACCTTCTCGAACCAGATCGTATGCTGAACCAACAAAATCAGAAGTTACTACCGGCAAACCACAAGACATCGCCTCCTGTACAGAAACTCCCCATGGTTCGTTTTCAGATGGATGCACGTACAAATCTGAAATTCCATAAATTTCAGGAAGGTCTGCATAGGGTATATAACCGGCAAAAACAATGTTTTTTTCATCTTCATATTTACTTGCCAGTTCCTCTAAATCCTTTCTTAATTGGCCGTCGCCAACGATTAACAGAGATACATTTTCCATCTTGGTGTTTCCAAATGCTATAATCAAGTCTTGCGGAGACTCTCTTTCCACTAGTTTTGTGATAGCCAATATCACCCTATTTGATTGGGGAATATTAAACCTTTTTTTCAGCAAGGAAACCCTACTGCTTTCCATTTGAGATTTTTGCTTAAACCAATCAACGTCCACTACGTATGAAAAGGTGTTAATTTTCTTCAATGAAATAAAACAGTCTCGTAAAAATTGCCCGGACTTACTACCGGTCACCCAAAATGAATCCACAAATAAAGAAAGTAAGTTTAAAATGATCATCTTTAAAAACCTCTTGTGCACCGACTTATTATTCCAGGCAACTGTATCTAACCGGAGGCCAACTTTTTTCCCATATAATCGAGATAAACAGAGGATGATCAAACAGAGACTTGAGGTATAACCATTGACAATAACATACTCACTATCCTTCAATATTTGTTTGGCTATAGATAAATTGCTTTTTGAGACAGAACACCATTCGTAACCGGTATGCAGATCAATACCCCAGGAACGCTCACCTTGCTCTCCCATTTCCACATCTCTGATAATATTTTGCTTGTAGTTGTAATAATAGACCTTTAAACTATCCGCACCATCCTGTTCGTTTACATATCGATAGAATGGAACTTCAAATTGAGTAGGGTGCCCTACAACAAAGCCCAGCTTACTCATTTATTGTTGTACACGTTGAAAAAAATAAACCGAATGAATAGAGGAGTGCAAAAGAAAACCAAAGGATTTGATTCTTTCAATGATTTTAACCGTATTGTCCAAAAGGTATATAGATGGATGTAACTCAATTATTATTAATTCAATATAATCAGGTACGGATGCATCCTCCTCAAGTAGTATTATTTCACTTCCCTCAATATCGCAAACCAGAACCCTTGGATAAAAATCAAAATCATTTTCAGCATCCTCTATAAAAAATGATTCCTCCTTATGTATTAAATCATAACTATCGTCAAATAATATAGTTCCACCCAGCGAACCTCTACTGTCATCAAAACGAAATCTAATCGGTGTTCTGCGATGACTAGGGAAGGCAAATTTTGTCAGAACTGTGATGTTGGAAAATTCTTCCAGCCAGGTTTTAGAAAATGACGTCAGCTTTTGGCTGGCTTCTACAACAATTAACCTCCCTTCTTCCCCTATTTTTTCTCTTATCAGGCGTGAAATTATTCCTATTGAACTACCAAGTTCGATGACATGGTCTCCCTGTTTTATATACTGCAAAAAATATCTTTCCGGTCTTTCATACGCGTCAGGTGACTTTGACAGAAAATACTTAATGCCAAATGAATATGGAGTGCCTCTAATGCAAAACTTTACTCCGTCTATATCTACGTCTTTTGGCCATACAAATTCGGGCACTACGTATTTTAATATTGTCCTTCTAATTTGCATGTTCCTGTATTACCTGATAAAGATTAATGTCACTACATCACATGCCCCGAATATCATAACCATCATTCCTGCTTTTCTATAATATTCAAAAGCTTTTTCACCATCATACTATTTTCTCCCAGCAAATCATTAAGGGAAGTATAAGTAATTCTATGGTTAGTTCCTCCGCTGGTGAAAAATGGAATAGAGTCTTGTAAAGTGTTCCTGTAATAATTCCCAATACTGGTTATACTGCTTATTTCATTCTCCCTCCAATTTATCCTATTGACCGGATCACTCCACCCGGTTCCCCCAAAACTATTATTCACAAGAATCAGACTTCCTGAACCCTCTCTAATAACATAGTTGTCGTCAAGGTGTCCATCAAAATAATTGTTCATCATTGTCGTAAATGAAAAATTCATACTTGTGCCATTCGCAAAAAACGCTTTGGACTGCTCGCTATAGTTACTAATAATATGTGCATTGCATAAACTGCAAGAAATATCAAGGTTGTTTACAGAAAATGTACAGTTCTCTACATTGACTACGTCTGAAATATCAATATCAATGGCAGCCCGTGTATAACCAAGGAATGAGCATTTTCTAAAATAAAAGTTCTTTGTATTGGCCAGGCCTCCGATTACACCTGATTCAGTTAACCAATTTACATTGTCATTTGTAAGCCCTCTGAAAATACAATTATCAAAACTGATTTCAGATACCTGGGCATTATTTCCTTTGTTCAAATTCACATTTGCTGACCCTGATCCCTGGCATCCATTAAAGGAGCAATTTATAAACACGAATTGGTTCACTGAGGGCAACAGTTTAATATTATGCTTGAGTGATGTTGTAGAGTATGATGTAAACTCAATACCTTCTATTCTTGATTGAGAAAGATTTCTAATTTGAAGCATTGTAGTATCACTCTCTCCATGCCATTGCAGGCAACTCCCATAAATAGTATTCCCGCTTAATCCCTCTCCAATGATATTGATGGCTCGTTCATTCGCTACATGGTTTTCTATTTCGAGAGGCGCTTTTAATATGAACCGCCCGATGGGAACATGGATGTTTATGGTTCGGGTATAGGCGTTAGCTATTTCAATGGTTTTTTGGAAGGCCTTTGTGTCATCCTGGTCATCATGCCCTTTTGCGCCGAACCAGCAAGGATTCAAATTGCTTATGGTCCCCCCTTTAAAAGATACATTCAGATCTTCAGCAAAAACATGACCCTCCCCTAAAATGGTCACAGTGCCATTAAACTGAATCCTGCCCTGCCCGGTAGTAGTGATATATGCCTGTGGAAATATGATTACCTCCTGATCAACTTCAACGGTCGATGATATATTCCAATGACCCTCAATAACCATTTTGTCTCCTGATTCAATTTCCTGATTAGATCGATCGACTGGCACTTTCAAAGACTGACTGCATGATGTCAAAAATATTGAAGTGGTGATTAAACATAATAAGACACGTACGATCACCTTAAATCTGTTTTGAATGATGGTGAAACAAAAACAGCGTCGGTCCATCTTGCTGTTATATCCTTACTGTGATATCCATAAAATGCCACAAGCTTGTATTCCATATCGAAGAGAAATTTTAATACTTCATCCATCCTTGGAATATGATGATATATTTCTTCTATCGTAATTTCCATCTGAATGATGTCAATGCTGCTTTGACGAAGCATATCCTTCGCCCCTTTCAAGACTTCAAGATCATATCCCTGCGTATCAATCTTCAATAAATTGATACGCTTAGTATTCTGTTGTAAACAATATGCATCTAGCGTATTGACTTCTAATACCTCAGTTTTCTTAGTATCCCCCCAAAGCAAACTTGTCGGTTCAAGAAAAGAACTGATATCATCCAATGTGTTTTCATAAAACCTGACCTCCTTTACTTCTGCCCCTAGCCCGAAATTGTTGTGAATTACCGTATTATACTTTCTGGTATTTTCAACCAAAGTATGATAGGTTTGTTCGGCAGGTTCAAATGTGTGGATTTGAGCATTTGGGCAGTACCTTTTGAATTTTACAACGCTTTGTCCCACATTAGCACCTACATCGAAAACAACCGGAATATTGCTTCTCTCGATTATGCGAAGGAGTTTATTAATATCATGCTCAAGATTAACACCATACTCATCCACAGATATTCGGGTAATTTTTAACCCCAAACTCGCCAAAACTTTATTTATTGCTTCTTTTATCATGTTCCTAATTAACAGCAAACTGAATACTCATTAATAAGTATATGCACCATCAAAACGACTACAATCGCACATACCTTGCTCCATCACTTTTTGGGAATACCCCCTTTATATCAAACACAAAAACTTCCTCATCTTCAAGACCCAGATTGACGTATTTATTGTCATTCACATACTCCTTATGCCCCACCGCGACCACCACCGCATCATACTTCCCTTCCGGTTCTCTTTGGAGATCAATGTTATATTTACTTTTTACTTCTTCAATCGAAGCATGTGGATCAATCACATCCACGTGGATAGAATAGTCCACCAACTCTTTGACGAGTTCGACCACCTTACTATTACGGATATCGGCCACATCCTCTTTGAATGTAATGCCCATGACCAGCACTCTGCACTCCCCGGGATTTTTACCACTCTCAATGAGCGCTTGCACCACTTTCTTCACAATGAAGTGCGGCATATAATCATTGACCCGACGACCCGCTGCGATGACCTGAGGCTCATACCC
>JBBKXT010000159.1:0-6367 GCA_037969625.1 Saprospiraceae bacterium
CAGATACTGACCGATTAAATTGCCATTACCATAAACTAAAACTGAATCTGTAGGTAGGTTGTTAAAATTAAAGTCAATATGAATGCTATACGTAGTATCTGATAAGCAGTCACCAATTAAAAATTCAAGATCCCAAATATGGCAATCACTAAAGCCGGAACAATCAGGTGTTTCAAACTCAACATCTGCACAACAATCAGGTGATTCTACAGCACAGACTGAAAGCGTGGTGTTGTCCGTTCCGTACTGAGGGAATTCGGCAATCGTCAGTCCATCATTCAAGGCTAGGTATTGACCAATTAAATTACCATTGCCATATACCAAAACTGAGTCCGTAGGTAGATTGACAAAATTAAAATCAATGTGAATGGAATAGGTCGTGTCCGATGAACAGTCACCAATAAAAAATTCAAGGTCCCAAATATGGCAATCACTAAAACCAGAACAATCAGGAGTTGCTATTTGTACTTCTGCACAACAATCAGGCTCGCCTACCGCACAAACAACAATCGTCGTTGTGGATGAATCAAAAGCTGGGGCATTGTCAATGGCGATAAAATCATCGGTCACTTTGTACTGCCCAAGAAATTCTCCATTCGCAGTGATAGTGACAGAGTCTACAGAAAGATTCAAACTATTAAAATCCACATGAAGAATATAGGTAGAATCTGAATTGCATTCATCAAATTCAGCGACCAAATCCAAAATTTGACATTGGCCAAACAGAGAACAATCCGGTGTTTGAAAGGTGATCGTATCACAACATGCCGGATCCCCTTGCGCACATACAACGAGTGTAGTGAAGTCAGTTGATACGGAAGGGAAACTTTCGATGCGATTGAAATCCGGTTGAATTTCATAAAGTCCTACAAGTTCACCATTGGCATACACGAGAATAGAATCCGCAGTATTGTTTTCAGTTTCAAAAACGATATCAAGAAGATACGTGGAGTCAGAATTACAATCACCGGTTTCAACAGCAAGTTCATAAATACTACAAACAGGTAATTCGCAATCCATGAGCTCGACAGAAATTTGATCGCAGCAACTTCCCAGATCATTAGCACAGACGGACAATACACCGGTGCCGTCTCCTTCCGGGATATCGAGCGTCACCGGGTTGATATTGATATTGTATGTACCAAGTAATGCACCATTAAAAAACATGTCCACAAAATCACCGGGTAAGTTTTCATGAAAATATTCAACAACTATTTGAAACGAACTATCGGTTGTGCAATCCAAGTATTGAACATTTAAATCAAATATTCTGCATGCACAATCCGGTGAATCAAAGATCAAGGTAGCACAGCAATTGTCATTATTATTCTCACACACCTTTATTGTATCTGTGCCTGTTCCATTGGAAGGGAATTCCGGGATGGTCAAAGGCAGATCAGCATAGTCATAGAATCCAAAATTTTCACCGTTAACATAAAGGTCAAAGCCGACACCAGAGACACCCTGATAATCAAAGTCAATCGTCGCTACAAACATATTATTCCCTGAGCAGTCACCGGTTTCAATCGTTAGGTTTGAAATTTCACAGATCGTATCACAATCAATAAAGCCTAATTCTACAGCTTCAAAGCAAAGTGGATTGACGAGGTCCGTAATGACAAATTCAAAATACTGACTTCCATCACCGACAAATGGACCAATGAGGATCGGTAAATCTTCATAAGCAAACTCACCATAGTTTTCACCATTTCCGGAAACTTCAAATCCTTCATTGGATTCATTCTGGTAATTAAAATTTATTTGAATAAATATTTCATCATCATCATTACACGGCAACGGGAATGCCTCAATATTGTAGATTAAACAACCTGCACACAACAAAGCCTCAAAAGGTGTCGTGGAGCAGCATTGAAGATACTCGCTGTCACATATAGAAACATAATCCACAAAATCACCCGAGCCTTCAAATTCAGGAAGGGTGAGTGGTAGTTCATTATATAAATAGTTTCCATAATAGGCGGTCTCTGAAAAAACAGCAAATCCCAAATCACCTTCCCCTTCAATGTCAAGACCAAGCAATAAAGAATAAGCTTCATTGCCATTGCATTCAAGCGCCATGGCATTGAGCGTTCTTACATCACATGGAGGAGGGCATTGATAGGTTCCATATACACTTGTGTTTGAGCAACTCGCATTTTCAGAATCCTTAATGATGAATTCCCATACGATTTCTGTTCCCCCATTTAGTGGGCCAACAGTGATTGGTAATTCGGTATAAGCAAAAGTGCCATAATCCAGATTATTACCAGTCAGATGAAAACTATCAGAAGGCGGATTGTCATAGCCAAAGTCGATGTTCATTAAAAAATTAGCACCGGTACAATCAGGATCTAATACAACACTAAAAATTTCGCAGTTGTCCGGATTGCAATCGATTGCATCCAGAATAAAAGTTTCACAGCAACCTGTCTGCGTGTGGTCACATACCGTAAGAACGATCGGTGCAGCACCAT
The DNA here is from genome assembly GCA_037969625.1 of Saprospiraceae bacterium. GTDB lineage: Bacteria > Bacteroidota > Bacteroidia > Chitinophagales > Saprospiraceae > Opimibacter. The sequence continues at coordinate 2,475 of JBBKXT010000159.1, forward strand.
TCACTTCAAAAAATGGAATGGTGACCGGAAGACTTGAGTATAAATAAGTACTTATTAATTCGCCATCTCCATCAAATAAATCGAAGGTCAGGCCGGCAGGATTCTCATAATCAAAATCAAAAACAACGATAGCGCTTATATTGCTCACACAGGCTACAAACTCCAAATCAAAGTTTGAAATCGAACATATCGGGCCACAATCAGAGGCAAATAGGGTCGTAAACTGTTGGCACATGCCATTTTCTAAATCCCAGGCAATAAATTCGTACTCGGATTCATCATCGCCAAATAAGGGCCCGACGGTGATCGGTAGATCTGCATAGGCATATTTGCCATAAACTAATCCATTTCCGGCCAACATAAAGCTGTCGCTGGAAGGGTTATTGACCTCAAGATCAATGGCGGCTGAAAAATAATTTCCCTCACAAGGAAGAGCGGTGGCTGTCACTTCGGTTATTTCGCAGGATTGAGCGAATACCTCCGAGGCTAAACAATTCACTATCAGGCAAATGGAAAGTAAGAGCTTATACATATAGGAGTCTTTTTTTGATGTGATACAAAACTATACAAAAGTGGCTAAATGAGCCTATTATTTTAAGATACCAATATCTTTATGATTGTTGCACTGAATTTACTTGAATCACTGATTGTATGAGCTCGATGATACTTTTTGGTCATGACCGACCACTAGAAAGCGCGGAAATAGTCCCCCTAATGCCCGAAGAGGGCGAAGTTTTTGTTCGACTGCATGCAGCTGCGTTGAATAAGCGGGATTATTGGATTACAAAAGGGAAATATCCTGGGATTAGGTATCCTTTGGTCCTCGGCAGTGATGGTGCGGGTGTGGTAGATGGTCGAGAGGTCATTATCAATCCCAGTATAGGATGGGGTGATGATCCGGAATATTTTTCTGATGATTTTGTCATTTTGGGTTTGCCGGATCCTGGGACGTTTTCTGATTTAGTGAAAGTGCCGGAAGAGAACCTTTTTGACAAGCCTTCGCACCTTTCCTGGGTTGAAGCTGCCGCCTTGCCGGTTTGTGGCGTTACGGCCTACAGAGCCATGATGACGCGTGGCAGAGCATGCATTGGCGAAAGAATGCTCATTACGGGCATCGGTGGAGGAGTCGCTACGATGGCTCTTCTTTTTGGCGCAGCGATGGAAATGGAAGTTTGGGTGACAAGTTCCTCAGATGAAAAAATCGCAAAAGCGCTTGGCTACGGTGCCAAAGGAGGCGTAAATTATACACGGTCAGATTGGGGTAAAACATTGGCATCGGAAGCAAAAGGCAAATTTGATTTGGTAATTGATGGTGCCGGTGGACAGGGTTTTTCTGAAATGGTCCATTTGATGAACCCGAGAGGTCGGATTGTCGTGTATGGGGGGACACAGGGCAATATCGATGGATTGAGTCCGCAGCGTATCTTCTGGAAGCAACTTGATATACTTGGTTCTACGATGGGATCTCCGGCAGATTTTGCACGAATGATAGATTTCGTTCGAATACATAAAATCAAACCGATCGTCAGTCATGTCTTTCCATTGGAAGAAGCAAATGAAGCGATGGAGATTATTGCTCGTGGCGAGCAATTTGGAAAAGTTTGTCTTGAGATTCCTACGCTATGACCAGAATAGGTGTTATTTCTGACACGCATAGTTTTTTGGATCCTGCGCTTGCACAAGTATTGACCCAGTGTGATGAGATATGGCATGCCGGTGATATAGGTAATCGTGAGGTCCTCACGGAACTCGAAAAATTTGGAAAACCGGTACGTGCGGTATATGGAAATATTGATGGTCAGGATATCCGAATTGATACACCTAAACATTTGATATGGTATGTGGAACGGCGCAAGATTTTAATGACCCATATTGGTGGTTATCCCGGACGATATGTAGCCGACATAAAGAAAATGCTCATCCGCGAAAAACCGGACATTTATGTTTGCGGACACTCCCACATCCTCAAAGTCATCTACGACAAGCAACTGGAATTACTCCACATAAATCCCGGTGCATGTGGACGAGAAGGTTTTCAAAATGTCAGAACAATGATTCAGTTTGTCATCGATGGTGACAAGATCAAGGATATGGCGATTGTGGAGCTTTGATTTTGGTGATAAATGATTTAGACCTTAGAAATTTAGACCTGGGACCTGGGACGTGAGATATGAGACTTTAAACTTGAAGCTTTGCGCTCTACACCTTCCGCCGAGCGGAACCCAGCGCTCCTTGCTTTTCTCGAAGAATTAAATCGCCTGAAGCACATCTGCAATGATATCCGATTTATCTTCAATGCCAACGGATACGCGTATGAGGCCATCGGTGATACCGACCTGCTTTCGTACTTCGGGATCAACTTTCAAATGAGAGGAAGATGCAGGATGCAAGATCATTGTGTCCACATCACCAAGCGTTGGCGTCAGCGAACAAAATTGCATTTGATTCATCGCTTTTAAGGACGCATCAATACCACCTTTAAGTTCAAAACTCATCATGCCACCGAATGCGCGCATTTGTTTTTTCGCGACGAGATGATCGGGGTGAGATTCAAGTCCGGGATAATTGACACGTAAAACATTAGAATGATTGTAGAGTGCCTCTGCTAATGCAAGTGCATTTTGAGAATGCTTATTCATGCGAAGCGGAAGTGTCTTTAAACCTTGGTACACTAACCATGCTTCGAAAGGACTGCAATTAGCACCGGTCAACTTCATGGTATTCCAAATGCGTGCTTTAAACAAGTCTGCATCTCTTCCGATCACCACACCGGAGATGGTAGTGCCATGGCCATTGAGAAACTTACTCGTAGAGTGAATGATGAAATCAGCACCTAGAAGAAATGGTTGTTGTAAATATGGAGTCGCAAATGTATTATCAATCGCAGACCAGATATTGTGGTGTTTGGTTACTCTACACAAAGCTTCAATATCAATACAAGCTAAAGTAGGATTCGCAGGTGTTTCGAAAAAGACCAGTTTGATGGCTTTATCTTTTTTTAGTAACTGATCTACACCATCAGCATTCCCCAGATCTGCATAGACAAGTTCTATATTCCAGTGCTTGCTCATTTGATGGAGGAGTTCTGTGCTTCCACCATAGATATTTGCCTGCGTGAGAATTTTATCACCGGAGTGGAGTAGTCCTGATACCAAAACATGCAGCGCGGACATGCCGGAGCTGGTCATGACAGCTTGTGCTTCAAAATCGCTGCCATGTGTTTCCATGGCGGCTATTTTTGCAGCTGTTGCTTCAACGGTCGGATTGCCATAACGGCTGTAAGTATGGCCGGGTTTTTTGCCTGCGAAAATATCGATGCTCTGATCAATATTTTCAAAGTCATAAGATGCCGTTGCATAGATGGGCAATATATGGGGCTGTGTAGTTTTTGGATCCGGCCATTCCCTGGCGGAGAGTGATTCAAAACTTTTCATGTAAGTACTATTTGCAAAACTTGTTTTTAACGAGGGAGTATTCCTCCCGTTAATTCCCTTCGGATTTATCCGAAAGTGCAAACCTAACAAGTTCCTCCTTAATTCCCTCCGGATTTATCTGGAGGAGAAAACTAACCGAGCTCTTTCCTGGATTTATCGGGAGCGTTATAACGAACTAGTTACCTTCTTAATTATCTCCAGATTTATCTGGAGGAAGCTAACTAACCAACTCTCTCCGGATATATCAGGAAGAGTCTAGCTAACTCGTCCATTCGTAATTACCTCCAGATTTATCTGGAGGACAAACCCCCAACAAACTATCTCCGGATATATCAGGAAGAGTCTAGCTAACTCGTCTCTTCTTAATTCCCTCCGGATTTATCTGGAGGAAGCTAACTAACCAACTCTCTCCGGATATATCAGGAAGAGTCTAGCTAACTCGTCTCTTCTTAATTCCCT
>JBBKXT010000160.1:0-46387 GCA_037969625.1 Saprospiraceae bacterium
GTTTTCATCTTGGCTTTGGCCAATCAGTGTGTTTGATGGTTGGAATGACACGAAAGAATTAGATTACTATTATCCGACTAATGTCCTTGTGACCGGTTGGGATATTATTTTTCTATGGGTGGCCAGAATGATTATGGCGGGCTATGAATGGAAAGGGGAGAAGCCGTTCCAAGCAGTTTACTTTACCGGCATGGTGCGCGACAAGCAGCGACGCAAGATGAGTAAGCAACTTGGGAATAGTCCGGATGCCTTAGGACTCATTGAGCAGTTTGGCGCAGATGGTGTTCGATATGGTATTATGGCTTCCGCACCAGCCGGAGGTGATATTTTGTTTGATGAGAAGCAGTGTGAGATAGGAAGAAATTTTTGCAATAAAGTTTGGAATGCACTTCGACTGGTGAAGTCATGGGAGGTAGACACCAGTTTCCCGCAGGATGAAGGCCGTGCACTGGCGATTCGCTGGATAAGGTCTAGAATGGCAGAAGTGGATGTGCAACTTCGAAATGATTATAAAAAATTTAGACTGTCTGAAGGGATTACCACTTTGTATTCTTTTGTTTGGAATGACTTCTGCAGTATTTAATTGGAAGTGATCAGGCCAACTTTTGGCGAAGCATCAGATGCGAAAAGTTATGAAGCTACGCTGGAGATATTTGAAGATATCTGTAAGTTATTACATCCGTTCATGCCTTTTATTACGGAAGAAATTTGGCACCAACTAAAAGAAAGACCAGGAGGAGAAGATTGTATGATGGCCTTGCTTGCAGATGCCATGGGGAAGGGTGACAAGGATGTGGTTGGTTTGTTTGATCATGTGCTGGATGTCAAATCGTCTGTTTTGGAACTTCGAAATCAACACCAGCTTTCTCCAAAAGAACAGATGGATCTCATATTTCCAAATGATCCATCCCTCGTTAAATTGTGGAATACTCCGGGCGCAAAGTTTGTTTTGAAGAAACTTGCGAATGCTGCCTGTGATCAAGGTGAGGGAACCGGCGTTTCATTTCTGGCAGGAAAATATCAATACTACGCGGCATTGGCGATCCATGTAGATGCGGCATCTGAAATAGAAAGAATGAAGGAAGAGATCATTTATTTTGAAGGATTTCTGAAGAGCGTTGATAAGAAGTTAGGCAATGAAAAGTTTGTCGCTAATGCACATCCTGATGTGGTTGAAAAAGAAAAACAGAAGAAAGCGGATGCGTTATCGAAGATTGAACAATTACAAAAAAGTATAGAGCAATTAAACTAAAGTGAGTTGTTATAGCGCAAAGCAGTTGATTAAAATGGTTCCGGGAATCGGAGCGATTTTGTTAATGATAGCTTGTCTTCCTTCGAATTGTTCTGCACAGTATATAATTAAAGCTTTACCCCGATGGATGGTGAGTGTACACGCAACGTATATGTCTCCGCAATCTCCGGTCGATATGTTTTTGGATGATGCACAATGGGGCTATCATATGGAAGCACAGTATCGTTTGCAGTATAATAAACCATTTTTGGCTGGGCTATATTTTAATGAAACCGGTTTAAGTAAATACGTTTTAAAATATTCTTATGCTTCGCCGGATGGTGATGTAAATGTTCGTGAGAAGGCGAACACACGACGATTAGAATTTGGACTGACAGCAGGCTTTTATCCTGAAATCAATTGGTTGTTGCAACCATACCTACAGGGAAGGGTAGGGATGGCTATTTATCAAACCAGTTCAATTCTCACCGACCGGGATACGGAAGAGAATATTGATCGAATATCTGAATCGAAAGATTCGGTATTGGCCTATGGGATTGATATTGGGATACATATCGTTCCAAATATTTGGTATTTGAGAGGAGATATCCGCATTGGCTTTGTCGCCAATCCAAGTGCAACTTTTATGTCATTGGATGAAAAAAACAAGGGGACTACAGGAATTCCCATTGATTATTTTGAAAAACATACCTCTGCAGCCAGTTGGTTGAAAGTGTCTGCAGGTGTGAGTTATTTGTTTTAATAGGAAGCTATCCGCTTTCTGCTAATTTTACATGATGATAGAAGATCAGGATTTAGATAATGATGAAAATGATGGTGATGAGGGTTTATATGAACATCACCGTTTTGTAACGCCCGGTGGGTTAAATCCTGTGCGAGTGGATAAGTATATCCAAATGCAGTTGGAGGGTGTCTCGCGAAACAAAGTTCAAAATGGGCTTCGTGCCGGTTCGATTAAAGTGGATGATCAGACCGTCAAACCTAATTTGATATTAAAACCTAACCAAACGATCACTATCCTCTTGCCGAAGCCACTAAATATTGGTGAGCGAATAGTGGCAGAAGATATTCCTTTGGATATTCGATATGAGGATGATGATCTAATGATCATTTACAAACCGGCAGGTTTAGTGGTGCATCCTGGTATCGGTCATGAAACAGGTACGCTTGTCAATGCATTGGTCTATCATATGCGTAAAACAAAAATGCCGGTGATGGAAGGTAACTCACCAGATCGACCCGGACTGGTGCATAGAATTGATAAGGATACTTCCGGACTTATGTTGATTGCTAAGAATGAATATGCAATGACGCATCTCGCTAAACAGTTTTTTGATCATTCGATCATTCGGGAGTACAATGCGATTGTGTGGGGTGCACCGGATCCACCGTCGGGAACGATTGTGGGGAATATTGGAAGAGATCCTAGGTTTCGTTTGCTTATGACCGTTTTTGAAGATGGTGAAGAAGGAAAGGAATCCATTACACATTATGAAACGCTGGAAGATTTGTACTATGTGAGTTTGGTGAAATGTAAACTAGAAACCGGTCGTACGCATCAGATCAGAGTGCATATGAAACATAAGGGGCACCCTGTGTTTAGTGATTCGCGTTATGGAGGAGATCGCATTGTGAAAGGGACGGTATTTACAAAGTATCGGCAGTATGTGGACAATTGTTTTAAAATCTGCAATCGGCAGGCACTTCATGCCCGTACGATCGGATTTATACATCCAACCACCGGAAAGCAAATGTTTTTTGAATCAGAACTGCCGGAGGATATGGTTAATGTGTTAGAAAAATGGCGAGCCTATGTATCTCATAAAAAAGAAACGTTGAGTTAATGCTTTTTAGAACAGACTTATTGAAATCATTGTCAGGGCTTCAGGATTTGATTTATTCGGAGGATGCATCATTTGATGAAGTGTTTAAAAAAGCAGAAGCGCATAATCCCTGGTTTACAGAGCGCTTCATAAAGAATGCGGTAGTGTCGATAGCGGATAGCTTTTTAGATGAAGAAAAGTGTCGGCAATGGTTGTCTTCCTATCCGCTTCAGTCACCTTCGTCAAAGAAAGTTGCCGTCATCATGGCGGGTAATCTTCCGTTAGTTGGTTTCCATGATTTGTTTTGCATTTTGATGAGTGGTCATCAGGCGGTCGTCAAGCTTAGCGATAAAGATGCCTATCTCCTGCCGTGGATGATGGAGCTATGGAGTAAGGTTTTACCATCCGTATCTTCAGCGGTATCGTATACGAAGCGGTTAGAAAATTTTGATGCGGTGATTGCCACCGGCAGTAATAACAGTTCTAGATATTTTGATTTTTACTTTAAGAAATACCCACATATTTTACGGCGAAATCGCAATGGTGTGGCGGTGTTGAATGGAAGTGAAAGTTTAGATGACTTGCAAAATCTATCGGCTGATATTTTTCAATACTTTGGTTTAGGGTGTAGGAATATTTCTAAGATTTATGTACCCAAAGGATATACGTTTGATCAATGGCGAGATACAGTACAGTCTTGGCAATATCTAGCCGACCACAATAAGTATAAAAATAATCTTGAATACAACTTCGCCATGTATATCATCAATAGTATTCCGCACATTAATTTTGATAATATTATTTTGAAGGAAGATCAGGCGATTGCTTCGCGTATCGGGAGTCTTCATTATAGTTATTATGATTCGAACGAAAGCCTGATGGCTGAATTGAATTCTTCCAAAGAACAGATCCAGTGTGTTGTCAGCCAATCGCCAATGGCAGGTTGGGAGCATGTTCCTTTTGGTGAAAGCCAGTCGCCGCGATTAGATCAATATGCGGATGGAGTTGATACGATGGACTTTCTTTCAACTATATAATTCGGAACTGTGCGGGTAACTAAAAAAATAAAGGCTCAGACAATTGCTCAAATGTTGGATGATTATTATCCAACGGTTCCGATTCCTTTAGATCATTCAGATCCATATACATTGTTGGTTGCCGTGATGCTTTCTGCGCAGTGTACAGATGTACGTGTCAATCAGATCACACCGCTCCTTTTTGCCAAAGCGAATAACCCTAGGTCGATGTTCGGATTGAAAGTTGAGACTATTCGAGAAATCATCAAGCCATGTGGTCTATCTCCAACGAAATCAGAAAACATTCATGAAATGTCGAGACTTTTGTTGGAGCGGCATGCAGGACAAGTTCCGGAGTCTTTTGATGCGTTGGAAGCTCTTCCGGGTGTTGGGCATAAGACCGCTTCTGTGGTGATGTCACAGGCATTTGGGGTGCCGGCTTTTCCGGTAGATACACATATTCATCGTCTGGCCTATCGCTGGGGTTTGAGCAACGGGAAGAATGTGGAGCAAACTGAACGCGATCTGAAAAAATTATTTCCGGAGGAAACATGGAATAGACTCCATCTTCAGATTATCTTTTATGGCAGAGAATACTGTCCGGCACGAGGACATAAAAAAGAAAATTGTCCAATCTGTGTACTATATAATCCCAAAAACAAATAATCACTTTTAGATTAAAATGGCAATCCAATGGCAATTTGTGGAACGGAACCTTTAGGGAATCGTTGTTTTAACCATCTGGAGCCATTCACTGGAAATGGACTGTGGAGTTTATAGCCTAAGTCAAGTCGCACGATAAAAAATTCAAGGTCAAGTCTGATCCCATAGCCATAACCTACTCCGAATTGATTAATAAAAGCGGAACTTAAATTGGCGCCGACTCTGGAAGTATCATTTTTGAGAATCCAAACATTTGCGGCATCTACAAAAACAACTCCCTTGAAATACCAGAAGAGATTAAATCGCAATTCGGCAGATAAATCAATTTTAAAATCTCCTGTTTGATAATAAGGAAGGTTCGGATCAATCTCCGTTTCGTCCTCATATCCTCCGGGTCCGAGTTCCCTGACTTGCCATGCTCTGTTACTCAATGCGCCTCCGACGTAAAATTGTCGTGGATAAGGTGTTTGTTTGGTAAAAGGGCCATAAGGGGTGGCAACACCAATATTAAATTTTGCTGCAAAAGTAGTTTCGCGTGATAACCTGTAGTAATATCTAAGGTCAATTTCTCCTCTAGCATATTGAGAGAATTGAACAGTTTGATCAGGACCTCCGCCAGGATTGAGGACAATTTCTTTCGAATTGTTATTAATGAGATTGACTATGGAATTGACACCAAGCATTTCAAGCCCGGATAATTCAATACTTTGAAGCAATTTAAACCTACCTGTTCGGGCCTTATCTTTTGAATTAACTTCGTAGAGGTAGCTTCTGAACAACAATCCGGTGTATAGTTGATTACCAAAACTCTCTGCAAGAAATTTATTTTTATCCAAAATTTCCTGATAGGCGGGTTTGGCAGTGGGTACATACAGATCAAATCCTATCCTTGTGATGTTTAATTTTTTAAATGGATCAGGTTGTACATCATAGCTAAGATTTGCATTCACATTATAGTATTCGAAAAAATCTGTGATAATGACATAATCAAAACCTGCTCCCAGTCGACTGGCCGCATCTTCTCTTAGCCATTTATTGATTTTACTTGCAATGGTTAGTGGTTTGTCGGTATTTTTAGTTTTGCCAAACAGATGATAGAGGTTGAAAGGATCCATGAATCTTCTAAACGAAAGGCTTCCATTAAGACCGGCATTGAGGCTATTCAAAAGAGGAGGTTTATCGGTTTGTTCTGTATTAAAGAAGTTGAAGTCAAAACCAAGTTCCATATTGACGTTTAACACCTCAGCTTTTCCAAAAATATTTCGATCTCGATAACTTGTGCTAAAGGAGGTACCAAACAAAGTCTTTCTTGTTTTTGAGGCGATATTGGAATAGGTCAGTTCTCCACTGAGGTCAGAGTTGATTTTCTTGTTTCTGGTCAGGTAGAAGGCATAATCTACGGTTGGAATGCTGGTTTCGTTTGTATCAATCAATGCGGAGGGAGAAACAAATTTTATCAATTCTATTCTGGCCAGGTTTTTACGTGTCCGTTCTAAGCGATCTGTATTTGTAAAAGCACCGGGGCGTACAAATAGATTGCGTTCGATCATTTCCGGCTTTAGTGTGAACTTATGTTTGTCAGGTACAAAATATCTTATATTATTAATGATAGTGTCTTCCAGGGGTACAGGATTTACGGTAGTGTAGTCCGGATAAACGGTCACCTTCCCGACCTGAAATTTTTTATGGAATGTACTGTCTGTTGGGTTCATTAATCGCATCGTAGCGATTACTTTGTGATTGGCGGTATCTACTTCAATGGATCGGATATAGGTTTCATCAAATGTGGCATAACCTTCGTTTTGAAGGAGTCGTGCGATGTTGACTTTTTCCTGACTATATATCTGGATATCTAACGGGCTTTCCGAAGGAATGAAGACACTTTTATGTTTGTTATTTATAATCTCTTGTAAGGTCGAGTCTTCGGCAATGATGAATACCGTGTCAATAAAAAGTCTGGGACCAAGATCAACGGCATAGTGGACTTCAGTTTTTTTGTTTTTAGTTTTTGCCTCATAGGTGACGGATGCAGCACGATATCCCCGATACGCCAGATATTTGGATAAGTCACTTTGTGTTTGTATCGCCTTCAGCGAATCGTAAATAATTGGCCTGTTTTTGATGATTCGTTCCTCATCCCACTTTTTCGCATTTGGGTTATTAGCAATCTTCTTTTGGTATTCATAGTAAAACACATGTCGAGGAATGCCTAATGATTTTTTTGTTTCACGCTGGCGGTAGAGTGATTGCAAGGCTTCATTTAGATCGGTCTTATTGTGAATCGGATGATCTGATTTTATTTGAATTGTGTTTGAAGTCAGAAATGACTGATTCTCCGATAGATTTTTTTTACTATTGCATGAACTAAGGGTGATCAATAGCGCCAAAGCAGTAACCCACCAGATGCGACGCACATGATGTCCCGATCGACAATATTCTACAATGGAGCAACTATCCAAGGCAAGGATCAAACTTATACACTCTCTTCAACATAAAAAGTATAGGCTAAAGTATGATAAATTCATAGTTGAGGGGCTTAAAATTACTAAAGAGTTAGTAGAGGAGCACCAAAATATAGTTGAATCAGTGTATATTTCCAATCCTGATTATCAATCGCTTCTCGTTGAATGGGGTTTGAAAGTGCAAATAAACCTCCTTTCCGAGCGGGAAATGAAGTTGATTTCCCAAATGAGCACCCCTCCGGGTATCCTTTGTGTGTGTACGCTTCCTGCTATTCATGAAATTCCTGAAGTATTGACAGGAAGAAAGATATTCTATTTGGATGCAGTTCGTGACCCAGGCAATCTGGGAACTATTCTTAGGGTGGCCGATTGGTTTGGGATGGCGTATATCTTCCTTTCGCCAGACTGTGTGGATATATACAATCCTAAAGTGGTGCAGGCTTCGATGACCAGTTTTCTGCGTGTTAAAGTCTGTGAAGTGGATCCTTCGGACTTAATGAATCTGGGTAGCACCCTATATGTGTGTGATATGGATGGAACTGATATCGGTCAACTTCCCCATCCGAAGGAAGGAATTTTTGTGCTGGGAAATGAGGCCAGAGGGGTGTCAGACGCTATTCAGGCATCAACTCAAAATGTCATTGCTATTTCGAAACGGCAGAGTCTGGGTGCAGAGAGTTTGAATGTTGCTTCCGTAGCAGCCATTCTTGGTGCATGGCTGGCAAATGAATAGCAAATGAAAAGCAAATTCATTTTTTAGTGTCTGGATCCTCCTGATGAACCCAATTGTTGATCGATAGCATCAATGATATTGTCAAGGTCAGCCGGATGTTTTTGGAGCCAATCTCCTTGATTTCGCCACCAGGTCATTTGGCGTTTGGCATATCGGCGAGTAGATTGCTGAATCGTGGTGATAGCCTTTTCAAAAGAAAGTTCGCCATCGAAATATTCAAAAAGCTCATTATAGCCAACTGTTTGAAGCGCCTGAAGAGACTTGTACGCATAAAGGTTTTTCGCTTCTTCAAGCCATCCGCTTTCCAGCATCCGGACCACTCTTTGATCGATCCTGGCATATAATTCCTCTCTCGGTAGCGTTAAGGCAATGGGCAGTACGTCAAATGGAAGAATTGCTTTACGCCCTCTTAAAAACGAACTGAACGGTACACCACTGGACTCGATGACGGAGAGCGCTCGGATTAATCGGGTGTGATTGGACTGGTCTACAGTTTTGTAATATACTGGGTCCAGTTTGCGAAGACTAGATAGAAGACTTCCGGTGCCTTCGGCTTCCCATTGGGTTTGCCATTTGTTAAAAATGGCTTTAGGGACCTCCGGTATATCATCAAAACCGGAGACGAGTGCTTTGATATATAATCCGGTGCCTCCGGCCATTATAACTATATCATTACTTTGAAACAAGCCATCAAGGACAGCCATTGCTTCCGTGGCAAACATAGCAGCGGTATACGGTTGATGGATACTGATATGGCCTATGAAATGATGTTTAATCGATTCCAGATGTGTTTGAGAAGGTCTTCCGACCCCGATATTCAATTCTTTATATACCTGTCTTGAATCGGCACTCAGAATCTCCGTTTGATATTTTTGAGCGAGTTTGATGGCAACTTCCGTTTTACCAACACCCGTTGAACCTGCTATGACGACCAGAAGTTTGTTTGACATATCTTTGTACTCTTGATCGCGAAGTTCGTATTTCTTTATGGTTTATCGAATTATACAGTGTTGGGCAACTTTTTTTCTAAGGTTATACTTTAGAAAGACAATTGTTCATGGCCTACAATACATACCTACTTCGGGGCCATTGATTGTGGCGAGTAATCATCCCAGTGCATTCATGGAGGCTAGTATTTTGGGTACGGTGATTAGGCGACCCCTTCATTTTTTGGTGCGTGGGGATATGTTTAACCCCAAATTTCAATGGTTATTTGACTGGACAAATCAAATTCCCATTTTCAGACAGAAAGACGGAATAGGAAATCTGAGAAAGAATGCTTCAAGTTTTGAGTTGACGTATAAAAAACTAGCTTCCGGAGAAGCTGTTCTTATTTTTCCGGAGGCAAAAACGCTTCTGGAAAAAAGAATGCGGCCTATACAGCGTGGGACGGCGCATCTCGCTTTTGGAACACTACCGTTTTTACATGGTGATGACCAGTTATCGATATTGCCAGTGGGTGTCAATTTTGTGGATCCTCGTGTGCCGGGTACGGATGTAATCGTCCGCTTTGGTCCTTCATTTATAACACAACAAGCTACACGTGAAGATCGCAAAGCGATTGATGCGTTTACGGAACAACTTGATCGGGCCATGCGTCCATTGATTATTGAAGTAGGGGAGCGGAGTGAAGAAAAGGACTATGACGTATTGGCTTCAGTTTATCTCAGAGCGATGTCACTATCTGAAGACAGCGATTTGGTGCATCATCAATTAGTTTCTCTTGCAAAAAAGGTCAGTGACGAAGAAAATTCCAAATCCCTTTTAGAGAAAGTTCGTGCTTATCGAAGTCGCCTAAGAAAGAGTAAGCTAACGGAAGCTGTTTATTTTCCGGATATGATTTTAATGCATCGGCCTGGCTTATTTATTCTTTTGGTTTTAAAATTTTTATGGTTGGTTGCCGGTGGGTGGTTATGGCGATTAACACGTTCAGTGATTTTTTCTAAAATCAAAAAGGATACATTTCAATCACCGGTGACCGTAGGAGCGGCAATGGTTTTGTATCCTATACTTGCTCTGCTGCTTATGCTGGTTTGCCTATTGGCCGGTTGGCCGATGTGGTTTGTGGTCCTTTGGATGGTCACGATGATTTCGGGTATGTTATTTCGAACGCCTATTCAGTTGATAAGTCGAATACTTGTTTTACATCCAAAAGTAAAGCGTGAGCTATCACGATCGTTAAAATATTTTAAAAAGGAAATGGCAAATGCGATAAAGTAGGTAGACAATAAAGTCTTTGCTTTATTTCATTAAAGTGACGCTACCTCTAAAGGATTCTCGGTTGCCATTTTCAAACTCGACTTCCAGAAAGTAGGCGTAGAATCCTTTGTTCATGGTGAAACGTTTATAGGTGCCATCCCACCAGCCTTCTGTGGAGTGGATCGGAAGGTTATATTTTTCAAAGACCTTGCTTCCCCAACGATCGAAGATCAGAAAACGGGTGATCATTACATTGTTTTCATCGGCTGTTTGAATCTGGAAGAAATCATTGATGCCGTCTCCATTCGGTGAAAAAATATTTGGTATATAAACGGAACAACCTCTTTGAGAAATGGTGACCACTGTATCCAGCGTACATCCATTTGCATCAATGAGCTGTAGGTGATAAATGCCTGCTGATAATTCGTCAAAGAATTCTTCTTGCTGTGGAAAACCATTATTGATAATGAATGATATGGGTTGTTTGCCACCATACGTTTCAATCAGGAGCTTCCCGGTTTCTTCGCCGCATGTGGAGGGAGAAGTCGAAATATCAGAAATGGATAATAAATCTGCAGCGGGTACCTCAATGACCATTGTATCCAGATGGTGATTGCTGTCTTTAATATAAATCTGATAGGATCCGGCTCTCAATTGACTGAATACAGTTTCTTTTTGGAAAAGTTCACCATCCAAAGAAAAAGAGAGGTCAAGCACGGAAACTGCATTTATAAGGATCTCTCCATTTGCTTCCTGGCAATAACTTGGACTGATATCGGCCTGGATATGCGCATTGAGGCTATGAGAGTTTAAGACATAGGATTTCTGTGCCGCAAGAGCGAAATTTAACAAAATACATAGTGCGGCAAGCAGGATGTGTCTCATTTTCGATAAAATAGGGCCTGTATTTCTCAATGGGGGCATGTTTTTAGGAACTGAGAAATAGTTAGCTGAATTTGATTGGTGTTTTGGTTTAAAATACTGATAAATAATTAGTTAAAGCTCAATTTGAAGGTTTTGATGCGGCTTTATTTGCCATGTTTATTGAACCACTTCATAGACTAAGGCCTGTTTAGTTTTGTTTTTCAGGCTAAATTCCCCAACGAGCTTACAATGGAAAGACTCCTTTACCTGTTGAAACGCTGCTTCACTGATGACAATTTGACCTGGGGTGGCGATGGTTTGTAACCGTTGGGCTGTATTAACGGCATCACCGATTACGGTATAATCTAGTCGTCGCAAGCTGGAAGAGCCAATATTTCCGGAAATCATCTCGCCGCTATTGATCCCAATGGAGACCTTGGGAACGAAATCAATATTCTCATGAAACTCGGGCAATTCTTCAATTTGTTTCCGAACGGCCAGGGAGGATTCGATGGCTCGGTCAAGATGATATTCGCCTCTGAACACCGCCATGATCGCATCACCTATAAATTTGTCAACATATCCGCCATTGGCAATGATTTGTTTGACCATGACGTCAAAATAACTATTGAGGAGCTTAATGACTGTATCTGGAGGAGCGTTTTCGCTGATTTTTGTAAAACTACAGATATCGATAAAAACCACAGTAGCTTCGATCATATCATTCTCTAAAAGTGCTTTTTCATATTCTCGGCCGCCCATAAATTTTAAAACAGTCTCATCCACATACATTTTCAATATGTTATTTTCCTTGATGGCTTTGACGGTTTCACGCATTTGCTCTACCTGCCGTAGCGTCTTTTGCATCGTTAGTTCGAGATCTTCGAAATTAATTGGTTTGGTGATAAAATCGAAGGCACCTCGGTTCATGGCGGTACGAATATTGTCCATATCGCCATAGGCGGATACGATCACTGTTTTGAGGAGTGAGTTTTGTTCATTGAGTTTAGAGAGTAGCGTGAGGCCGTCCATCTCCGGCATATTGATATCTGTCAGAATAATATCCAGATCCTCGTGTAGTGAAACCTGTTCTAAGGCATTTACACCATTATGAGCAAAAATAAATTCATATTGATTTTCTCGAATTTTTCTGCGGAACTTCTGTTTGATCAATGTTTCCAAGTCCGCTTCATCATCGACCACTAGGATCTTAGCCATATTAAATTGCTTTTAATTTTTCCTTCAGAACAGGAAACTCAACGGGTTTGGTTAAAAAATCATCTGCGCCAAGGCGCATGGCGGTATCAAAGTTTTCCTTATCGCCATAAGCGGTGATCATCATTACTTTTGGAGGTGGGGTTTTGTATTTGTTTTTGATCCGATCCAGGAGTTCGAGACCGCTCATGCCCGGCATATTAATGTCTGACAGGATCAGGACGGCTTCGTGTTGATGTAGGTTGAGATACTCGAGTGCTTCCTCCCCGGAAAATGCAAAGGCAAAAACCATTTCATTGTTTCGTATTTCTTTGCGAAATCGTTGTTCAAAGAGGATCTGTACATCTCTTTCATCATCTACTACGAGTACTTTCATTCGTGCTTTTAAGGTTTATATTGGTAAAGTAATTATAAATTCTGCAAATTCTCCCTCTTTTGTATTTACTTTTAGTTCGCCTCCGTGCGCTTTGACAATATCGTAGCTTAATGATAAGCCAAGACCGGTGCCTTGACCGGATGGTTTGGTGGTGAAAAAGGGTTGAAATATTTTGTCAATAGCCGCTTTCTGTATTCCATTTCCATTGTCGCGAACAGAAAGTAATAGGGCAGATTCTCCACTGGCGGTTGTTATGTTTTTTGTTGCGACCATGACCAATGGATCATATGGTTCAATTCCTGACTTCTTTTTCTCTGAAACGGCGTAAAATGCGTTTGTAATCAGATTCAGAATGACTCTGCCGATATCTTGTTGCACTACGTTGATGGATTCAATGGTGGTATCAAAATCGGATTCCAATTTCGAGTTAAATGATTTGTCTTTAGCGCGAAAGCCATGATAAGCGAGGCGAAGGTATTCATCTGCCAGGGTATTAATGTTTGTAGGTTCTTTGGCCCCACTACTTCTCCGGCTGTGTTGGAGCATGCTTTTAACAATGCTATCGGCTCTTTTTCCATGGTCATTAATTTTTTCTTCATTACTAATGATATCATCAATGAGACTATTTATTTCCTGTAGGTTGCCTTTGGCAAGTTCAACTTTCATTTCGGAAAGTAATTCTTTGTTGACATCGGAAAAGTTATTGACAAAATTTAATGGGTTTTGAATCTCATGGGCGATGCCGGCGGTGAGTTCACCCAGGGAGGCCATTTTTTCTGATTGGATCAATTGGTTTTGGGTGAGTTTCAGGTCTCGCAATGTATTTTCCACAAGATGTTTCTGGTTGTCAATTTCATCTTTTTGTTCTTGTAGTAAATTGAAATCGCGTTGTTTGTGTCTGTAGGTAAAAAGAAAGTAGAGGATAAACCCAAATAGCAGGATAACGGTCAGTAGGCCGGCAAAGAAAAATACCTTTACATCTGAAGATTGGATGGCGTCGAGATATACCATTGATTTTAACGTGTTTGGCTTCTGTTTAAAGCATTTAATAGAATGGCCGTTGTGAAAGTGAGATATAAGAGCCCACTCAGAATCATATTGACGTCATAGATGATTTGCGGTGGATTGTCCAGCAGATATACTTTCATACTGTGAAACCCCCAAATTAGTATATTAAAAGCATAGTAGCATAATACAGCGCTGGCAAACCAGAAATCTCCACGTTTTAAGATATTTTGCTGGGACGGTGTTACCCTGATTTTTAAAAATAGGATCAATGACAAAACAACTAATAGCGTGCTTTCTGTAATCATGGTGTTTGTGGTGGGCTCAGGAATTGGCTGAAGGAGCAAGGTGTTGATAATTTGATACAATATTAATCCAGCGGCACTTATCCACAACAAACGATTTATGTTTTTCTTCTGAATGAAGTTAATAAAAATCAAAACGTATATAGTGTATTCAATCGGCGTGAAAATATGGTACACGACACTATTGGAAATGTCCATGCCATAGGCGACGTACTTCGCGATCATTTCACTCCCTAAGGTTACGATTAATAGTAGCGTTAGGTACTTGAAAGGTCGATCTGTTTTTCGATATAGAAAACATCCTACCCCTACGGATATAAGGAGACTGAAATAGTAAAATAGATCATAAATGTCAGCAGACATACACGTTGCATTTTAATTTGGGCAGTTGGGTGGGCATGGGTCTGCTTTGTCAAAAAGGGATACCTGCCGTCCTGCTGAGACTACATCTAATAAAAGATTTTTATCCTTCATACCAATGGCAATTAGGCTCAAATTATCCGCTCGTTCAATGGGCGGATTGGTCGATAAGTCAATAAACTTTCCTTCCTGACCTAAATAAAAAATAATTTCATTTGGGTTTCCTAATCGGCTGGCATTAGATGAGATGATTTCCAAAAGATCTGTTGCGTCAAAAACGAATCCTTCTAATGTGTCAATAATTTTTGTGCCTGACGGCGGGGTGGTATATTGAACAAATAAAGGGTCAAAGCGAAGATATTCATTCATTCGGTTTTTCGCATATTCCCAAGTGACGCGCTCACTTGCTCCGGGCCCTGATGGAGGCGGTACCGTATCACCTTGGTCCCAGAAAGTTGTGATTGCAAACACAGCAGTAGCTGTAATGATGGCAGTAATGGCAATTAATGCAAGATCTTTGGTAGTCAGTTTCATAAAGAGGAGGTTTTTTTAAAGTATGTTGATTTGATGTAAAAAGTACATTGGTTTGTTACATTTCAATCCTATTCATGAACTAGCACTTCAACACGGTGGTAAAAGGATGGAGAAAATGGTCCCATTACCTTCATTGCTTTCAACCTTCATCTCGCCTCCATGGGCTTTCATGATATCGTAAGATAACGATAATCCTAAACCTGTTCCCTGTCCTGTGGGTTTTGTGGTAAAAAAAGGTTGAAATATTTTGTCGGCTATTTCTTTAGGAATACCATTCCCGTTATCGGAGACGCTGATGATCACATGGTGATCAGATTTTTGGATGGAAACTGCCACTCTTGGCTCGTAAGTATTACCTGCTGTTTTCTTTTTTTCATCAACAGCCCAAAAGGCATTTGTAATGAGATTGAGGATAACTCTGCCGATATCCTGTTTGACTACATCAATGGAGCCAATGGTGTTATCGAAATTCGTTTCCAATTTCGCATTAAAGGATTTGTCCTTTGTGCGAAGTCCATGATAGGCGAGACGAAGGTATTCATCAGCTAATGCATTAATGTCGGTCGGTTCTTTTTCTCCACTACCGGATCGACTGTGTTGGAGCATACCTTTGACAATAGCGTCTGCCCGTTTGCCATGATGGTTTATTTTTTCTGCATTTGCTTTTATGTCTTTTGAGATAGCAATAGCATCTTCAACTCTCCCAGCATTTAATTCTTCTTGTAATTCATCGACCAACTCTTTATTGATTTCTGAGAAGTTGTTGACAAAATTGAGGGGGTTTTGGATTTCGTGAGCTATGCCTGCAGTGAGTTCTCCCAGGGAGGCTAGTTTTTCCTGTTGTATAAGTTGGTTTTGAGTGGCTTTGAGGGTCTGAAGGGAATTGCTAAGTTCTAATGTTCGATCAGTGACTTTCTTTTCCAATTGAATATTTTGTTGTTCAATTAATTGTTGCTTTTCGATTTCTACACGAAGCTTATCAGCACTTAAAATTTCATTTTCAATTAATTTTTCACCCAGATTTCTGTTAGTTATCGCCACACCTCGTGCTAAATAGAAAGAATAGCCTAATGCAGCAGGAATCGCTGAAAAATTCATGTACATGACCTCTCCTGACCACAAGAATTTGTTGTCAAAGATAGTTTCAACCAAAAAGGGAAATAGCAATAGAAAGCAAATTAAATAGAAGGCCAGAAGAATATTCAATTCTTTCTTTTTTTGTTTAAATCGGGCGTAAAGTATCAGGCAAATGCCAATTGTAGTCGAAAGGTGAAAGAAGATGTAATTATATTCTCCGCATAAGAACGGATTGGTAAGTGTAATGCCCAGCGTTATAATGCCGATAAAAAGCATGGAGATAGGCAGCCAGTCTATTTTCCGTTGAATAATTGTGTAGATAAAGAAAGGGAGTATGATCGCGGATGCAATCATGGATATATATTCAAAATATATTTGTTTAATATTTTGTTCGGGAGAGTGTCCAGGTGGAAAAATAAGCATACTCAGAAAGATACCTGCAATAGCGAAAAAGAATAAGGAACAGATTAAATTAGCTTTTTCAGAAGGGTAGTAGGTGAAAAGAATTAAGTGTAAAAGCGCCAAGGCTACTATCATGCCAAAAATCATGAAATACCTGTTTTCTGCTTTTTGCATTCTTTCCACTCGACCTTGTGAAACGTCAAGTATTTTTTGAGGGTAACTTATCATGAGCACTAATCCAGATCCGGATCGATTCCAATATTTTCTGGCGGAGTAATTTGAATACCTGATGGCAATGGTCTGTTGTTTAGAGTGGCTAAAATTAAACTTGACAGGACCTATGTAATTTGCTCCTTGCTCCTCTATGGCATTTCTTCCTATGTGACCGGCCGATCCGACCATATCGCCATTAACGTAAAGTTGCATCGCACCATGAAGATTTCCATGAATAGCCATTTCTCGACCAAATAGTGTAGAGTCAATATTTAGTTTGGCCCTGAACCAGCCTATTCCATTCCAATCCGTTGGTGTTTGGCCTTTTGGGAATAGTAGCGTAACGGGATTCCACCCGTCGTATGATATTTCAGGTTCAGCCCAAGTAACATTGTCTCCTGATTTGTAGAACCATAAACTGTCACCAATAAGGTTTAACTGAGACCATTGGTCAAGTAGTTCAGGTCGAAGAGTTGTTTTCTGTCCTTTAACATCAGCGTTTTGACTAACGATAGATATCAAAAGGAAGAATAGTATGACCGTAATTCGTCTCATCCTTTAGAATGCGTTTGCGGCATAAAAATCGTGAATTTGGTATTGCCAGGTGAGCTTTTAACTTTAATCTCTCCACCATGTGCTTTTACAATATCATAACTAAGCGACAAACCTAGGCCTGTTCCCTGACCGGTAGGTTTG
Source organism: Saprospiraceae bacterium (assembly GCA_037969625.1). Lineage (GTDB taxonomy): Bacteria > Bacteroidota > Bacteroidia > Chitinophagales > Saprospiraceae > Opimibacter. The sequence goes on from JBBKXT010000160.1 coordinate 17,196, forward strand.
GTAGTAAAAAATGGCTGAAAGATTTTGCCCAACACGCTATCCGGGATGCCATTTCCATTATCGGAAATAGAAATAGTTACCATTTCCAACCCTGAATCCCCTGCCCCTAAATTCCCTAAAGGGGACTTTAATAATTTAGTTGTCACAGTGACAGTAGGTTCAGAAGGTAAGTCCCCTTTAGGGGATTTAGGGGCAGACACTGCCCAAAAGGCATTTGTAATGATATTAAGTATCACTCTGCCTATATCCTGTTGGACAACATTGATCATTCCGATGGACTCATCAAAATCAGTGACCAGTTTTGCATTAAAAGACTTGTCTTTAGCCCGAAGGCCATGATAAGCCAATCGAAGGTATTCGTCGCAAAGTGCATTGATGTCTGTTGGTTCGCTTGTTCCACTACCTGTTCGACTATGCAACAACATTCCTTTCACAATTTCATCTGCACGCTTGCCATGATGTGCGATCTTCTCTTCATTGGATTTTATATCATTGGCGATATCTTGAGCGTTTTGGAGATTACCGTCTTTCAATTCCTGTTTCATTTCATCAATCAGTTCTTTATTGATTTCAGAAAAGTTGTTGACAAAGTTTAATGGGTTCTGAATTTCGTGGGCGATACCGGCAGTGAGTTCACCAAGGGAAGCCATTTTTTCAGATTGGATGAGTTGGGCTTGTGTGGACTTTAAGTTTGAGAGCGTGGTTTCTAAAACTTTATTAGTTTTTAGTTTTTGACGGTTGTTGCGATATAGAATTAGTGCGATCATTAAAATGGTAGCCAGGCCTGAGAGAAGGGTGTAAGTTCTGATTTTATTCCTTGTTTTTATTTGCTCTTTTTCCAGCTGCTGCAACCGAATTTGTTCGTCGTTTGTGAGATGCTGATAACTTGCGAGATTTGCAATTTTAGCCTTACTGACACTGTCCAGGGCCTGATGAGCCAGCAAGAGATACTTAAATGTGCTGTCGGGTTGATGTTGCAGTTGAAATGCTTTGAACATGGTGGTATAGACCGTGCTTATGTCAATGTCTTTTCCAGGGTTTCCACCAATAGTGAAATAGCCGTCCATTACAGCTTTTGCATAAAACAAACTTGAGTCTGGTTCTTGCAAAGCAGTGTATAATCCTGCTAAACCCCATTGACAATTGATGATTCCTGAGGTGTTTTTCTTTTCAATTGCATTCGCCAGACCTTGGTAATATCTTTCTTTGGCTAAATCGTATTTCTTCTGTTCAAAATAGATATCACCTATATACTTGTGTACAAAGCTGTACCATGCCAAAGAATTTCTGGCTATAAAATCTGCTTCTGCCTGGAGTTCATAAGCGAGTGCAGAGTCCAGTTGATGTAGGTCATAATAGACTCTTCCAATGTTCATATTGGCGGTATAAAAATATTGAGGCCCGGCTTTTTCGAGGAACCGCTTCGCTTCCTGATAATGATAGATGGCCTTGTAGTGATCTCCGGTAGAGCGGTAGATGTGCCCCATGCTATGATGAAGAGCCGCAAGGAGATTAAGTCGGACGGAATGTTGGTTCGATTGATCTGTTCTTTTCCATGATTTTCCTTCATTGTCTGGATTCTCGGCAATTTCAAAGGCTTCATAGTAACACTTCAAGGCTTTGGAGTATTGATTTTCTTTGTTTAGATAATAACCAATATCATCCAGTTGATGGGCAGCGTCAATCAGCTTATCATTTTTATAAGCCAGACGGAGTGCCTGTTCATTATATTCATTAGACGTTGATTTACTGATGGAATGGCTAGCTAGGCTTTTAAGGATATTATAGCGGGAGGAATCATTTTTAGCAAGGCTTAGTGCTTGAAGCAAACTATCCTGGATGGTGGTTTGAGCGTTTGCCAAATGGTAGAGGCCAATGAAAAGAAGTAAAATTAATTTCCTTATTGTGCTATTTGATTGGCAATTGAGTTTCATCCCTGGTTATTCTAAATTAATTCTTGAAAAGTATAATGTTCATCGTATCCAATTTCAAACTCTTTTAATAAGGCAAGATACTCATCTTTAAAGTTTTGTTTTGCATGATGTTCTTCCTGGTTTTGAATATACTTATATATCTGGTCAATATCTCTGTGTCGGTAAGAAAATACGCCATAACCTACTTGCCATTCGAATTTTTCGGGTGTAAGTGAATGATCGTTGATATATTTGGATGATTTTGCTTTTACAGTTTTCATCAGTTCAGAAACAGATACCCTTGGCAGAAGGCCAAGAAAACAATGTAAATGGTCTTCCACACCGTTTACGATGATAGTTTTACATCCAGTTTCATTTATCAGGTTGCCAATGACCCCCTGTAGCTTAGGCCGCCAGGATTTATGTAGTACGGCATTGCGGTGTTTTACTGCAAAGACTGTTTGTAGGTAGATCTGGTGGTAGGTGTTAGCCATGTTTATTTTAGTTCATCGGACTGAAGTCCGTTGTTACAAAATGAAGTCGAGCCTACGGCTCTTTGTTTTCGTCGGACTAAAGTCCGTTGTCACAGTATCGTGTCATACCGATGGCTATTTGTTTACATCGGACTAAAGTCCGTTGTTACAAAATGGAGTCGAGCCTAGGGCTCTTTGTTCTTTTTTCATCGGACTAAAGTCCGTTGTTACAAAATGGAATCGAGCCTAGGGCTCTTTGTTTTTATCGGACTAAAGTCCGTTGTTACAGTATAGTGTCTTACCGATAGCTATTTGTTCTTTTTTCATCGGACTAAAGTCCGTTGTTACAAAATGGAATAGAGCCTAGGGCTCTTTGTTCTTTTTTCATCGGGCTAAAGTCCGTTGTTACAGTATAGTGTCTTACCGATGGCTATTTGTTTACATCGGACTAAAGTCCGTTGTTACAAAATGGAGTCGAGCCTAGGGCTCTTTGTTTTTTATCGGACTAAAGTCCGTTGTTACAAAATGGAATCGAGCCTAGGGCTCTTTGTTTTCATCCGACTGAAGTCTGATGTAACAAAATGATGTCGAGCCTATGGCTCTGATCTACTTTACACAAATCGTCTTTGCTTTTTAAATGTATGCTCATTATTTCTATTCCTGAGACACCTGCTTTTCGCAAGTGCTAGAGCCGTAGGCTCGACGCTGTATTGTAACTCCGGAATTTATTCCGGAGTATACCGCCTCAGATCACACGAGTGCCATCGGCACGACTCATATCAAACCGCTAACAAAATAATAAACTTAGTTCCTTCTCCTTCCTTCGTCTCCACCTTCAATTCACCACCATGAGCTTTTACAATGTCGTAAGTCATTGATAAGCCAAGTCCAGTTCCTTGTCCTGTGGGTTTCGTAGTGAAAAAAGGTTGGAAAATCTTTTCCAGTACAGAGGGAGGGATTCCATTTCCATTGTCCTGAATGGCAATTTCTATTGTTGTCTTTCCATCTGGAGGCATTACTTTTCTTGTAGTTATTGTTACTGTTGGTTCATAGTTTTCAAGACCGGACTTTTTCTTTTCAGATATGGTATAGAAGGCATTGGTAATTAAATTAAGGACAACTCTTCCCATGTCCTGGGGAACAACCTTTACTTTCTTTATGGAGTCATCAAAATCTGTTTCCATCTTTGCATTAAACGATTTGTCTTTAGCACGGAGACCATGATAAGCGAGACGTAGGTACTCATCACAAAGCGCATTGATATCGGTTGGCTCACTGACACCGGTTCCTGTTCGGCTATGTTGAAGCATGCCTTTTACGATATCATCAGCCCGCTTTCCATGATGTAATATTTTCTCCAGATTTCGCTTGATATCGGCAGCTATTTCCAATGCATCTTCTCTGTGATCCTGGGTAAGTTCTTCTCGCATCTCATCAATCATTTCTGCACTGACCTCAGAGAAGTTATTGACAAAATTGAGTGGATTCTGAATTTCATGGGCAATACCGGCAGTGAGCTCTCCGAGAGAAGCCATCTTTTCTGATTGAACCAATTGTGATTGGGCCGCCTTCAAATCTGCAAGTGCTTCTTCCGCTCGCTGCTTTTCAACTTTAAGTTTCACTAAATCTTCTCTGGACTGTGTTAAATCTTTGAAACGAGAATAGGCGAGAGAGAAAACAGATGCAGCACGTCTTAACAGTTCCCAACTTTCATCAGATATGTCAGCGGCAGATGCTGCCCCTACAGCACCGTCTGAAAACTTGTACAGATGATAGGTTCGGTCAGGAATTTCTTCCCCATAATAACCTCTGAAGGGAACAGATTTTTCTTCACAATATCTTATCCATTCAACCCTGTTCTTGCCTTGCATGACAATATCCGTTTTGATATCATCTGATTGATAAAACTTAACCATTTCCCGACCCACCCAGGTTTCAGAAAGATCTAAATCGAAATGATCACTGACTAGTTTACTTTCGTTTTCTCTGACATCTTTCAAAGCGTACCAGCATTCCGTCTTATTGGAATTTGGATCATTAATGTAGATACTTGCCGTTTCTAATTCTTCAATGCCCAGCAAACCCATTTCATGACGAAGTACTTCTGCTACTTCAATGAGTTCTTCCGGTTCTTGCATGGCGAGCGCTCTGGCGCGAACGCGCTCCAGGGCAACTTCGATATTGGCTTTGTTGGTTTGTTCTTCTGCTTGTTCTAAATCAAGGTAACGTCGATAAGTGAGTTCAAATACTTTTGTAAATCGAAGCATCATCTCAACTTGTTCCTCGATGAGATTATGCACACCAACAATGAGAAGATAGCCTTGTTTGAAGTTGAATGTGCTTAGCTTTAGTTTTTCCGGTGATTTTTCGATTAATTGTTTAGCGGTCAGCGGGAAGTTCAGGCTTTTTTCTGCGATGAAGGTTTGGTGGATGATCGTTTGCCCTGGACTAAGCTCAATTAAATTGTATGGTTTTTGAGCGTTCCAACTTTTATGAATGGCGATCATGTTATCTGTTTGATCATTTGGTATGCCCACGGGTACCGGCAGAATAGATCCATCGGCAGGACTTGACATGTAGTTCCAATCTATATGCTTTTCATTATCCACTAAAACATATCCACTAGAGACGCTTTCAATGCCTAATTTTTTTAGCTCCTGATAAAGAACAGATCCGGCATCCAGTAATTCAGCACTGCTATGCATCGCCATGGCTCTGCTTCGGACTCTTTCTAAAGAAGTTTCTATCTGCGCTTCTTTGGCTTGTGCTTCTGCTCTTTGCAAATCAAGGAAGCGGGTGTACGTCTGCTCGAAAACTTTGGCAAATCGTTGAAAGATATCATGTGCATCGGTCACTTTTTCATAGGTGATGAACAAGAGAAATCCCTGGGTATATTTTATAAGGTGATTGATCTGGTAAGTTGGTAAGCTGAGACCAGAATCGATGACATGCTGAAAAGTATCCTTTAATTCGGGAAAGGATTTCATATAACCATAGTGTTGTTCGAGTTCCTTTCCTCCCAGTTCCTGAACCATAAAATTTTCTTCACCCTTTAGAAATTCATACATTTCTATAAAAGAATTTTCCCCGGTTAAATGAAGTTTAAATGGCTTTTGCAGGAGGCCCTCACTACTCATAATACAACTGCAAGATTTTTTATCTTCTGATAAAATATTATATCCTGCACTCCATGCCGGAATGCCCAGGGCCTGTACTTCCAGGAACAATAAATTAGCGGCTTCGGGCAATTCATCACTATGCTGCATGGCCATCGTACGGGAACGTATTTTTTCCAACGCCATTTCTATTTTGGCTTCTCTTGCTTGTGCTTCTGCTTTTTGCAGATCATTAAAACGGGTATAGGTTGAATCAAATACTTTAGCAAAGCGATTTAATACTTCATACTGCTCTTCTGTCAAAGGGGCAGGGCCGGCAGTTTGCAAACAGCCGAATTTCTGGAACGAACCTGACATGATTGCTCTTTGCGAAGCCTGCATTCCTTTTTTTACAGGTTCGGGCAGGTGCTTCATATCGGTATTGCTGAACACAAATTCATCCCAGTCTTTTTTAATTTTTCCTTCAAGGTCAAACGCCCATTTAGTATTTCTTTCTTTCCATCCTTTTACCACGGCGAGGTAAGGTGGATGTTCATGATAAGGAACATAAAAGCTTGTGGGAATACCTTCTACACCGGCCATCCAAAGTTTTGTAGAATGATCTTCATCGTTCATTATCCATATCAGGCAGCGATCCAACGAAAGATTTAATTTGGTCAGCTCGGCATATACAGTTCCAATCAGTTCTTTTAATTCATCGGAATGTTGCATGGCCATGGCTCTGGCTCTTACTCTTTCCAGGCCTAATTCAATCTGTCCTTCTCTTGTCTGTTCTTCTGCTTTTTGCAGATCCAGAAAGCGAGTATACGTCTGTTCAAAAACTTTGGCAAAACGCTTGAATATTTCATGAGAGTCCGGGACTTGATCTATAGTAATAAATAGCAGATACCCGTATTTGAAGTAGACCACATGATCAATTTGAAAATCAGGAAAGGAGCCATTAGTTTCTTTTAATTGTCGAAGCACATCGCCGATGACCGGAAGGGTACTCATATATTCATAGTGTGCTATACATTCCTCGCCTTTAAATTCTTTGATCACCAGCGATTCTCCACTTAGGCCTAGATCATAATATTCTTTAAATATTCCTTCTCTCGGGATTGTATAGGTTGGTAGGACACCTGCTTCGTTGCCAAACCATTCAAGGGAATCATTTTCACGGTAGATATTAAAAGCACATCCCCAAGTTTTTATGCCTAAAGCTCTGACTTGTTGATCTAATAAATGAGAGGCTTCGGTCAGCTCATCACTATTTTGCATCGCCATAGTTCTGGCTCGAACTCTTTCTAGGGCCAGTTCTATTTCAGATTCCCTTGCTTGTGCTTCTGCTTTCTGTAAATCTAAAAATCGAATATAAGCTTGCTCAAAAACATTGGCAAAGCGGACTAATATTGTGCCTTCTTTTTCTAATAGAATCTCACCATGGTGGTTTGGGATGATAATGCAAGAATTTTTGGCTAGTGCTACGGACCAAGCATATCCTTTTTGATCAAGGAGCCATTGTTTTCTTTCAGGAGGAAGTTTTGCAAAATCGGAATGTTCAAAGGACCATTTCCAAAATTCGTTTTTAGATTCGACAGACCATGTTTTGGTGTAATAATCAACGCCTTCCTTTTTCGCTAACCAAAAATCATTTAATATCGGATGGTCGGTATACGGTACGGAAACTGACATTAGAAATTTGTAATCAGCCATCAAGGTCCAAAATTTAATGCCCTTTGTGGCTTCGTCTGGTATACAGATGACAGTACCTTCCACGACAATGCCCAAATCTTTTAATTTCTCTGAAACCACTGAAACGACTTCGTGAAGTTCATTGCTTTTATGCATGGCCAAGGATCGGCTCCTTACTTTTTCCAGTGCAGCTTCAATAGTTGATTCTCTCGCCTGTGCTTCTGCTTTTTCTAGATCAAGAAAGCGGGTATAAGTTTGTCTAAAGACACGTCCAAATCGCATCAATATTTTGTTCTCCTCTTCAGAATAGGGAGTACCCGCAAAGTTTTCAATATAGAGCGAAACATTATCAAACAATACAGTTGTTGCCGCAAGACCAGGGCACGTTAAATAGAATTCTTTTGATGTTTCCGGTACATCTGGAACATGGGAGAGAAGCTCTTCATAAAATTTGTTCTTTTCTTCAAAATTCAAATTCGTGGTAAAGAAGTCTGCACCCTTTTCTTTGGCATCATTAAATTGGTTGGCCCAAACAGATTCAAAATAGGGGTGCGAGATTTTGGCAGGAATATCTTGTTCATCAGCGATCCAAAAATGCCAATCACCTTTTAGTATATAGTCAACAACAAAGCCTGCATGATCGAGCTTGATTTTTAAATGCTTGAGTTGCTCAAAGACAATCTTTATAACTTCATGGAGTTCATCACTTTTTTGCATGCCCATCGATCGGCTTCGCACTTTTTCAAGAGCCAGTTCTATTTCTACTTCTCTTGATTGTGCTTCTGATTTTTGCAGGTCAAGAAAGCGACGATGAGCGATATCAAATGCTCCGGCAAAACGAATCAGAATATCAACATCTTCTTTTGGAGGTTGCTCTACAACTCCCGGTAAACTGAAGCCGATTTCTCCATGGGTTGTTCTTGCCATTACAAAAGTGAGTCCGCCAATATGCCGGATGTCGTCATCGTTTGGTGCTTGCGGATCTATATTCTTAAAATCGCCAAGCGAAACCATTTTGTGTATATAATCAAGTGCTTCTTCTATATTCATTGCATATACTACAGTTGGCTTTTTGCTTTTTTCCCATTTTGCCAGCAATGGAATATCGCCATGGATATGCCTTGGAAGCTCCATCACAAATCCAATTTTGGTACCGTCGCCGGAAGTCATGGCCTTTTCATATTTTTCAGGCAGCCACATCATATGCCAGAAGTAATGTGCTTCATGTCCCAGCCTTGTAAACTCATTCCGCATGGTAACAACAATATCCAACAGGTCGGATGATTTTTGCATCGCCATAGCCTGAGATCTCACTCGTTCCAGAGCAAGTTCTATTTCAGCTTCTCTGGCTTGTTCTTCAGCTCTTTGCAGATCGAGGTACCTGGTATAAGTTTGTTCAAATACTTTAGCAAAACGAGGAAGTATGGTGGTGTCCTCTAAAGGCTTTAATGCAGATATCAATATATACCCATGCTTAAATGATGCACCATAATCTATTTCCCAGGAAGGGATTTGAGGCATCGGCGTATTTTTTGATACAAAATCTTCCAATACTACTTGTACTGATGGAAGTTGGAACAGCGTATCAAAATGCAGTGCAATAAAATCTTCGGGAATCTCTACTGAAAATAGTTCGACCCCTTTTTTCCATTGATCATATCGGTATTGATGAATATAGTCAAGATCAATTGGTACGATAAAAGGAGAAAGCATACCTGCTTCCGGGAGGCTGTGCCACTGCTCCACATGACCTTCATGTTTGTCGCAGAAAACGATGCCGGCTGCATATAATTCACCACCCATTATTCTCAGTTGCTCAAACATCGCTGTAGTGACATGGCTGAGATCTTTACTGGTTTGCATACCCATTGACTGAGATCGGACTCTTTCCAATGCCGCCTCTATCTGTGCTTCTCTTGCCTGCTCTTCTGATTTTTTAATATCCATGAAACGGATATAAGCCTGCTCAAAAACTTTTGCAAAACGTTTAATAATGGCCACTTCATTTTCAGCTAAAACATTCCCTTCAAAATCATTGATGTTAAAGACTGTATTTTTGACCGCTACCATAGAAATCGTGTAGGTTGGGCTTTCAAATATCATGTTCTTGATATCATCCGGCACATCTTTAATTGCAGAGTGTTCAAACAAATATTTATAAAAGGAATTTTTTTCTTCTTTTGAATACTTGCCAACAAAATAATCCAATTGCTTTTCAAGCGTGTTGATTAAATCTTTTGATATTATATTATCGAAAAAAGGAAGACGGTAATTAGTGATCACCAGGCCATCTTCATTCTCTCCACAGACATAAGCATCCAAATCTTTAGAGCCTTCTATAGATATGCCAAGGCCCACTGCTGTCGCAGGGATTTGTAGCTCTTTTAGTTTTTCGAAAAGAATGGCTACCACCTCGTTTAACTCATTACTTCTGTGCATGGCTAAGGAACGGGAACGTACTTTTTCTAAGGCCGCCTCTATCTGTGCTTCTCTTGCCTGCTCTTCTGATTTTTTTATATCCATAAAACGGATATACGCCTGTTCAAAAACTCTTGCAAAGCGTTTCAGTATGCTGATTTCATCTAAAGTCAAGTCTTTGCCCGAATAGTCATTAATAAATATGGCCGTATTTTTTTGCAAGGCAGTGGATGTGGCATAATTGGATGCTGCCAAACAATAATCTTTTATCTCTAGTGCGATGTCTTTGAAATCGGAATATTTAAAAATGTGCTCATGGAAAGACTTGCTATCTTCAGAAGTAAATCTTTTAAATACAAACTCCTCTCCATTTTCTATTGCGGACCACATGTTATTCAGGACAGGGTTGTCAAAGTGCTGAATAAAGAAATTAGTGGCTGCGGTGAAACCAGGGTTGGTCATCCATTCTGTCAAATCTTTTGTTCCCGGTGTAAAAGTGATTAAGGCGATGCCGTCATCAACATAGAAGTCGAGTTCCTTTAACTTCTCTACTACCACCGTAATGATTTCTCCCAATTCCTCACTCTTATGCATGGATAGCGAACGTGAACGCACTTTTTCCAACGCTGCTTCTATTTGCGCTTCTCTGGCCTGTACTTCAGCTTTTTGCAAGTCAAGAAAGCGGATATAGGCCTGTTCGAAAACTTTGGCAAAGCGTACAAGCAGTTCTTCATGCGCATAGGGTGATGTTGTAATCAGAAGTAGATATCCATTGGAAAAATTTGCCGCATGCCATCTTTGCCATGTCGGAAAAGATAATCCGGCATCAAGTATTCCCTGAAAAAATCCTTTTACAGATGGAAGCGACAGCATATACGTATAATGAGACGTAAGTTCTTTTCCATCTCTGGTATCAACAACAAGTGATTCATTGTTTTGCCAACCTTCAAAGAGTTTTCGGTGTGTCGGATCTTCTGTATGTGGGATGGACACCGTTGGGAGAATCCCTTTTTCATTAACAAACCAAAATGAATCTTCTTCACTTTTAGAGGTGCAAAGTCCGATGCCTGAGCCCCATAAATCCCCCCCAAAGTCTCTTAGTTGCTGAAATAAAACCTTTGCGACATCATGCAGTTCATCACTTTTATGCATCGCCATAGTCCGTGCTCGGACTTTTTCAAGCGCTAGTTCTATTTGCGCTTCCCGGGCTTGTGCTTCTGCTTTTTGCAGATCCAGAAAGCGACGGTAATTGTGTTCAAACACATTCGCGAATCTGGATAAGAGGTGAATTGAACTGTCTGAATTCGGTTCCGGAGAGGCCAGCGATATTATTCCGTGTGAAAAGAACGCAACTTGAATAACTCGCCGGTTTTCAACTTCTTTTGCTTTAAAGTTTACCTCACTTAAACTGTTTCTGAATTTGTTGTATTCTTCCAGGTCCTTTTTGTTCAGATCTATGACCATCGACCTCTCACCTGCTTTCCAGCCTTTATATAATTTTTGAATAACGATGGGTTCATCCAGGGGCACATCGAGGCTACGGTTCATTTGATTGCCATGTACGGTAAGCCATAATTCCATGTTTCCTTCAGCTTCATTCATGATGCCGATGGATGCCTGCCCTGAGGTGTTTTCTAATGACCTGAATTCCTGAAATAGAAGGTAAGCTGTCTCAGCGAGTTCTTCACTTTTGTGCATGGCCATGGATCTGGCTCTGACACGATCAAGAGCAGCTTCAATTTCCAGTTCGCGATTCTTTATTTCCAATTCCGCAGTACGTCTCTTTATCGCATCTCGGAGTTCTGAATTTTCGCGGGAGATATTTTCAAAGGCAAGAAATTCCCCATTATCTGTTTTGGCATCAGGGAACGATCCATGTTGATGCAGCATCAGCCATCCATTGACTGATTTCTGCATGATGGAAGACAAACGAAGCTTGGCATAGAAAACCCATTCGTTTTCGACTTTGATGAACATATCGGCAAACTCATGTGCAAGGACATATGGATCCAGGGCATAAATCTGGGTCTTTTTATTCTTTAGAATTAGATTCCCGGTGATCTGATCGATCATCGATAAGGAATAGGCTATAATTTCCTTTTTATTTTGCCACACCTCCTCTTCATTGGTGCCGATGTTCCTATAATCATCCGCGATGTAGGAAGACCAGGTGGCGATATCGCCTTCAATGTATTTGTTCCAATAACTTTCGAGAAACTGAAGAATTTCTGATTCAAGTTGTTTGCTTATTGTCATGGGGTCTTAATTATGCCGGTATCGAAATGATAAATGTAGTTCCTTCTCCTTCTTTTGTGTCAACAGTCAATTCGCCACCATGGGATTTTACAATGTCATAGGCCATCGAAAGACCTAAGCCTGTGCCTTGCCCGGTAGGTTTCGTAGTGAAAAAGGGCTGGAAGATTTTGTTCATCACCGTCGGGGGTATACCGTTTCCATTATCGCTAACAGCAATCTCCATGATGGAGTAGTTGCCTTCGGTTTTGATGTTCCTTGTTTTTACGGAGACACATGCTTCATAGTTTGGTATGCCCAATTGTTGCTTGTCTACAACAGCATGGAAAGCATTTGTAATTAGGTTTAGAATGACTCTGCCCATATCTTGTTGAATGACGTTAATTGAGCCTATAGATAGATCAAAGTCAGTTTCCAGTTTGGCATTAAAGGATTTGTTCTTAGCGCGAAGTCCATGATAGGCTAGACGAAGATATTCATCAGCGAGGGCGTTTATATCAGTAGATTCCTTTTCATCGCTGCCTGATCTGGAGTGCTGTAACATGCTTTTAACGATTGCATCAGCGCGCTTGCCATGGTGCACAGTTTTCTCTTCATTCTCTTTAATATTCTTTGCCAGTGCGATGACTTCATCCAGATTTCCATGTGCTGCGGCTTCATTTAGTTCGTCGATCAGTTCGGTATTGATCTCTGAAAAGTTATTGACAAAATTTAATGGGTTTTGGATTTCGTGGGCAATGCCTGCAGTCAGTTCTCCGAGCGACGCCATTTTTTCGGATTGGATGAGTTGTGATTGGGTGGCTTGTAGTTTGTTGATCGCTGATTCGATTTCACTATTTTTTTGTATCAGTTTCTGATGAACTTTTTGCCTGTATCTATTCCTTGTGATTAAGCCAAGTGCCAGTAGGGCAGTTAATGCCAAGATTCCCAGCAGGTAATATTGTTTTTTCTTGTTGTACTGGTTTTGGCTTTCAAGTAACTGCACTGCTTTTTCATTTTCTGCAATTCGCTTTTCAATTTCAAAACTAATGGTCCGATTCTTTCGTTCTTCCTCAATCACTTCGTTTTTAAGAATGTTGAATTCTTCATAGGTGTTTGTGGCATTACTAAAATCCTTGTCTAGCTTGTACAGCTCAGCAAGTAGTTTTATTTCTGTCAGGGATTCATTGCGCAAGTTCAATTCACGCAATATGCTGATTTCCGAATTGAGGCCTGAAATGGCAGGTTTAATTCTATTTTGCTTTACCAGGATAAGGGCGTGGTAGTATTCCGGCGTAAGGGCCCCCATGATATTAGTTAATCGTAGATTATGATCTACTATAATTTGTTTGCACTTTAGAATGTTTGCTTCAGCTGAATCCAGATTTCCAGTGGTATAAAATCCATTTGCTTTTTCCATGTAATAGTGTGCATACACGAAAATTTCGGTTCTGTGTTTTATTTCCTTACGCATCAGATCAAGATAATAATTTGCACTATCTGATGCCAGTCCTATGTGTGCTCTGGCCAATTGTAAGTACCTGAAGGAGGACTCGGTCATCCTTACATCAAGCTCATCATTTTTCAGTAAGGGCGTTATTTGATTGAGTTGGTTAAGCGCTTCTGTATACCTGCCAAAATCTGTTAGGTATTTCCCTAATACCGATTTGCGATTTATTTTTCCCAACAAGCCAATATTCGGGGGAGCGCCATAACCAAAAATACTGGTGTCTATCGGATATATGTTGTCGTCCAGGTAATCGATTGATTTTAGCTGAAAGTATACGGCCTTATCCAATAAGCCAATCGTATTGTAGAAGGAAGCTAATACATTATAAGTGATTGAAAGAGCGGCTGAATCTTTTTTCTCCTGGAAGAAAGGTGCGAGATTGGAGTAGAGTTCAATTCCTTCATAAATTCTTGGGCTATTTCTATAAGGTACCCTGAGATCCCGTAATCCTTCTAGGAATGTAAAGTTCTGAAATTGATTCCGGTTTAATTTTTTAAATGCGTCAATAAAAGTTACGCCATAATCTATTGCATAATCATATTCGGTGTCGTTGGAACTTGCATAACAGGCATTACCCATGAAATAATGAAAAAGATAAAAATACTTGTCAATAGGAATATTTGCTTTTATTCTTCCCATTGCCGTTTGATATGATTCCTTGATGAGTAGGCTGGGATCAAACGATTCAGGTCTTGTTAATATTTTTTTCAATAGGCTGGAATCATCAATGGTTCCATCCGCATATTGATTTAAATAATACACGATAGAGTCTTGTGGTAAGTTGCTTTGGCCGGATGCATAAAGGCATGGTAATGAGAAGGCAAGGATGAAAACAATTTTTGTAATTTGAGTTTGCATGTATTTGTAAATAAGATTATTTGTTTGTTTCAAGGCGAATGATGAAGGTGCTGCCAATTCCTTCTTCTGTATCAACAGTTATCTCCCCACCATGTGCTTTGACAATATCATAAGCCAATGAAAGGCCCAAGCCAGTTCCCTGGCCTGTGGGTTTTGTCGTGAAGAAGGGTTGGAATATTTTATCTAATATGTTTTGTGGGATGCCTGGGCCGTTGTCGGAGACGGAGATTTCAACATGCCCCAAACCCCCTTTTGCCCCTAAATCCCCTGAAGGGGACTTTAAGAGTTTTGTTTTTACTGTTACTGTTGGTATGTATGGTAAGTCCCCTTTAGGGGAAGACAAGTCACGGGGCGCATTAAGCAAGTCCCCTTTGGGGGATTTAGGGGTAAAATGAGCTGTCGATGTATGGGTAAAATAAGTGGGGGATTTAGGGGCAGAAACATCCGCCGTCGCTGAAGCTTTGGCGGACACGGCGTAAAAGGCATTGTTGATCAGGTTGAGTAGAACGCGACCAATATCCTGTGTTGCGACATTGACTTTTGGAAGATCGGGATCTGTTTCAAGACTGAAAGCAGCATTAAAGCTTTTGTCTTTGGCGCGAATCCCATGATAGGCGAGACGCAGATATTCATCGGCTAATGCATTGAGGTCTGTAAGTTCTTTTACGCCACTGCTGGTTCGACTATGTTGAAGCATGCCTTTTACGATTGCATCAGCTCGCTTGCCGTGGTGGTTTATCTTTTCAAGATTTATTTTGATGTCTTTTGCTATAAATTTTACTTCTTCAATATCACCTTTATCAATTTCATCATTCATTTCATCCATCATTTCACCACTGATCTCTGAAAAATTGTTTACAAAGTTTAATGGGTTTTGAATCTCATGGGCGATACCGGCCGTGAGTTCACCCAGAGAAGCCATCTTTTCGGATTGGATTAGCTGGGATTGCGTAGACTTAAGATTCTCAAGCGTAGTGGTTAGGCTGTTGGTGCGTTCAACTACAATTTCCTCCAATTTGCTTTTTTCAGCCTGGAGTTTTTTCTCCCTCATTTTGCTGAATAGGCGCAATCCAAAAAGGAAGAGCAGTACATAGGACAAATAGGCCCAGTTCGTTTTCCACCATGGTGGTAGGATAATGAGCTTAATGGATGCAGCTTCTTCGGTCCAAATCCCATCAGCATTAGCAGCCTTTACCATAAATGTATAGGTGCCGGGAGATATGTTGGTATAGGTCGCTACTCTTGGTTGAGCAGCAGTAAATTTTATGGGTTCGGACCACGTTGTATTGTAATTTTCCAGCTTCCAGGAATACGTATTGTCTTCTGATCGTGTGAAGTGAAGACCAACGAATTCAAAGCTCAAATCTTTTTGCCAGTACTTTAGTGTAATCTCTTTTGTATAGGGTACAGATTCTTTAAAAATGACACCATCTGGCTTTGTGTAGGTTGAGTCATTAATGTTTATCCTGGTAAGTACCACAGCGACTGCTGAGGAATCTTTTATTTGAAGTTTTGAAGGGACGATTCTATTGACACCATGTATTCCTCCGATCCATACATCTCCATTGCGGGCTTTGGTATTGCAATAGAATGGTGCATAGGGTTGAAATCCGTCTTTTTTAAAATAATTTGTAAAGGCTTTAGTGGTAGGATTGAAAACAGATAAGCCCCTTTGCGTAGGTAGCCAAATGTTGCCAAATTCATCAGTAATAAGTTCTCGCTTACCTCCGCCCCCAGAGATGTTATTAAACAACAAGCCATCTTTTTCACCGTAGGGTGTAAGGGTGTTTGAATCCGTATTAATAAATATAAGCCCACTACTCGCATAGGTTCCTATCCACAGATTGCCATGAGGATCCATTGCAAAGCTGGTGGCAGAACTAATAAGCGGATCTCTGAAATTAGTGAAGTCATGCGTATCGTAATTGTAATAGCTTATACCCTCGTTACTTCCAACCCACAACAGCCGATTGTCTGCGCTCTCAACAATGAATCTAATCGTCGAACTCATAATGGATGAGCTATCATTAACAGTTGGAAGGAAATGAATGATCGTATCCTGCTGTTCGTTGTATTGGTATAATCCAGATGCTAAGTCATAATAACCATTTCCTAGCCAAAAGAATCCCTTCGAATCCTCATATATCCGCGTTATTATATTCTTGCTTAATGATCTGGACGTTTTGTTTTCTGAAGAAAAAGAAAATAAAACATTTTTTGTCGTTGGGTCTAAAACATACACTCCATTTTCATAGATAGAAACCCAAAGACGGTTTTTTGTATCCGTCAACAAATATTGAATACTTTGAATTTCTTTTTCGTTAAAAAAGTGTCTTTCAAATGTGCCGGATGACTCTTTCAATAGATTTAATCCATTACTTGTGCCTATCCATATATTTCCGTTGCCATCTTCGATAATCGTCTTGATTCTACTGGTGCTAATTGAATTATTGTTTTGAGGGTTATGGCGAAAGATCTGAAAATTATCTTTATCATATTGGTATAAAGCGAGTCCATTGTTCGTGCCAATCCAAAGCCTTTGTTTGGAATCTTCATAGATGACGTTTATCGTATCCGATGGTAAACTAAAAGGGTCTTCCTTGCGATGCTGAAAAAGATCGATCTGCTGTGCTTTAGGCGTTTCTTTGTATAATCCGCTTCTTGTACCTAACCAAAGTAAGCCAGCTTGATCGATCATTAATTTTATCCAGCCAGATCTTTCAGGTAGCGGGTTATCGGGCAAATTGAAATTCGGAGGATAGAGTTCAAAAGATTTTGAACTATAATCGTAGTGGAGAAAATAAATTTTATTTGCTTCGTAATCTTTTATCTGGAGCCACATTTCCTCATTGCTATGGAAGCAATGAAAAAAATTCTTTATTTGTTCAGGACCATTTTCGAATTGCAACGCACCTTGTCCATATTGAAACTCTTGAATGGTATTCGAGTGCGGGTTTATGATAGAGATGAAACTTCCTTTTTGGAAAAGCCAATAGAATCCACTGCTATCTTCAATCGCATAATCCTCATGGCTATCTCCTTGTATAGTCGTGAGGTCCTTTGTGTTGGGATAGCTATCAATTACTTTTTCGCTGGCAGCATCAAAAATGTAGAGACCTTTATCGCCCACCAATAAAAGTTTGTTGTGTTTGCCCTTGGTCATCGTTCTTATCGTGTCAGACTCATGCGCAAAGAAAGGATGCATACCTGATTGGAGTATCATTTCAAAGCTGTCTCTATCTGCGTTATGTTTAAGCAGATTGTTATGCTCGTCCAATAACCAAATACTACTTGCTGCTTCAGTGATCGCATTAAAAGTCCATCCATCGTATGAGTATTTCAGATGGTGAGGGTAAGTCTTGCTGATTCCGGTGGCAGGGTTTAGTAAACAAAGTCTATTCTTAGGGTTAAACACAAATTTTTGTTCATACCATAAGTGGCCATTTTTGTCTTCTATAAGTATTATGCTTGCGATAATCCGTCGATTTTGCTCTGCTGCTTGATAGTTTTCATAGTTTTTGAAATTTTCAGTTTTGGGATTGAATGAGGCAAAACCAAAAGAAATTGACTCCGATACGGAGCCAACCCATATTTTTCCGTCTTTGCCTAGTAATAATCCTCCCATCAAATTCTGTAAATGAAGTGATGTAGAATCATTTTTATCTCCTGAATAACTATATATTTTAAAGTTATAGCCATCGAATTTGACAAGACCATTTTGCGTAGTACACCAGATAAATCCTTTTTGGTCCTGTATCTCACCGATTACATATTCTTCGGGCAGACCTTCTGCTGCGCCATATTTTTCAAAAGCGATTTTGGGTTTTTGCGCTGATAATCCAGAAACCAATGAGACCATGATAAATATAAAAAACCAATGTATGTTATGTTGATAATAGCGCATAGCTTTTAATTTATCATTCCTACTAGTGTGGCAGCTTAACGGTGAATGTTGTTCCTTCGCCAGGCTTGGTTTCAACAGTTAGTTCACCACTATGTGCTTTCACAATATCGTAAGCCAATGAAAGGCCTAGGCCAGTACCCTGACCAGTGGGCTTCGTAGTGAAGAAAGGTTGAAAAACTTTGCTTATTACATTTTCCGGAATGCCTAAGCCGTTATCGCTGACAACAATCCGCACACTATTTTCTAATTTCTTAGTCTCCACTATCACAATAGGTTTGAAACCATCTTTTGCTTTATGCTTTTTCTCATTCACTGCATGAAAAGCATTGGTGATAAGATTCAAAATCACCCGGCCAATATCTTGGGCGATAATGTTTACTACTCCAATGTCCTTATCAAAATGGGTCACCAGCTCTGCATTAAAAGATTTGTCTTTAGCGCGTAAACCATGATAAGCCAACCGTAAGTACTCATCAGCCAGGGCATTGATATCAGTAGGTTCCTTTTTACCTGATTCTTTTCGACTATGCTGAAGCATACCTTTTACAATCCCATCTGCACGTTTACCATGATGCCTTATTTTTTCAAGATTTTGTTTGACATCTTCGGCTATTTCTTTGGCCTCTTTGTAATTGCCCAAATCCAATTCCTCCTTCATTTCATCTATTAGTTCATGGCTGACTTCAGAGAAATTGTTGACAAAGTTTAATGGATTTTGAATCTCATGCGCTATACCAGCTGTGAGTTCTCCAAGCGAAGCCATCTTTTCGGATTGTATCAATTGGGACTGAGTGGATTTAAGTTCAGCTAATGTGGACTCTATATTTTGCTTAGCTAACTCCAGTTTAGTAAAGTCATCGTAACGTGCATAGGCCATAGCGAATGCTTCGGCCAATGATTTTACAAGATCGATTTCCTCTTTGTTCAGAGCTTCACTACAGCCTACGTAGAGCATGCCTTGCGTGAAAGGAACAAAGTGAAGGTATAATGATTCGGGAGGCAATGCCGTGCCTTGATAAGTCGCAGCATCATGGATGTGCCCTTGATCTACAAGCGATTGCATCCATTCGACAAATTGTGTTTTGTTCCAATGGGCGGTAAAGGTTGTATTCTTTTTCCAATGCGACACCGCGTCAGCGGTCAATGGATTTGCATCAAAAGGCATCGTCATCATCGCGAGTGAATGTCCATCTGATGCGGAAAGAAAAATTTGAACTTTCGCGAGCTTTTCATCTATTATGAAAACGCCACAGCGAGAGAAGGGAATACCAAGGATCTGAAGCTCATTCCAAATAAGAGGAGTGATTTGTTGTAAATCATTTTTAGAACGCATACTCGCGATCTGTCCGCGTACTCTATCCAGTGAAGCTTGTTTGATGGCTTCCTTTGCCTGAAATTCTGCTTCTTTCAGATCCATGTAACGACGATGCGTCAGGCTGAGTACGGAGGTGAATCGTCTGAAAATTTGTAAATCGTGTTCGCCAAGAGCTTTGTCAGTCCATGCAAAAACACCACCTTCTTTGAAATAAAAGTAATACCCATATTGTGTTTCATCGCTGGCAAAATCAGGAAAGGTCACCTGAGGATTCATAACTTTATAATAGTCCAGGATCTCGTTACCAACCAGGACAGGATGATATTCTTCCTGGACCAACCAACTCTCGAAGATCTTATCGAGCACAGGATGTCCAGCCAGTTTTAAGTGGCCATCAACTGATCTGCGGTCACTTTCATGAGTCGCTGTGGTGGCGGTGAGATGCACCAGACGGGTTTCTTTGTCAATGATACCCACGCCGCATCTACGGGGTGTAACATCCAATGCATTCAACTCTGTAAAAAAGGAATCAATCGTGATCGCGAGATCTTCTGAGCTATGCATCGCCATGGCTTTGGCGCGCACACGCTCCATCGCTGCTTCGATCTGTGCTTCACGTGCCTGGGCTTCAGCTTTGGATATATCGGTATACCGGCGGTAGGCCAGTTCAAATATATTTCTAAAACGTTTGAGGCTATTTTTTCGCTCATCACTTATTGGACGGTATGTAGATATGCCGAGAGCACCAACACCAATAGAGAAGAAGTAATAGTACATCGCCTCAGCATGCTTATCTTGAGGATCTACATTATCACCTATTTGAATTCGGTAAGTAAGCCATGTCTCCAGCTCTTTTCCGCCAAAAATGGTTTCAGAGAATGCTTCTTTAGAACTTCTGATCTGTTGTAAATGTTCGGTTATGCCGGGATTGGCATCATACGTGTGAGAAGTGATGATTTTTCCGGCAAATCCTGAATAATCATAATTTAGAAAGGTGCGATGCTCATCATCATAGATGTTGATCATGGTATTTCGCAACGCATCAAAGGACATATTGCGAAGCTCGGTGAAGATGATTTCACATATCTCCAACAGATCCTCAGATTTGCGCATGCCCATCGCCATGGTTCGCACACGTTCCAGCGCAGATTCGATTTCAAGCTCTTTGTTTTGCGCTTCAATGGATTTTCTCTTTTGCTCGAGTTCTTCAATCGTTTCCTCGAGTAAGATAGCGGTCGTACGCTTGACCTTTTCTGTTCGATCCAGCTTGAATTCAGCGATGGTCAGGTCGCTTTCAACCTTTTTAACAGCTTTGATTAGCTCTTCCTTTTTTTCAGCAGATAGGTTTTCATTTTGCTGAATAAAATCCAATATCAGTTGTAATCGTTGGTTCATTTATTTTTCTTTTAAGGCCACCCAGCTTACCGTTGTGCCATGAAATTCACATGAACCATTCTCCAGTTTACCAAATTCTCCTAGAGAGAAAAAGCCTATCATTGGTTTATTCCATGCAGATGCCAGTCCTTCTATTTCTGTAGAAACCATAGGGCCAAATGAACCTAATCTTCCTACACATGAAAATGTAATCAGCGCATCTACATCAGGCATCGCTTCCTCTTTTATCTTTTTTGTGCTGTCTATTACTTTATCGATCACATCAAAATCCGGTGGCATGGAAAAGCGAAATGTTTCGCCTTCATTTACATTTCCACTCACCATAACTGATTTATTTGTAGTGTTCCAAAGCAAAATGGGGCGCATTAAAAAATTTCCTGGTTCTCGTTGAAACTGCAAGGGATACCCCAGATCAGAGGGCAGCAGGCCTGTGGCATTGCTC
Organism: Saprospiraceae bacterium; assembly: GCA_037969625.1. Taxonomy (GTDB): domain Bacteria; phylum Bacteroidota; class Bacteroidia; order Chitinophagales; family Saprospiraceae; genus Opimibacter. The sequence goes on from JBBKXT010000160.1 coordinate 38,446, forward strand.
CTGTTAGAAAAAATGTCTGCACCCAAAAACTTTTGTATCAGATCTACCGCTGGGACATCATCAATTGTGTATATCCATGGTCCGTCGCATTTTGTGATCTTTTTCTCTGTGCCTACAGGTTTCCAGCCTGAAACAGCCATACCATTCATTAGGATTTTATCCTGGTCAATGATGAGTGCGATAATGCCTTTTGTACTGAATGCGGCATTCGTAAATAAAACTCCAGAAAAATCTGTTGGGATACCGGCAGCACCGCCCATAACCGTTACGTCCTTTCCTGCAATGTCAGTAAAACCGGCGATCAATTCTTCTCCCGAAAGCTTGTCATCAATAGCTGAAATGATGAAGCCCGGATCTTTGAATGTTGCCAATCCGGCTTTGGCAACAGACTTCGCTGCCTCAACGGGAGATATTTCCTTATAATCTTTTAATATGATACTAAAATGAGCCGGGTTCATATCCAGTAATAAGACAACAATACTGTCATCATTATCTAATCCATCTTCCGTGAATTTTTGAGCCGTACTGGCACCGAAAAAGGTAATTCCTTCGGCATCCAGAATGGTAGAAAGTGAATCAATTTCTGCTACATCAGTTAGGAATACAAAGGCCATTGTTGGTTTGTATCCGTCGACCATGCTTTCGGATAATGCCGCGCTAATTTCCTCCGTTGATTTTCCTTTGATTGATTTTGCTTTCATTTGTGGAAGTAATCGGTTTAGTGATGAATTGTTTATCCTATGCCCTATGCTCCGTGCTTCACGCTTTTTCTTTAATAGCGACCCAACTACACGTCGTACTATGAAATTCATGTTTGCCATGTAAGTCCCTTCCATATTCACCATAGGTATAGAAGCCGGCCATAGGGACTTTCCATACCTCCACCAGTCCTTCATTTTCTTCTTGTGCTAAGGGTCCCAACGCATTTAATCTGCCGGCACAGGAAAATATCAGCAGCGCATCGGCCTCCACCTTCTTTTCATTTTTTAACGCCAGCGCATTTTCTTTAATCGTTTCACAGATATCGAAATCGGGTGGTGTTGAGAATCGAAATTTTGACCCTTGTGCCACTTCTGACTCGCATATCAGTGCATCTTTTTCACTGTCATATCCAATCGGTCCAACCATCATCGGTTCCCGACCATCGCGTTCAACTTGAAGTGGATAATGGATGCCAACATTTTCAAAAAAAGCAATTTGATTACTTTTGGAACTACCTTCTTTGCCTAGAAAGCGCAGGTATAAATCAATGGCGGGCTGATCATCGATGGTATATATTTCGTTGCCACTGCTTTTCGTAATAGTCCTGAATACACCCAGCGGTTTCCATCCGGAAATAGCCATGCCATAGAGATCGATTTTGTTTTCATCCAATACCAACGTGGCTATCCCATAGTCTGTAGACCTGTCTTTTGTAAACACATAGGTGCCCGTAAATGTAATATCATCTCCGGCCATGCCGCCAAACATATTGACATGGGAGCCTACCGTTGCCTCAATACTTCGAATCAATGTTTCGCCTTTCAAAAAAACACCTTTTTCAGATAAGCCGGTGCTCAAAAGAATAAAAGCGGGTTTTTCAAATTTTTTCAAAGCGTCCTTGGCTAATTGAGTTGAGGCTTCGCCCAAATCTCTTTCACCAATATCTTCAAACAGTATGGTGTATTCCTCTTTTGGAATATTAAAAAGCATAATGACTGTTTCGCCCAGTGATTGATGCCCATTGATAAACTCGCCGGAGGAGGTAGCGCCGATCACATCGATGTTATTGTCTTGAAAAAGTGAACAAATCGCTTTTCGGTCTTGCTTAATAGAGATGAAGACTATTGCCAGGGTAGGGGCGAATCCATCAGCGGTGCTATCAGCTAAAGCAGATTGAATTTCTTCAATAGATCCGCCGGCAATTGATTTAGATTTCATTGATATTCAGGATGGTATGGTTGTAGATTACAATAAAGAGCAAAAGATACGGACTCTTTGAGCCTTAATGCGTAAAAGTGGACTAATTTGAATCAGACGATTTGATTTTTTGGTTGTTTGGAGAGTCGAGGTATTTATCATACCAGGCAAGGGTTTCCTTTATAAAATCAGTTCTCGGAACGAGATGCCCGGATTCATACAGAATCATTTTCTTATGATCAGCGGGTGTCCCAAGAAAATTAAACATGGGTTTCTGTGAAGTTTCCACAGGAAAGTACATATCATGTTTTCCATTGAGCATCAGGACAGGCTGTGTGATGCGTGGCAAGAAATTTATTTGATCTGAAGCTGGCAGCGAAGGAGTCATGACCATTCCACCTACATTGAGTACGATGGCCTTGATTCTTTTTTCAATAGCAGGAACAATACCTCCCATATAGCCTCCCCAGCTCCAGCCCAGAAAGCCCACTTTGTCATTTTGAATGTCCTTTCGGGTCTCAAGATAATCGAGCGTTCGACCAATGTCTTTGACCCACATGATGACATGATCTTTGTAGAATACAGTAGTTTCAGGTAGATCAGAGTTTAATGCATCGTGCCGCTCATGAGTTCCTTTGTAAATAGGGTACACAAAAGCCCTTCCATTTTTCAAAATAAAATCTAATGCGAAGTCGACTCTGTCGGGATCATATTTGGTTGAAAAAATATCCCCTGATCCTGGAAAAAATATAATGGGTTGGTAAGGAGCCGTAAAGCCTTTCGGAATATACAGATAGGCTTCCATTCGCTCATTGCCATAGGCCGCATCAAAACTTATTTTCTCGACAGTCCAAAACTCTCGGTCGAATGTTTGTTCGATTTTACTTTTCAAATCTGTTTTGTCGTAGGTAAACTGACTTTCAATTTGAGCAAAAGTCAAGTCGTCCACCGGTTTTTCTTGTGTGTAATCGCGAAAGTCAGCCTTAAGAGGGGCCGATAAAGCAACAAAGGATGTATCTCCCGGCAACAACTTCATACATCTTAAACCATTAGACTTATCTCGATTGAAAGCTGACTGCATATAACTATCATTAAAGGAATATGTTGGATCGCTCCATCCACCACCTAAAATATAATGTTTGTTATTTTGTCCATTATCATTCACACACCATTCTCGTGCGTTTCCTGCCATGTCGTAGATACCAAATGTGCTGTATCCCGGTAGCGTCCCAACAGGAACTGTTCCGGTACTCGCAAGATTGCTGAGTGAAGCAATAAACTCTGTTTGTGAAGTAGCCGCCACCAAACTCCAATGGAAAACAGTGGGCAATTGTTTGTCGGCATAAACCGCATACGCCGATGCTTCGTACCATGATATACCGGTCACTGGATGATCTTCTTTTCCATTGGGATAGGATCCCGCCTCCCAGGTAGATGGCCCTGTCTGTCCTGTGGGATCTTTAAATTTAGCACTGGCTTCCTCAAACGTGATGATGTTTCGTCCATCAAAGAATTCATGTTTCCAGAAAGCCTTATTTATATATCCTCCTGCATCCATAAATGCTTTATATGCCTTATTGGTTACTTCGTTTTTATCAATGAAAAAAGAATTAACCTCTTTCGGGCCATGTTTTTCTAATCCTACGATACTCATAATCGTAGTTCCGCTTGGTATCCTCACCATCTCATCCGGATAACTTCCAATAGAATCCAGCTTTAAAGGACTAAAAGGAAGCGTTGCTTTGTTTCGTGTCAGACGATCTGCATAGGTAAGGGTCTTAAAGTTTTCTTTCCTTATTTCCATCCGAATAAACGTCATTGGAATTCGAACATCGTTTAGTGGAGTGGTGCCAATAAGCCTCCAGGGGTCATCATGATTCGTGTAATCTTTCCAATAAACTTCTGCGCCACTTGGTTCGGTATCAAAGGTCAATCGGGTAGCAACGAAGGGCCATAATTTGATCAACGCGGAATCATTGGGAATATATTTTTGTGCTTCGGTAGCCAACAGAAAAGCTTCTACAGGAGGGCGGAAGTTACTTTCTACTAACTGTTCAATCGTTGGAATAATCTCCGTGCGAGCCTTTTGTTTTTTGAGAAAATTAGGAATAAATAAAAATCCACAGGCTGCCAAAACAAAAATGGGAATACTCCACAGCAATAGTTTTTTAAAACCTGGTTTGCGTTTATCGGTAGCGACATTAGACTTTTGAGAAAGTGGATTTGAAGTGTGGACAACAGGCGCTTCGTGAAAGCTATTGATATCTACTTCGAAAATCTGTACCGGTTCTTCGACATTTTTTAGTTTTTCTTCACGGACATAAGTGGAAATGATGCCTTGTTTGTTGGTAAGATTCTTTTGAACAGATTCTGATATCCAAATGGTATTTATAGGTGCCAGCGATTGGAGTCTCGCAGCGATATTGACGCTATCTCCAAAGACATCGCCATCCTGAAAAATAACATCACCCAAGTGGATCCCAATTCGCAAATCCAATCCATTGATGGCTTCAGCCCCTTTGATCATCAGGCATGCACAATTGACAGCATCTACGACAGTAGAAAAGCTTGCAAGTGTACCATCGCCGAGTTCTTTGATATAGGTGCCTCCATGGGATGCGATAAGAGGTTTCTGTAGTTGACGATTGTCATGCAGTACCTGAAAAGCGAGTTTCTCATCCTTCCCCATCAAGGCGGTATATCCGACGATATCCGTGAACATAATAGCAGCTAGCTTGCGCGTAGGGGTCATGGGATTTGTTTTCAATTAGTTCTAAAGCGAAGGCAGAAGATACATACTCTTTCGATTTTTTAGATAAATGGCTATTATTCAGCGTACAAAATTCATGGGTGCTGGAGCGAAAAGAGCATAAACAGTGATTATCTTTGCTGCACGATGATTCACAATTTTACAGAACATATGAAACAGACACTTATAACCTTATTGGGTTTCTTTATTTTTAGCCTTGGATTGCAGGCCCAATCGCCTATTGATTCAACAGCTACTCCATCGGCTCAGACATCTCCTGTGGTCCAGGCGACTTCTAAAGATCAAATGATCAGTTATAGCGGTGGATATGGTCATTTCTTTACCGGTCCGGCATGGATTAATCCTTCTGATTTGGTCAATCACCTCCAAAGTCCCGAGGTATTTGGGTCTTCGCTAAAATGGAACAACACGGGTATTACTGCGGGAGCAGAAGGATATGCAGAATTGCATCGCCTATTGGTAGGTTTTGGTGCTTTCGGTATGATGGTTCAGGATATGGAGGCAGATTCTGGCAATGTGCGTTTTGCCAATGGAGGCGCTCTCATTAAAGTTGGTTATTCGATCTATCAGACGCAGAAATACTTTCTATCCGTGATCGCCGGTTTTGGTGGCGGTTTGATGTACGTTGGGATTGACAACACATCTCGGCAAATCCCAATATATTTTTCCAGTAATGAACCTGTTTTGCCCCGGCAGGATCAGGATTACTATCGCGGTTATGTGATGTATGATCTGGCTGTAGGGAATAAGTTTATTGCTACGACAGTTTCTCCAAATAGCAAAAGATATGGCGGGTTTATGATCGGGCTCGATCTTGGGGCTACATTCGGATTTCCTGTGGATACATGGAGAGATGATAATAGCTCTGTCACAGGCATCCCCAATCCCGGAAATATCTTTAGTCCATATCTGCGTTTGACGATTGGTGGCGGAGGCTTCAGGAAGCAAACGGTGCCTAGGTGAAATATGGGTTAAGGGTGAACGGTTAAAGGTGAACGGGAGATGTGTTTGGAAAGTTGAGCTTCTGGCTCCTATGGAGCCTAATGTTTAGAGAGGTTTAGTTTTTTTATTTAGAAATCTAGTAGGTCATAGAAGTAGAGAATGTAACTTATAGGTGGTGGAAATAGGATTTACCTGATCCATTTTGGGTAGAGGAATGTCATTCAAATCGTAACCTAGTGAAGTGATGAACCTCTTCAATGAAAGGAAGTTTTATCCGACACTAAAGAATATTAAAACTAAACTATTCTAAACCACAAGCGCCAGAGGCGCTAATCCCGCTTAGCGGGACAGCCTTCTCAACGCTGTGATTTTTAATTAATCAAGCTTCCTTTGTCGGTTGATGTGATCGTAAATAACTTCCACTTACCTCCCGACACATCGGGATTCTTTTTCCACAACTCTGTCCAGGCATATTCAGTGCGCTCGCGGGTGGGTTTGTCTGCTTCGGACAGGATTAACTCTACTTCTTTTTGAATTAGTACATGAGCCATTTCTCCGTCTGGGGAAATGGTGATCACGGGAGGCTTTATGTCAGCCCATTTGATGAATTCAACACTATAGAAATATTTGACAAATCGATCAGTCATTTCGTCGTGTGTGTAATACTTAACTTCCCCATTTTTGATATTGCAAAAGGTATCGTTGAGCATATGTACAAGCAAGGCTGGTTGTTCTGTAAGATGCGCCTCTTGTACTACTGCTTGAAGCCTGAGGAGTTCAGTCGTCTCAGCATTCAAATCGATGACCGGAACAACTTCCTGAGGAATGGTTTTATTTGATTCCTGCGGTTGATTGCATGCAGGAAGTATCGCCAGGGCCATCAGTCCCAAAAATATCATGATGATAGTATGTTTTATATGTTTCATGGGATTAATGTAGCAAGAATAATTGAGAATATGGGTAGTGACCAATTACCCACAAACTCAATGGTTCTGTATGAACCTAGCGCTTACCCAAATCCTTGAGATACTTCTCTGAATTCGCTTTCACATTAGGGTCCGGATTGAGTGATAAAGATTTCTTAAATGCTTTGATGGCATTCTTTTCATCACCACTTAGTGCATATCCTTCACCGAGGCTATCCCAGGCATTGGCACTGTCAGGATATTTTTCAGTATTCGATTTAAAGGCCACGAGTGCTTTTTCTTTGTCACCCTGATTGAGCAACTGGTAACCATATGCATTCATTTCCACCTCGGTGGCCATTGTGAGTGCCTTGGCAGCGATCTTTTCAGCTTCATCATCTTTGCCATTTAGGGAAAGAAACGCAGCTTGTGTGTTCAGGGTTGTAAAACTTGGATTCATCGTAGCAGCCTGCACAGCCCATTGTTCACCCATGGCTGTGTTGGTGTTATTCTGAAGAGAGTAGTTAGCAGCAGAAGCAAATCCCTGCCAGCTAAAACCAGTGGTGCCTTTTAGTTGATTAATTGCATTGGCCATGACTAGATCGTCAACAGCAAATTCAATTTTTACAGGAAATTGTTTTTTCTCCCAGTTGAGTACAAGTTCACCACTTGTTTTATCCAAATTGATGAAATCAAAAGTGAGTCGCTCGGTCATATGGTTGTCGCGAATTTTAATGTTGGCGCGCAGTTGATCTTGTTTAGGATCATAGAAATAGTTGCCCCATGAATCGATGTCTTTAGAGAGAATGATTTCGCCAGCATTGTCATCATTGATTGTGTAGAACAAACCATAGCTACCTGCAGGGATCATCTTGCCTGCTACTTTAGCTTCGTGCGAAAATGTAATCACAGTATTTTCATTTGCGCCAGCGCGCCAAGGTGCTGGATTTCCTAATCCAAATCCTTCTGTATTCCAACCATAGGCAACTAGTTGGCCCCATATTTCACGTCCATTCACAGAAGGTCTTGAATAGTTTACAGTAATGGTAGAAATGCCGATGGTCTGCGTTACTTCTGCCGCAGGACTGAGTGTACGTGGAGCTGTAATGCCTTGTGACCATCCGGTAGTAGATAGTGTGATGATCGAAACAGCCATTAAGAATCGAAGTGTAATTTTATTTTTCATAATTTATAAATTTTAGATTCTAAAAATAGACATTGATTGTTTTAAGAAAATGTTAAGGAATGTTATTATGGACTAATAGATGGATAAATACTACAGTTTGCTAGTCAGCGTCGACGGCGAGAGGCAGTAAGCAGGAAGCAAGAGGCAGTAAGCAGGAAGCAAATGGAAATTAGTAATGCCAGAATCAGATGCGTGCAATATAAAAGGTTTCCCGCTGCTCCCGCTTAGCGGGAGCAGAGA
>JBBKXT010000161.1:0-10192 GCA_037969625.1 Saprospiraceae bacterium
CAGATGAACCCAACCGGATTACGGTCATTGTTCATGAGCCGGGCGTCTGGATTTGGGTAATTCCATTTTCCAATGGCCTTACCTCCCTTGGGTTTGTTGGTGAGCCGGAATTCTTTTCAAGAGTTTCCGGATCTCCGGAAGAACAATTGCGCGCACTGATTCAAACACAACCCGAAATCAGTAAGCGGTTTGAAAAAGCGGAAATGGCCTTCGAACCCAAAACCCTTGAATCATGGTCAAAAACAACTGATAAGTTTTATGGCGATGGTTTTGTCCTTACAGGCAATGTGACCGAATTTCTGGATCCGATTTTTTCTTCAGGCGTCACATTGGCAAGTGTCTCCAGTCAACTGGCAGCCAATCTGGTGATCCGAAAATTGAATGGTGGAGAAGTGGATTGGGACAAAGAATATATGGAGCAGATGATGCAGGGAATAAACACCTTCCGATCCTATGTGATGGCCTGGTATGATGGTACACTCGATAAAATCTTCTTTTATGAAAGGCATAATTTAGAAGTTAAAAATCAGATCTGCTCTGTACTCGCCGGATATGTGTGGGATCAGACGAATCCATACGTAGCCAAACACGATACAGCATTACAAAGACTCGTCAGATTGATTCCCCTGGAAAAAATACTTAAAGCGAACTAACTGTTTTGATGTCAGGAAATCTCCACATATCGCAAAGCTGTCTGATCGAAACGAACAAGGCCATCCTCAATGGGAAGGTCGTCTTTGATGAGCCCGACCTGAACGCCGGAGATTTTTTGTTAGCGTTGTATAAGCACTTGCCAATAAATTATCCGAAGTTTTATAAGATGGATAAGCAATGCAAACTAGGCTTCCTGGCCGGTGAATTGCTTTTCAACGACGCTGACGTTTTTAAGGAATATGCCAAAGATGAAATTGCTATTGTCTTGTACAATGCCAATGCAAGTCTGGAAGCTGATCGGAATTATTATAAAACGGTAGATGAGATGGCGAGTCCGGCGTTGTTTCTTTATACATTGCCCAATATTCTCATTGGCGAACTTTGCATTCGACACGGCATAAAAGGAGAAACAATTTTTTTTGTGGAGGAAAAGTTTGATGCAGCAAGTATGATAGATTATGTGAACCTGCTGCTCGAACAGAATATTGCAAAGGCATGTTTATGCGGCTGGGTTGACTTTTTGGACAACGACTATAAAGCATGCCTGCTGTGGGTGGAAAAAGACAAAAACGGAGAAATGTTTTCTAAAGAAATAATCGATAAGCTATACAATCAATATTATGGATAATCTAATGCACGATCTGAAAGTTCAGATCATCGCTCAATTGAATTTACAGGATCTGACACCGGAAGAAATTGGTGATGATCAGCCATTGTTCGCCGAAGGCCTTGGGCTCGATTCTATCGATGCACTGGAATTGATCGTCCTGCTTCAACAGCAATACAAAGTCAAACTGGCAAGTGCTGAAGAGGGCCAGGCGGTGTTTCGTTCTATTCGCACCATGGCGGAATACATTACAAACCACCAACCGGCAGGCTGATGTCAAAGCATAGGCCTGATATTTATGTAGCTGGTTTGGGTGTGATCTCCGCTTTGGGAATTGACCTCAAAGCAAACCGGCATGCATTGCAATCAGGTGAAAGTGGTATCCATGATATCACCCATCTCCACACTATTCACAAAGGCGTCTTTTCTGTGGGCGAGGTGAAATCGTCAAATGCCGAACTTGGAATAGTATCAGGTATTTCCTCTACTGCATCTCGTACGGCATTGTTGAGTTGTATGGCTGCCAAAGAAGCTTACACAGATGCAGGCCTTCATTCGGAGACCGGATTGAAGATTGGTTTTGTCTCTGCCAACTCAACAGGAGGAATGGATAAGAGTGAAGATTTTTATGCTGAATTTTTAACCGATCACCAAAAAGGAAGATTGCGCAATGTGGTCTCTCACGAATGTGGTTACATCACTGAACAGGTAGCCGGGCATCTCGGAATTCATCATTATATCAGTACGATCAGTACCGCTTGTTCCTCCTCGGCAAATGCCATATTCCATGCAGCGCGTATGATCTCTGCAGGATACCTTGATGTTGCTATCGCCGGTGGTGCAGAAGCCCTTACAAAGTTCACCTTGAATGGATTCAATACGCTTATGATATTGGATCCCAATCCTTGTAAACCTTTAGACGAAAATCGCCGGGGCTTAAACCTTGGCGAAGGCGCCGGATATGTAGTGCTTGTTTCTGAAAAAGCGTTGTCTAAACTCGGGACCAAAGCGTATTGCCTGTTGACCGGTTGGCACAATGTCAATGATGCCTACCACCAGACCGCTTCTTCTCCCGATGGCTCCGGATCATACATGGCGATGCAGGGAGCCATTGCGAAAAGTGGCATCCGAAAAGAGGAGATAGGATATATCAACTTGCATGGCACAAGTACGCTAAACAATGATCTTTCAGAAGGAACTGCCTTGATCCGTTTGTTTGGTGACGCCTTACCAAAGCTCAGCTCAACTAAAGCATACACCGGGCATACACTCGGGGCCAGCGGTGGCATTGAAGCAGTTTATTCTGTAATTTCTGTTGCGGATGGATTTGTATATCCCAACCTGCGCTTTGAGACGCCGATGAAAGATGCGCCTTTACATCCGGAAACATCTTTTTCAATTGATCATAACATTCGCCATGTCATGTCAAATTCTTTCGGATTCGGAGGCAATTGTTCTTCCCTGATTTTTTCTGCGTGTTGATGAAGAAGAAAATTTACATCCGTTCTACCGGTATCATTTCTCCCCAGGACACTTTTGGTGAGGCTGCAGGTATTGATATTCATACTATTTATAATGGAAGCCGAATGAATGCCATCGAGCCGGATTATAAACAGATAATGGATCCGAAATCGATCAGGAGGATGAGCAGGATTATCCGCATGGGTACAGCCGCTGCGTTGGAGTGTATGGCTCATTCCGGTTTGACCGAACCGGACGCTATCATTACCGGAACAGCTTATGGGTGCATTGAGGATACGGTTATCTTTCTGAACAAAATGATTGAAAACAAGGAAGAATTGCTCACGCCAACGGCATTTATTCAATCTACCCATAACTCTGTTGGCGCACAAATTGCATTGACCTTAAAATGTCATGGGTATAACAACACTTTTGTTCACCGCGACCTCTCTTTTGAACAGGCGCTAATGGATGCAATACTATTACTGGAAGAAGGAGATGTAAAAAACGTATTGGTTGGAGGCGTTGATGAAACCACTGATACCAGTCACACCATTCTTAACCGGTTTGGTTTGTATCGGAAAAATGCAAACAATATAAATCTTCTGCACAGTCCGGGAAAGGGAACAATGGCAGGAGAAGGCGCTGGATTTTTCCTTCTCACTGCCGAAAGATCTTTACAGGATGTAGCCGTACTTGACAACCTCAGTATGCAGTTTGACCCTGAAGGAAAATTAAATGTGGCCGATTGGATCAATGAAGTTTTGTCTGAGCATCAAACTTCGCTTGATGACTTTGACTTGCTTGTGCTTGGCAATAACGGTGATTTGAAAAGTGACAGGAAGTATGATAGCCTGCAAAAGGCAATGGGTGACAATTCGAGAATTACTTACTTTAAACATTTGTGTGGAGAGTATCCAACAGCATCAACTTTCGGTTTATGGTTGGCTGCTACAGCTCTAAAAAATAGGAAGTTGCCGTTTTCAACTGGAGCTGCGCACAAATTAAATACATCAGGAAAAGTATTGCTTTACAATTCCGGGATGAGTGGAAATCATTCTTTAATGCTACTCTCCGCATGTTAAATTTCAGATTAACAAATATTCTGTTATTGGCTTCATGCTTTACTATGATAGCGCTCTATGTGGTTTATCCATTTTCGTTTGCTTATTTTTTACTGGCGTTTCTGGCATGGGGTACTCTTGTGTTTTATGGTTGCTACAATATTGATTCCGACTTCTTCATCCCCGTACATTGTTCGGGAGATGGGTCTGAAAAGTGGATGGCGCTTTCTTTTGATGATGGCCCTTCCGCAGAACACACGCCTGCCATACTGGATATCTTAAAAGAGGAAGGAGTAAATGCAACTTTTTTTTGTATCGGACGTCATATAGAGGGAAACGAAGAACTCATGCAACGCATCCATGCTGAAGGGCATACTATTGGCAATCACAGTTATTCGCATCACTTCTTCTTTGATCTTTTTTCGCGTAAGCGGATGATGGCTGATCTTAAGTTGTTTGATTCAAAAATATACTCCTTGTTAAACCTAACTCCTCGCTTGTTTCGGCCCCCATACGGCGTCACCAATCCGCAGGTGAGGGATGTTATACTACAGGGTAACTATTTTCCGGTAGGATGGAATATCCGATCCATGGATACCGTTATCCCTAACCGTAATCGATTGATGAGTCGCGTCGTCTCCCGTTTCTCCCCTGGTGCTATAGTTCTATTTCATGATTCAGGAAAAGTGACAGCACAAATTCTTCGCGAAATAATCCTCGAAGCCCAGCAACGTGGTTTCGTTTGGGTTACAGTTGATCATCTTCTAAAAGTCAAGCCTTATGTTTAAATATTTAATCGTGTCGTTTTCATTTCTGATCTCCGTGGCAGTACATGCCCAGGTTCCTGATGGGTACACACGTATAGCGGATCCTGCGACTTTTAAAACGAAGTTTGCAGACGCTGCCGGTAAGACAAAGTCCATCCGCAGCGATTTTACGCAGGAGAAAACAATGACCATGCTGTCAGAAAAGATTGTTTCAAAAGGCAAGTTTTCTTTCAAACAGGACAACAAGGTTCGAATGGAATATCTGACTCCGTTTAAATATCTCATGATCATCAATGGGGACAAAGTGTATATCCGGGATGGAACAAAGGAAAGCACGATTTCTACAGGCAGCAACAAGGTCTTTAGGCAAGTGAGTCAGATAATGCTTGATTGTGTGAGTGGTAATGTGTTGTCAAATACTGATTTTACGACCGTTGTCTTTGAAAATAAAGCCGGTTACATCATTGAAATGACGCCCGTATCAAAGGGGATTATAGCGTTATTTAATCGAATTTTGGTGTTTGTGGATAACGCTGATTACAGTGTAATAAAAGTCCAGATGATCGAATCATCGGGTGATTTTACTATATTGAATTTTACCAACAAGGAAATAAACAGTGAACTTCCGGAATCGTTATTTTCTCTTTAGTAGTATACTGTTGCTTGCAACTAGTTGTACAAATCAATTTAAAAACCTCACCAGGACAGATCGCCCTGCGTGTTCGATAGAGCAGTTCAGGCCTGTCATTGACTATTCCCTGTTCGAAACTTCTGTGGATGTACTCAACAAACATTTAAGTGGATTGCTGGTACTGAAGACGATGCCTGATAATAGCATCCGTGCGGTATTCCAAAGTGAAATGGGACTCACTTATTTTGATTTTGAATGGACAGAAAGCGGAATGTTCAACGCCAGGAATGTGATCAAAAAAATGGATAAGAAGATTGTCATCAATGCACTTCGAAAGGACTTTGAATTGATGTTGATGAATCGGTTGGATACTGCACAGGCTATTGGATTTACAGATGGGACTCAACTGTATACGCGCTTTGAAGATCAGTCTGATTATATCTATGCGATTACCGATACCAGTTGTACTGTATTGCATAAAATGGAAAGGGCTTCTGCCCGAAAAGCTAAAGTGGATATGTATCTTTATTCGACACTCGGTGTTCCGGATTCTGTATTGATTGATCACCGGCAGTTTAAATTCTCAATTGCTTTGAAACGAATTATTCAGTAATGTTATCAGGCTCGTTTTTTAGGATTGAAAATCTGACCATAGAGGAGGGGCGTGTATCTGCACATCTTCACCTTGATGCTTCACATATTATTTTCAGTGGCCATTTTCCCGGGCTGCCTGTTGTCCCCGGTGTCTGCATGGTGCAAATGATAAAGGAGGTGTTTGAAGAGGTGCTTGGTCAAAAAACGAAATTGGCATCAGCACGGAATATCAAATTTCTTCATGTTTTGGATCCATCTGTCTATCGGGAAGTTCATACTGAAATTCAATTCAAGGAAAACCTGGCGGGGTTTTCTCTTGCCGCTAAAATTCATTTGGACCAAACTATCTTCTTTAAGATGGATGCGGTTTTTGCAATCTAATGTGGGCAGTGGAAAACTGAAATTTTATCTGCGAGTTCTGCGGGAAACAAATATGGGCTATCGGTTCTCTTTAGGTTTTGGTGTATCTTTTGCTATTTGATTCTGTTATATTAAATATGTGTAATTCAAACATATTATCCATGGCAAACAAGTGCTCATTTATAATCTCAATATAAAGGAATTGATACCGCCGCATGGTGCCACGTGTCAATTCAACTATTGGAAGATGAGTGTAGGTCGGGGCTGTGTGTCCACCATTAATTCAAAAAGCGTGGTTTTGTTTTCTTTATTTAGGAGTTAAAATCCAAAATTTTTCAGTAGTGGATTTAATTGAGTTAATGATTGATGTAAATTCATGATGTAGCGTTATATTACTATCGCTAAACTTACTAAAGTAAAACAATTCAGTAGTATTAAAGTGAAGCTCACCCAAGCTGTCTACCGAAAAAAGCTCCGGTGAAATAATTAAAACATCAGGATCATCCTGAATAGCCCAAATAAAATCCTCATAATTTAAACCAGATACCCGCCCTTCGTTTGTATGGTAAAACGATATGTCAAAGTTGGATACTGTGGTTGATAGGCGAATGCCCTTTAAATCATCGAATATGATCTTCGTTTCTTCTACATCCCAATCACCCCATAGTGTTCTAGCTTTCGATATCGAAACTGCCTCCTCTTTTGCACAGCCTAGAAGACCAAGAAGGAAGATGAAGCCTATATATTTTAACATAAAAAATTAAATACTACTCAATGGTTAGAGAATTGGTGAATTTATAACAATAATCACGAAGAGGTGCTTCCTCCTTTAACTACCCTTTCAATTTATCCAAAATCCTAACCGCATTGCCCCTGATTATTGTCATGACTTCAGATAGCACAGAAGTATCTTCTCCTGTTTGATCTAACAAATTTAAAATTGATTCGGCCATCTCCCGGATTCGATTCCTGACAAGCACTTTTGCTAAACCTGCTTCGTCAGCCATGCGATCAAAATGTTGTGGGGTGATCTCCTCCGATTTAAATTTACCGCCAATACTCATGGCCATTTTTTTATCGAGGTTTGGATATGCTGTAGTACAAATCAAATCATATAAAGGCGCGAGCTGCACATGATAACCGCTGTCTGTAATATGATACAGTAGTGAAAAATTCTTTCCATGTGCGTCGTGATTGCCAATAAGAAAATTGAAAATGATAGCATCCAGTAGCGCACGAATATCGGTCAACGGAGTAGTAGCCACCTTTCTCAGAAGGTCAAAACTTTGCTGTATTGACACTCCTCCTTCCGCTTCATATTTCTTTTCGGGAGCTATACCTAGCGCCTGACAAAAATCTTCCTGATGAAGTCTGGTTATAAGTCCTGACTCGTCATCCGTTTTTGTACGATCATACCGCTCTACCAACAGGAATTTTTTTTCGCCTTCGGATCTAACCTCTACCTCAGCTACGTTCATACCTAGTTTTTTCGCCAACGTCATGCAAAAAGCCTCATTTTCTACAATGCTTTTATAGGGCTCAATAGCCGGTTTGAAAACATGGGTACTCGGAGCATTTAATATAGGCAATGAGATATCCTGCCCGGAAACGTAAACGGCCAATTTGTCCTGTGCTCCCGCCAGCGATAATCGAATACCTTCCCTGCCGGCGAGAAGAGGTCGAAGTGGCAAGTCCTCTAGAATTTTTTTTACTTGTTGTCCGGACAACTTTCTGTAATGCTCTTCTTGTGCTGGCGGTGTGTGACCCGGTGGCATAAACGTGATGGCGCCGGCACATTCTCCACCAATCAGATCGAGCATCGAAAAATCATTATTTGCACTGATCCCAAGATTTCTGGCAATGATATTCCTGTTCTCTCCTTCCGGCAAGATGCCTGCAAAAAATCCGTGGCACTCCTGATACGTAAAAGGCGCTGATCTAAGTGGCAATGATTGCGACATTGGAAGTGCATCGGCGGCTGATCGGTATTTGGCATCGTACATAAATTCACTAAGTCCGCTTTCAGTCTGAATATACTGGCCGATATAACGGTTGTGAAGGAAGACATCAAGCACTCTTTTCATGTCTTTCTGGTTTTGTTGATAATTTTCTCTGGAGGTGTAAGGGCTATCTCAATGCCCAATGTGTTTAACACCGTGATGACCTTTTCCAGTTGGCAGGTAGGCTTTCCCTGTTCCAATTCTATGATAAACCGGAGGCCTGAACCCGTAGTAAGGGCCAGGTCTTTCTGTGTAGCGCCCATGGCCTTTCTTGTATTGCGCACCAGTTGGCCTATGGATTGAGCAGTATGTTTGTCTCTCATAATTACATTCCCGTTCGGTAATATTACACAGTAAAATACAAAAATACAAGTAATAGTTCCCGATCGGGAAGTAATTTTGGAAAACTGGCTAATTGGAAACTTATTATTCCCGATCGGGAACTAATATAGGGTTGGATTGCCAGCGCTTAAAATACAGGATATTGGGGTTTATTGACCTAATCAACTATGCTAGTCATTTAATTTTTCAACAGGAAAATCATTCTTGTAATATTGCTTAACCCGATTCGAATGGCTATCAATACATTCACAGTATTCTTCATAAAAGTTAATAAAAATACCAGGAGAGCAAAATTTGTTTTTATGTATTGAATAAATTTTATTCTCATCATGATCAATAACGTATGCTTCTTTCATGGTGTTTGGAATTGTATTTAATGCTTCTACCGTGAATGCACCAAGATTCGTATTAACAATAGTAAACCCTACTATTTTTTCGTCACCCACTTCTTCCCTGGCATAAACTATTTGATTGGTTTTTAAATCCACTATTTTAAATTGATATTTAAGCCTCTGATCCGGCGAAATTTGACCACCAGAATTGAGATACAAAAAACGTCCATTTAATGTCGCATCAACAATGTTTAGTGAGCCATAACCCGAAGTTCTTCCAGTTAAATTGCCCACTGTGTCAAAAACCATGACTTCATAACCTTGAATTAAATATGCCATGTCTTCAGCCACATTATATCTAGCCGTGATCAACAAATTATGCCCCTCTATATCATATTCAAATCTTACAAATAATTTGCTACTATTCAAATAATCCCCCTTCTCCTCACTAAGATCAATATTGGCGAGTGAGCTATCCTTATTAACTATCTCAAAATTATTTAGACCCATACCTGTTGTTGGGGTCATTTCAATTTTGTGATTTTGAAACATGGTTAATATGTCAGAAGGGATAACAGTTTTAATTACCTCTCCACTTGTGTCTATAAACTCAACTCTAGGCAAACCCCTATAGCAAGAATCTACATCAAACTCCTGCGTCGTATATAGTCTGAAAGGACCGAACTTTTCTACGCCCACAATCTCTTTGCCCGAGGCCGCATCAGTATAAATCTCATACGTCTGAAACTTTCCAAACTTTCCAAATTGAGTTGATTTGGGATATGCCTTTCCAAGGCTAAAAATGTCCTGACTAATTTTTTGTGCTTCAACCAGACTAGAAGGCTCTTCACCGGAATCAAAATTTGGGTGTTCTGATTGAGCTTTACACCCAAAATTCAGAATTAAAACAATGCAAATCGTGGCAACTTTGGTGGTATTCATTATGGTATAATCAGTAATATCTTTTAAGAAGATCTCCTGTGAGTGAAACGTGGTTTTAACTCGCCTACTGCACCACAATCTGATGTGTCCAATAATACTCCTTTGTATATCCCAATAGATTGTAACACCCCGGAATCAACCCTTGTGTCGAAAATGAAATATTATTCTCTGCATTAACTTTTATGGTTCGTATAGTAAATCCTTGCTGGTCTATTAATGCAAACTCCATCTCCTCAGGAAGATATAGATCATTGGTTTCAATGGTAATTGTTTGACCTGAAAGTGCCGGGTTAGGAAAAACTCGAATTTCTCCCGGATACAACTCTCGAACCGCTACGATAGAATCCCATGGTGTTGAGATCTCCAGCAAGAAATTAGATGTTTTACCCTGCAAAGGGTTCAAGTTTTCACCCAAAAATGTAACCATACCTCTTAATC
>JBBKXT010000162.1:0-8795 GCA_037969625.1 Saprospiraceae bacterium
GATCAGCCGATGTAGCTCAGTGGTAGAGCACTTCCATGGTAAGGAAGGGGTCAAGGGTTCAAGTCCCTTCATTGGCTCAGAGCTTATCGGTGCAAGTTTATCGTTTATAATAAATTAGAAATCAGTATTTCGTTCATTAATATTTTTAAAAACAACATCAATAATGGCAAAAGAAACCTTTCAGCGGACCAAGCCACACGTAAACATTGGTACAATTGGTCACGTAGATCACGGGAAAACAACTCTTACAGCAGCAATCACATCTGTTCTTGCAGATATGGGTTTTGCTAAGAAGGCATCCTATGATTCAATCGATGCAGCACCTGAAGAAAAAGAAAGAGGTATTACTATTAATACAGCACACGTTGAGTATGAAACAGCTGCGCGTCACTATGCGCACGTGGACTGTCCTGGTCACGCGGATTATGTGAAAAACATGGTTACCGGTGCTGCCCAGATGGATGGCGCTATCCTTGTTGTAGCTGCTACGGACGGACCTATGCCTCAGACACGTGAGCACATTCTGCTTGCACGTCAGGTAGGGGTACCTAAGATTGTTGTATTCATGAATAAGGTTGACTTAGTCGATGATGCAGAAATGTTGGAATTAGTTGAGATGGAAGTTCGTGAACTTCTGGAGCAATATGGTTTCGACGGTGATAAATCAGCGATCGTTAAAGGATCTGCTTTGAAAGCCCTTGAAGGTGAAGAAGCAGGTGTAAACGCCATCAAAGAATTGATGAATGCGGTTGATGTTGAAATCCCTAATCCAGTTCGTGAGATCGATAAGCCATTCCTAATGCCTGTTGAGGATGTATTCTCTATTACAGGTAGAGGTACTGTAGCTACCGGTCGTATCGAGCGTGGCGTGATCAATACAGGAGATAGTGTCCAGATCATCGGTATGATGAAAGAAGGTGAAAAACCGATGACATCAACTGTTACCGGGGTAGAAATGTTCCGTAAGATTCTTGATAGAGGAGAAGCTGGTGACAATGCCGGTCTACTCTTGAGAGGTATTGAAAAGGATGATATCCACCGTGGAATGGTTATCTGCAAGCCAGATTCCGTAACACCACACAAGAAATTTAAGTGCGAGGTATATGTGCTCGGAAAAGATGAAGGGGGTCGTCACACACCATTCTTCAACGGTTACCGTCCACAGTTTTACTTCCGTACCACAGACGTAACAGGAGATTGTAAATTGCCAGATGGCGTTGAGATGGTTATGCCAGGTGATAATGTAACACTGGAAGTAACTTTGATCAGCACGATTGCCATGGAGAAAGGTCTACGTTTTGCTATCCGTGAGGGTGGAAGAACAGTGGGTGCCGGCCAGGTAACCGAAGTTATCGCCTAGTACAATTGATAATCGAATACTGATTATTTTCGGCAGGTAAAAGGCCAAAGGGAAGTTTACCTGCCGAAATTTATTTGCATTAGGATTCGGCTTTATCTCACTATTTAGAAAGATGGTGCCGCTTTTGAAAGCAAGTATAGGGAAGTAGCTCAATTGGTAGAGCGGCGGTCTCCAAAACCGTAGGCTGCGGGTTCGATTCCTGTCTTCCCTGCCATGGAATGAGAAGACCGCAGTAATTTAATTGAGTAGATTTATTAGAAGCAATAAATAACGATGGAACAAATAAAATTATATGTCATCGAAAGCTACAACGAGCTTGTCAACAAGGTAACCTGGCCTACCTGGTCGAATCTTTTAGCAAGTACTCGAGTAGTATTGGTGGGTTCCTTGATTATTGCCTTGATTGTACTCCTGATGGACGCGATAAGCAAGCAGTTGACAGGAATACTTTATAATTTATAATTCAGCAGAAAATGTCTGAAGGCAATAAGTGGTATTCATTAAGGGTGATCTCCGGCAAGGAGCGCAAGATTAAAGAGCGCATCGAACTGGAAATCAAAAGGTCCGGTTGGGACGATATTGTCACGCAAGTGCTTGTACCCTCTGAAAAGGTGTACAAAATCCGAAGTGGTAAGAAAGTCATTATTGAACGCAATATTCTACCAGGGTATATCCTGTTGGAAGCGGATCCAATTCGATTTACCTCCGAGATCGTGCAAGGAATTGCCAATATGCCGAATGTCATTCATTTCCTTGGTCGCCAATCGCCAATTCCTATGCAGGAAAGCGAGGCCAATCGAATGCTGGGTAAAGTAGATGATTCACAAGGATTGGTCGAGTCAATGGTCGAACCATTTATCGAGGGTGAATTAGTTAAAATTATTGACGGTCCTTTCAACGATTTTGTGGGAGACGTCAAAGAGATCAATGAAGAAAAGAAAAAATTAAAAGTGATAGTGAAGATTTTCGGTCGAGGTACCGAGGTCGAGCTTAACTTTATGCAGGTTGAAAAAACCTCTTAAGAATCAGTTCATTAGACATTAATATCTGAAGTCGATTATGGCAAAGGAAATAGAAACATTTATCAAAATGCAGGTGAGAGGCGGAGCCGCAAATCCCGCACCTCCTGTAGGTCCAGCACTGGGTTCCAAAGGTGTCAATATCATGGAATTCTGCAAACGTTTTAATGCACGTACACAGGATACACCAGGTAAACTGGTTCCGGTGATTATCACTGTCTTTAAGGATAAATCATTTGATTTTGAATTAAAAACAGTACCGGCTGCGGTCCAATTGCTCGAAGCATCTAAACTGAAATCAGGTTCGCCAGAACCTAATCGTCAGAAAGTTGGTTCAGTAACTTGGGATCAAATTGCTGTTATCGCTAAAGATAAGATGGCGGACTTAAATGCATTTTCAGCAGAATCTGCTGCCATGATGATCGCAGGAACGGCTAGAAGCATGGGGCTGAATGTAAAAGGAACTCCACCGCCGGGGGTGAAAGTAAAAAACTAAGTTCCGTCAGAAGGACAAGCTTGTACTCAGAACGTTGAGTACTTATCATTGATAAAATAATTAGTTCAAAAGGGAGTAACCTGGTTTAAGCACAAGGTTACGCCATAACCTTTAAAAAATAGTTGAATGGCTAAGCTTAGCAAAAAAATGGCTATCGCACAACAGAAAGTAGATAGCGAAAAGCTTTATGACCTCCAGGAGGCCATGAAGTTGGTCAAAGAAGTAAATCTTACAAAGTTTGATTCTTCGATTGATCTGCACATCCGATTGGGTGTTGACCCAAGAAAAGCCGATCAGGCAATCCGTGGCACTGTGACCCTCCCGCACGGAACAGGAAAAAATAAAACCGTACTCGTCATCTGCACGCCGGACAAAGTTGAAGAAGCTTTAGAGGCGGGTGCTGATTATGCCGGTTTGGACGAATACATTAAGAAGATTGGAGAAGGTTGGACAGGTATCGATGTCATTATTGCAATGCCTTCCGTCATGGCCCAAGTTGGTAAAGTAGGTAGAATACTTGGCCCTAGAGGTCTGATGCCAAACCCTAAGTCAGGAACAGTAACCATGGATATCAAGGGAGCTGTTGGTGACGTAAAGGGGGGTAAAATTGCTTTTCGCGTAGATAAGTTTGGTATCATTCACTCTTCTGTTGGACGTGTGTCCTTCTCCGCGGAGAAACTGCAGGAAAATGCAATGGAACTGTTGAGTACCATTCAAAAGATGAAACCAAGCAGTGCCAAAGGGATTTACATGAAGTCGGTTTCCGTGGCCTCCACGATGAGTCCGGGTATCAACATTGATACAAAAGTCGTCTAATCCCAATTATCCTTAACGAGTAGATCATCTAAATTATACATACGATGAACAAGCAAGAAAAAAATAAAGTTATCCAGGAATTGCGTGAAAAGTTTGATAACAATTCCTTTATATATTTTACGGATGCATCAGCCATGACGGTCGCACAAGTCAATAGATTACGACGTATGTGCTTCCAACAAGGGGTTGAAATGTCTGTAGTAAAAAACACGTTGGCCCGCAAAGCAATGGAAGGATTAGACGAAGAGCGAGGATTCGCTAAAGTTTATGACGCGCTTGTTGGACCAACAGCAATTATGCTAAGTGACACAGCGAATGTTCCGGCAAGACTTATCAAAGAGTTTCGCAAAGGGGATGGGACAAAGCCAGTGCTTAAGGTAGCATATATTGATGCCGATATATTCTCAGGAGATGATGCTATCGAAGTATTGGTGGCCCTCAAATCTAAAGAAGAACTTATCGGTGATGTACTTGCACTTCTTCAATCACCAGCGAAAAATGTTATTTCTGCCCTTAAATCAGGCGGAAGTACAATCGCCGGACTACTTAAAACGCTTGAAGAGCGTGCTTCCTAAGGCTTCCAAGTTTTCATATATATTAATCCAATTTTGATCATTACATTTTAAAAAAACAAAAACATGGCAGACGTTAAAGATTTAGCCGAACAGTTGGTTAACCTTACAGTAAAAGAAGTTTCTGAATTAGCAGCAGTGCTTAAAGATGAGTATGGAATTGAGCCGGCAGCTGCAGCAGTAGCGGTAGCAGCAGGACCAGCAGCAGGTGGCGATGCAGCCGGTGCAGTTGAAAAAACTGAATTCGATATCATCCTAAAGAGTGCAGGTGGCAATAAGCTACAGGTAGTTAAGGAGGTTAAAACTTTACTTGGACTTGGCTTGAAAGATGCTAAAGACCTCGTTGATGGTGCTCCAGCTACATTGAAGGTAGGTGCTCCAAAAGACGAAGCGGATTCTGTAAAATCAGCTTTAGAAGCTGCAGGTGCAGAAGTTGAGCTGAAGTAAGCACAACAGAGGATTTTATTAATATCATCTTAAACTGATTCCACCATAAATAAAGGTGCTTCTTTGAGATATTCCATTGTATTCATACACGGCTTAGCCGGAAGGTGTTTTTCCCCTTCCGGCTCAGCTATTTATGTCAGCGTGAATTTGACTCAACAGAGTCTTCAACCTAAATCCTAACCATCCATGGCCGGTACCACAGCTGTTAAAGCACACACAAAACAAAGAGTCAATTTTGCTAAAATTGATCTCAATTCCGAATATCCGGACTTTCTTGAGATCCAGTTGAAGTCATTCCAGGAGTTTTTCCAATTGGAAACAACACCGGAAAACAGAAACAGCGAAGGGCTCTATAAAGTATTTCAGGAAAATTTTCCAATCTCTGATGCGCGTAGCATCTTCGTATTGGAATTCCTCGATTATTTTATCGACCCACCGAGATACAAAATTGAAGAATGTATGCATCGTGGTTTGACCTATAGCGTTCCGCTAAAGGCTAAACTAAGGCTATCATGTAATGATGAGGAGCATATAGATTTTGAGACTATCGTACAAGATGTATTCCTGGGGAATATTCCTTACATGACCCCTAAAGGAACTTTTGTTATCAATGGTGCTGAACGTGTGATCGTTTCTCAGCTACATAGATCTCCAGGTGTGTTTTTCAGTCAATCCTATCACCCGAACGGTACCAAAATTTACTCAGCAAGAGTAATTCCTTTTAAAGGTGCCTGGATGGAATTTGCGACAGACATCAACAATGTCATGTACGCTTACATTGATCGAAAGAAAAAATTCCCGGTCACCACTCTTCTTCGAGCGATCGGTTACGATTCAGATCACCAGATCCTCAGCTTGTTTGAATTAGCAGAAGAAGTAAAGGTGAGCAAAGCCGGATTAAAGAAAGCTATCGGCAGAAAACTCGCAGCCAGAATCCTGCGTAAATGGACAGAAGATTTCGTCGATGAAGATACCGCTGAAGTGGTGACCATCGAACGTAACGAAATTATTCTGGAGCGTGACGTCATTATCGATGAGGATCATATCGATATGATCCTGGAAGCTAATGAGTCGAGCATCATACTACAGCGTGAAGACATCGGAGAAGATTACTCCATCATTTATAATACACTTCAAAAGGATCCTACGAGTTCCGAAATGGAGGCCGTTCAATATATCTATCGCCAGCTGAGAGGTTCTGATCCACCGGATGAAGAAACAGCACGTGGTATTATTGACAAATTATTTTTCTCAGACAAGCGTTACAACCTCGGAGATGTAGGTCGTTACAAAATCAACAGAAAGCTTGAACTGACGATTGATAAAGAAACGCTGGTGCTGACCAAAGAGGATATTATTTCTATCGTGAAATATCTCGTAAGTCTGACAAACCAGAAAGCAGAACTGGATGATATCGATCATTTATCAAACAGAAGAGTACGAACCGTAGGTGAACAATTGTATGCTCAGTTTGGTGTCGGATTGGCCAGAATGGCCAGAACGATTCGCGAACGAATGAATGTTCGGGACAATGAGGTGTTTACACCAATAGACCTGATCAACGCGCGTACGCTATCATCCGTGATCAATTCATTTTTTGGAACAAGTCAACTTTCACAGTTCCTGGATCAAACCAATCCGTTGTCAGAGATCACCCACAAGCGTAGAATTTCTGCCCTTGGACCAGGTGGTTTGTCAAGAGAGCGTGCGGGATTTGAGGTTCGGGACGTTCACTATTCGCACTACGGCAGACTTTGTACGATTGAGACACCGGAAGGACCAAATATTGGATTGATTTCCACGCTTTGCGTTCACGCCAAGATTAATAAAATGGGATTCCTCGAAACACCTTACAGACGAGTAGAAAAGGGTAAGGTCGTATTGAAAGGAGATGCAGAATATTTAACAGCAGAAGGAGAGGATTACCTGAAAATTGCTCAAGCGAATACACCTATCGATAAGTCAGGCGTATTCATGACAGACAGAATCAAGTCTAGAGAGCATGGTGACTTCCCGATGTTGACAGCAGATGATGTGGAGTACATGGACGTAGCACCAAATCAGATTGTAGGTGTTTCCGCATCGCTGATTCCATTCCTCGAAAATGATGATGCTAACCGTGCCTTGATGGGATCAAACATGCAACGTCAGGCAGTGCCTTTGATTAAACCGGCTTCTCCAATCGTGGGAACAGGACTTGAAGCGAAGGTGGCGCTCGATAGCCGTATGTTGATTAATGCGGAAGGGCCGGGTGTCGTTCAGTATGTAGATTCAACAAGAATCACGATCAAATATGACCGTTCAGAAGAAGATCAGCTGGTAAGTTTTGAAGATGATTTTAAAACGTATGAACTAACAAAATTCCAACGCACCAATCAAGGTACTTGTATTAACCTGAAGCCAATCGTTAAGAAAGGAGACAGAGTGATGGCAGGGACTATTTTGTGCGACGGGTATGCTACAGAGAAAGGTGAGTTGGCATTAGGCCAAAACCTTAAAGTAGCTTTCATGCCTTGGAAAGGATACAATTTTGAGGATGCTGTAGTGGTTTCTGAGCGAATCGTAAAGGACGATATTTTTACTTCTGTTCACATTGAAAGCTTTGAGCTTGAAGTGCGTGATACCAAACTGGGTGAAGAGGAATTGACCAACGATATTCCAAACGTCAGTGAAGAAGCAACTAAAGACCTTGACGAGAATGGTATCATTCGTGTGGGTGCGGGAATCAAAGAAGGAGATATCCTGATCGGTAAGATTACACCGAAAGGAGAAACAGATCCTACGCCTGAAGAGAAACTTCTTCGAGCGATTTTTGGAGATAAAGCCGGTGACGTAAAAGATGCTTCTTTCACAGCGCCTCCATCCACGGATGGTGTTGTGATCGACAAGCAACTTTTTGCCAGAGCGAAGAAGGATAAATTCCAGAAAGCACAGGAGAAAAAGTTGATTGATCAACTCGATGACAAACATGCCGTTGCACTCAATGAGCTAAAAACTTTATTGATCGATAAACTTTCTATTCTGATCAAAGGACAGACTTCGAATGGTGTGAAATCCATTTATGGAGAGGTCATGATCAACAAAGGAAATAAGTTTACACCGAAAGTCCTGAAGACAATAGACTTCAACCAGATCGATTACACAGGTTGGACAGGTGATAGTCATACAGATGCACTTATCTCAAGATTGCTACACAACTTTAGCATTAAAGTAAACGAAGAAATCGGGCGATATAAGCGTGAGAGTTTCAATATCAGTATCGGGGATGAACTACCTCCAGGGGTATTGAAATTGGCGAAAGTTTACCTCGCGCGAAAGCGTAAATTGAAAGTAGGTGATAAGATCGCCGGACGTCACGGAAACAAGGGTATCGTTTCTAAGATTGTTCGTCAGGAAGACATGCCATTCCTTGAGGATGGAACACCGGTTGACATAGTTCTTAACCCACTAGGTGTACCTTCAAGGATGAACCTAGGACAGATATTTGAAACTGTTCTTGGATGGGCTGGTGAAAAGCTTGGTGTTAAGTACGCGACACCAATTTTTGATGGGGCATCATTGGATGAAATTCAAAGCCAAATCGTAGAAGCAGGTTTACCTGATTTTGGACAAACGTATTTGTATGATGGAAATACAGGCGATCGATTCCATCAGCAGGCTACGGTAGGGATCATCTATATGCTTAAGTTATCACACATGGTCGATGATAAGATGCACGCCAGATCTATTGGCCCCTACTCACTTATTACGCAGCAGCCATTGGGTGGTAAAGCTCAATTTGGAGGTCAGCGTTTTGGAGAGATGGAGGTATGGGCTCTGGAAGCTTATGGTGCATCTCACATCCTACAGGAATTATTAACGGTGAAGTCAGATGATATTATCGGTAGAGCAAAAGCGTATGAAGCGATTGTGAAAGGTGATAACATGCCGGAGCCGCATATTCCAGAGAGTTTCAATGTATTGGTGCACGAACTTCGTGGCCTTGCCTTGGATGTAAAATTTGATTGATTTAACTCTATTCTAAAACAGCCATAGACTATGTCTCTTAAAAAGAAGCACGTCAAACAGAAGCAGTTTTTTCGCAG
>JBBKXT010000163.1:0-20294 GCA_037969625.1 Saprospiraceae bacterium
AGGATAGGCAGAAGCAAATATCAAGTTATTGAGCACCATATCACTGATCAACATGATCAAAAACGGTAGAATAATGGCTACACTTCTCCGGCCCGCAAAGGCAGCGCCAAAGAGAGAAATCGCTCCCACCGCCGTGAAATTAGGATAGTGAGGAATGAGTCTGCTGCCGATCCCGATGACCAGCAAGGATATGATGATAGTTTTGGTTTGATTCATAGAGCTCCAAAAGTAAGAAGAATCTTTTATCTATTGAAACACATAAGCATATGCTTATGTATATCCTAAATTCTAAATCATTAGTATAATTGCATGCAAGAATGGCAGATTCCGGGTGATTAGGAAGCAAATGTTTCTTACATTTCGAAATTAACATATTTTTCATGGTATTTAAGTTTAAAGTGGTTATTTGTTTTGTTTGCGGCATTTTTTTGGCCTCAACCTACAATGCCCAGGGACAGAGTAAAGGCACGTATTGGCAACAGGAGATTGCGTACACCATGGATATTGTGATGGATGTGGAGGCGAATACTTTTACCGGCAAGCAGACCATGAAATATTGCAATAATTCTCCCGAAACCCTCGATAAAGTCTTTTTCCATTTGTACCTGAATGCCTTCCAACCGGGTAGTGCCATGGATATCAGAGCCAGGGCCATTGGAGATGTGGATCCCAGAATGGGACCTATATGGAGCTTAGAACCAGATGAAATAGGTTTTCAAAAGATTAAAACCCTCACGCAAAATGGCAAAAAGCTGAATTTTGAAGAAGTCGGGACTATTCTCGAAGTTACTCTCGCCAAACCTATCAAACCGGGCCAGTCGACAAAGTTTGAGATGGAATATGAGGGACAAGTGCCCATTATAACTCGCCGAACCGGCAGGGATAATAAAGAAGGAATTAGATTTTCAATGGGGCAATGGTATCCTAAGCTGTGTGCGTACGATCGAAAAGGCTGGCATGCAGACCCTTATATCGGAAAAGAGTATTATGGTGTCTTTGGAAAGTTTGATGTAAGTATCACCATCGATTCGGCCTATACCGTAGCGGCCACAGGGCAATTGAAAAATGCAAAAGACATCGGTCATGGTTTTGCCCCAGATCCAAAACAAAAATCAGACAAACTGAAATGGCATTTCGTAGCCGAAAATGTGCACGATTTTGTTTGGGCCGCGGATCCAAATTATAAACACGAAATTTATACATGCGCTGATGGTGTAGAGTTGCACTCTTTTTATTTGGAAAATCAATCCTATTCAGAGACCTGGAAATTACTTCCGCCCATTATGGAAGAAGCACTGAGATATGCTAACAAACATTTTGGCCAATACCCTTATCCCGTTTATTCCTTTATACAAGGTGGAGATGGCGGGATGGAGTATGCAATGGCCACACTGATTACTGGTAATCGTCCATTGACCAGCCTCGTAGGTGTTAATGTGCATGAAATTATGCACAGCTGGTATTATATGGCCCTTGGTTTTAATGAGAGTTATTATTACTGGATGGATGAGGGTTTTGTCCAGTATGCTGCAGAGCGCGTGATGGATCACCTCCAATCGATGGAGTTGATTCCGGGTCACCCGGATGAGTTTCCTTACGAAGGATTTTATAGTAGCTATGCAAGATTGGCTTCTTCAGGAATGGAAGAACCACTGTCCACACATGCCGACCATTTTAATTCACATTCTGCCTACAGTATTTCTGCCTATACAAAAGGAGGGTTATTTCTAAATCAACTGGAATATGTTATCGGCAAACCTGCTTTTGATAAAGGACTGCTAGACTTTTTTAACCAATGGAAGTTTAAGCAACCGGATGATGTTGATTTTGTGCGCGTGATGGAGCAAGTGTCTGATCTTGAATTGGATTGGTACAGAGATTATTGGATTTATTCTACCAAAACGATTGACTATGCAGTGGACACTGTTTACGGAAATTCAGAAGAAACTGTAATCTATCTGAGTCGAATAGGATTGATGCCTATGCCTATTGATTTAGTCGTTGAGTTTAAGAGTGGCGAAGAATTATTTTGCACAATTCCCCTGGATATTATGCGCGGGAATAAAACAGAAGACGCTTTTAATGGAAAGCCTTTTCTGGTTTTGCCTGATTGGGAATGGGTGCATCCTTATTATTATTTCATTGTACCATATGGCATTGATGACATTAACGCCATTGTCATTGACCCTTCACGTAGACTCGCTGATTTAAATGAAACTAACGATGTCTGGCCGATTCAGGAAGTACCGGATATGCAAGATTAAAAATTCATTTTAAGGTGCTTTTGTATTCATATCATTCATAGACTTGCAATTACTTTTTTACAAACCATCACGAAATTATTCAAATGAAATCATTTTCCTTACTGACTTTTTTTACAATTGCAGTCTCTGTTCTTTTTGCTCAACCTTTAGATGAAAAAACATTAGAAGGTATTAATATTAGAAATGTTGGTCCTGCCGGTATGAGTGGTAGAATTACTGCAATCGATGTCGTACTCAATGACCCAGAACACATTTACATTGGGTCCGCATCAGGAGGCGTATGGGAATCGCTGGATGGTGGAATCACATGGGATCCAATATTCGATGATCAACCCACACTTTCAATTGGTGCAATCAAAATAAATCAGCAGAACCCTAGTGAAATATGGGTCGGTACCGGTGAAGGAAATCCAAGAAATTCACAAAATAGTGGGAAAGGACTTTTCAGAACTCTAGACGGCGGAAGATCCTGGAAGTTTATGGGCCTAGCAGAAACAAAAGTGATCCACCGAATTCTGATCGATTACCATAATCCATCAACCGTTTATGTTGGTGCTGGAGGTTCACCCTGGGGTTCGGATGATCACAGAGGTGTTTTTAAAACAACAGATAGCGGAAAGACATGGAATAATATTCTTTTTTCCAATGACCAATCCGGAATAGGGGATATGGTAATGGATCCAAAGAATCCTAGAAAAATTATTGCAGCACTCTACGAACATATCAGAACTCCTTGGGATTTTAAAAGTGGCGGACCCGGTTCCGGGTTGCACATCACCTATGATGGGGGAGATAATTGGAAGAAATTGACGGATGAGGAAGGTTTACCGAAAGGACATTTGGGACGAATAGGACTATCTATTGCTGCCTCAAAACCTAATATCATTTATGCCCTGATTGAAGCCAAAACAACCGGATTATATAAGAGCACAAATGGAGGTGAAAATTGGTCTTTAGTATCCACGGAGAATATTGGGAACAGACCATTCTATTATGCAGAAATTTATGTAGATACAAAAAATGAAAACAGAATTTGGAATCTATGGTCCTATGTTTCCAAGAGTGAAGATGGCGGAAAGTCATTCAGTACAATTTTGGATTATGGAAAAAGAGTTCACCCGGATCATCATGCTTTTTGGATTCATCCGGATGATCCTGATTACCTGATCGATGGCAATGATGGTGGATTAAACATTTCAAGAGATGGTGGGAAAAATTGGTATTTCTGTTCGAATATTCCGGTCGGTCAGTTTTATCACGTGGATATTGATCATGAGTATCCCTTCAATCTTTACGGAGGAATGCAGGATAATGGTTCATGGGTTGGACCTGCTTTCGTACTTAAAGCCGGAGGCATCAGGAATCAGGATTGGCGTGAATTATATTTTGGAGATGGATTTGATGTGCAACCAAAACTTTCAGATACTCGATACGGATGGGCAATGAGTCAGGGAGGAAATTTAACATATTATGACCGAGAAACCGGCTTTAATCAATTTGTAAAACCAGTGCATCCCGAAGGTGAAACGCTGCGCTATAATTGGAACGCACCAATTGCCCGCGTGAAGGGAAATGATTGCGGCCTTTATTACGGAAGTCAGTTTGTTCATCGCAGTTTGGATTGCGGTCATTCATGGGAAATAATCTCTCCGGATCTGACAACAAATGACACAACAAAACAGCGACAAGATAAATCAGGTGGACTAACTATAGATGCCACCAATGCAGAGAATCATACAACGATTATATGTATTGCGCCAAGCGTCATAGATCCCAATGTGATTTGGGTCGGAACGGATGATGGAAATTTGCAGTTAACAAAGGATGGAGGCGAAACCTGGAGTAATATGGCGTCCGGTTTGCCGGGTTGTCCTGATAGCGCATGGATCCCACAAATAGAAGCATCAACACATCAGGCAGGCGAAGCATTTGTTGTAGTCAATAATTACAGAAGACATGATTGGAAAGCTTATGCTTATTATACATCCGATTATGGTGTCACATGGAAAAAGATTGTTTCTGATGAGCAAGTCACTTCATTTGTTCATTCCATCGTTCAAGATCCAATTGTACCTGATTTGTTGTTTTTAGGCGCGGATGATGGACTTTATGTGAGTACGGATCACGGATCAAGTTGGGCAAGATTTCCTTCAAAAGTTTTTCCAAGAGTGCCAACCACGGATATGAAAATTCATCCAACAGATCATAGCCTTGTCATTGGAACGTTTGGTCGATCGCTATGGGTCATGGATGACCTCATGCCACTGCGTGAAATCGTTAAAAAACGTGATATTCTGAAAGGTGAATTTGTTATGTTTCCGGCTAAAGAAGCAACGCAATCTTCTTATCGATCCGTAGACGGCATTCGATTCGTTGCAGATGCAGAATTTATGGGTGACAATAGAAGAGGTGGTGCTAGAATCGTCGCTCATGTAAAGCAGGAAGAAAAAAAGGATTCTACAGCAAGTGCTTCAGATGAAATGCAAAAGAAGGATTCGAAAAAATCAAAATCAAAATCATCTGAAGTAGAAGAACCCAAAGTGGCTGAAACGGATTCCACAAAGAAAGAAGAAAAGAAAGACAAAGACTTACTTAAGCTCTATGTACTTGATGCGAAGAATGATACCATCCGATACATTAATCAAAAACTAAGCAAAGGATGGAATGAAATCGGCTGGGATATGAGAAGTAAAGGCGTGCGCTATCCTTCGCGAAGGGAGCCATCAAAAGATGCCGATGATCCTTCCGGGGAATATGTCAATCCGGGTACCTACAAATTGGTGGGACTCTTTAACGGATTCAAAGATTCAACGATGGTCACTGTTCGACTCGATCCCAGATTGGATATTACCACTTCTGATCTCGATGCAAGAAATGCAATGATTTCTGAGCTGAGTGAAGAAGTCAATCGTGCACAGATTGCATTTAAAGCATTGCAAGTTGTGCAGAAGGATATGAAAATGATTGAGTCCTTTATGGCAAATGCACCGGATAGCACACAGAAGATGATTAATGATTCTATTAAAGTGTTAAAAAAGAAATTGGTTGAGTTGGAAAAAGGATTTATGGAGCCAGAAAATGTGAAAGGGTATACCTCTGAAGTTAATCTTGGAACTTATCTGGGCGATACAGGATCTTACCTTTATACATCACTTGGAGATCCGGGATCTAATGCAAGAAATATGTTGGCGCAAACAAAAGTAGAAGTTGCTAAAAATATAAATGCAGTCAATTCATTTCTTGATAACAATTGGAAGGACTTTAAAACATTCGTGCAGGAATTAAAGTGGCCTGTTTTTAAAGAAATAGAATCACCCAGGTAAAAGGAATAGAGATAAGCTTTGAAAATATTATCCGCAACTATATTTAAGGTTGGATTATTTTTTTTAACACATGGGCGATACCTTGGGTAGCTTTCATCTCAATGACATGCAGATTTTTTCGCTGCCGCAACTCGTGATTTAATCGGGGTTGTGGATCTATGTAATAGATGTCAGTACCCCTGGGGGCAAATGCCACCAAGCTGGCAGCAGGGTAGACCTGCATACTACTTCCGATCACAATAACTATTTCAGCATCTTGGATTTCTTGAATAGCAGTCTCAAGCATAGGAACCATTTCGCCAAACCACACAATATGAGGTCTAAGTGGAGAACCAAGTTCGCATCGATCTTTTGGATAAATATCTACAAGCCATGGGTAGATGAGGTTTTCATCAAAGGAACTTCTTGCCTTTAGTAGCTCACCATGTAGATGGATGACATGTTGACTACCAGCTCGCTCATGAAGGTCGTCTACATTCTGTGTGATGATGACAACTTCATATGCGGATTGAATTTCTGCTAAAGCCTTATGGCCTTCATTGGGAGAAACACTAAGCAGTTGACGCCTGCGTTCATTGTAAAAGGCTTGCACAATATCGGGTTGTCGTTGCCATGCTTCCGGAGTGGCTACATCCTCTACCTTATGACCTTCCCACAATCCATCTGCATCTCTGAAAGTCTGGATGCAGCTTTCAGCGCTCATCCCGGCACCTGTCAACACGACAAGCTTAATCATTGTTTTCATCTTCGTCAATGGTTGGCTCATGATCCCGCAATTCTTCGAATGCTTCACCCATATATTCCACAATATCGGAAGCAATCAAAGATTCGAATCCTTGATCCTCTGCAGCGAGATCACCAGCGGTAGCATGTATATATACACCTAATAATGCCGCATAATCAGGAGCATAACCCTGGCTTAGTAGGCCGAGCAGTATGCCGGTGAGCACATCGCCACTACCTGCCGTAGCCATTCCCGGATTTCCTCTCGTGTTGAAAAAGCTAACGCCATTATACTGACAAATAATCGTGACACCTCCTTTGAGGATAATATTTATGCCTCTTTCAATCGCTTCTTTCTTTGCTGTTTCAAATCTACTGTAGTGATCATCCTGTTCGCCAAAGAGTCTATCAAACTCAGCCGGATGAGGTGTAATGATCGTCCCATGAGGTAGTTTGTCAAGCAGATCTTTTCGGGTGGCAAGAATATTTAAGCCATCAGCATCTATCACCATAGGAATCTTAGGTTCAGAGTTTATAAGATTGGCCATAGCTTCAACCGTTTCAGGAGCTTTCCCTAGTCCCGGTCCTATACCAATAGCAGCCGCTTTTTCCGGTATAGAGAAGGTGGTAGTATATTTTTGATGTGGATCGAGATCAACCATTACTTCAGGAACAGCGGCTTGCAATATGGAATACATTATTTCCGGAATATGAATTGTCAGTAATCCAAGGCCTGCCCTCATGGCTGCAGCCGAAGATAAGATAGCCGCTCCCGCCATCCCGGCACTCCCGGCGATCAGGTACCCATGGCCATAATCCCCTTTGTGGCTAAATCGATTTCGATCGATTAAAAAGGGGAGGAGATAATAATAAGTGAGTTCAAAACACTTGATTTCGTGTTCTAACAGGAAGGTGTCAGACAAGCCAATATTACAAACCAAAACCTCTCCATAATGTGGCTCACTTTCGGGCATCATAAAGGCCAGTCGCTGGCATTGGAAGGTCAGGACTAAATCGGAATAGATGACCACGCCATTTGGTGCTTTGTCAACATAAAGACCTGAGGGCATGTCGATGGCAACTGTTAAATTGCTTTGGTCATTGATCCAATTGGCGATCTCCAGCCATATTCCGGTAAGGGGTCTTTCCAGTCCTGTACCAAACATCGCATCTACAATAGTTCCTGAAGAACTTAATTCTATATCCTCAGGCTTCCAGGTCGTGTGAATTTCGAGTTCTTCAGGATCTGTACTAATCAATCGTTCGTAATTGATTTTCCATTCTGGCGAATGTGGCCCCTCTAGATTTACATATACATCCACGATGTAATCCATATCGAGTAGTAAGCGGG
The DNA here is from genome assembly GCA_037969625.1 of Saprospiraceae bacterium. Taxonomy (GTDB): domain Bacteria; phylum Bacteroidota; class Bacteroidia; order Chitinophagales; family Saprospiraceae; genus Opimibacter. The sequence goes on from JBBKXT010000163.1 coordinate 7,662, forward strand.
CGATGGCCAACCCATCAGCACCATTGTTTCCATTCCCGCAGACGATTAGGACTTCCTGGTCTTCCTCCCCTAAAAGTAAATCTAACTTGATCACAACGGCCATTGCCGCTTGTTCCATTAAATCTATGGAACTAATGCCTGTCTGGAGGGTGTAGGCGTCCCATGCTCTTATTTGACTGGTGTTTAGTACAATCATAGGCAGAAAGGTACAAATACAATATAGTTTGGCTTGGCATCAAAAAAAGTATTTTTATTTAGAAAAGTATGCATTATTAAAAAAATTACTATCTTTCGTTACTAATCATCCCTCATGATGGTGGCAGTCATTGCATGAACAACTGCTTGTTTCTCATCCTTAGTAAGAATTATTGAACTTTGAGTACGGTTTTTGCTGTATTCCAGTGTTGTGAATTATAATCCAATGTCTTTGATATAAGTTGCTATGAACAAGCAATTTAAATATATGTAAAAGCATATATATCAATCAGATGAAATGACATGAAAATGAACATATCTATAAAAGGGATAATTTTTTGTCTCCTCGCATTTAGTAGTCTACATGCTCAGGATATTCACTTGTCGCAATACCAATTTGACCGGTTACAGCTTAACCCGGCATTAACGGGCATATTCAATGGTGACCGTCAAGCGGCTCTTGTGCACAAGCAACAGTATTTTTCTGTTCCTGTTGACTTTTTGACCTTTTCTGGTAGCTACGACGTTAACTTTCGTGAGTGCCATAGCGAAAAAGGCTTTTTCTCCGCCGGTGTTTTGTTCAATTATGATCGATCAGGTGATGCTAAGCTTAGTTTAGCCAGCTTATCCGTCAATGGTTCGTATACACTGCCAATCACACGAAAATTCTTTGTGGGTGGTGGTGCCTACCTAGGGGTTGGTCAGCGCGCATTTAGTCAGGAAGATCTGCAATGGGATAACCAATGGAATGGGACTGTCTTTGACCCATCCTTACCATCCGGTGAAACTTTTAGCAGATCAAGCTTTGTTTTTCTTGATTTGGGCGCCGGCGTTAATCTTCGTCTACAAGGCGAGGATCGCACCAAGCTTGATGCAGGGATTGGGGCTTTTCACTTGAATGGACCTAATTATGGATTCTATGAGGATTCAGATATAACACTTCCTGTCCGACTTTCATTCTATGGAATGGGAGTGCTCAAATTAATTAGTATTCTGGATCTTTATGGAAATGCTTTATACCAGGATCAGGGACCTTATAGCGAAACGGTACTTGGTGGTGGTGTGATTATTCACCTCAGCAATAGAAAATCACGAGAAGTAGAACTACATCTGGGGGCCGCCGTACGTCTCGATGATGCGATTATCCCTATGATTGCCATTGGATATGATGGCTGGAAAGGTGGATTTAGCTATGACTTGAATACCTCAAACTTTAAAGCAGCTACCAACGAAAAAGCAGGCCCTGAGTTTTTCCTGACATATACTTATAAAAAGTTATGTCCATTGAAGCAAACCAAAGTCTGTACTATTTTCTGATATGCCTCAAAAGATAATTACAAGAAAAATGAAGCGTCATTATATATTAACCATTTTCTTTTCAATGTTTCTCCTCTCCGGTGCGATAGGACAGACATTGAAAGCATACGTAAAAGGTGCGCAAGAGGCTTTTGATAAGAAAGACTACTATTCTGCTTATAATTTCCTCCGAATCGCACACGAAATTGAACCAAATAATACGGTTCATACGTATAGCTTGGCAGAAGCCGCCAGACACTATGCAGCGTTTACCATGGCTGAAAAATATTATGCTGAAGTGGATAGCAGTAAACAAGCGGCTGATTTTCCTGCAACAAACTATTGGCTTGCCATTGTTAAAGAACGATTAGGGAAGTATCAGGAAGCACTCGATTTATACCAAATATATCTATCAGAGCACAGTGGGGAAGATGAGGAGTTGTCAGCAAGTGCCCAAAAGCATATCGATATCTGCTCATGGGCATTGATTGAGCTGGAAAATGCAGATACATTATTAGTCCTAGAACACTTAGGCGCAGAAGTCAATACGACCTTCTCTGAATTTGGGGCCTACGCGACCATTGAAAATGAAGATAGTTTGCTCTATTATAGTTCTTTAAGGTTTTTAGGAAAAGACGATGTTGCTTTACCCGAAAAACCTTACGCCAAAATTTTAGTCAGCAAAAATGACTCCGTTGGCGTGGTCGATACATTGATCAATGATGTTAACTTCCACTCCTCACATACCACATTCAATGCAGCAAAAGATAGAGTGTATTATACTATTTGTGATTATCTCAATGGCATAGACATTCGCTGTGATATTTACTATCGCGATATCGTGGATTCCGAATTTGGCTTAGCACAAAAGTTGCCTGATCCAATTAACCTGGAAGCCTTTACAAATACACAGCCGCATATAGGCTATGACCCCTTGTCAGATCGTGAGGTCCTTTATTTTGTGTCTGATCGAACCGGTGGGAAAGGAAAACTGGATATATGGTATAGTTATATATCTGGCCCCGATAGTTTTACAACGCCTGAAAATCTGGATACAGTCAATTCCGAAGAGAATGATATGTCACCGTTTTTTCATCGGAAGAGCGAGACACTCTATTTGAGTACAAGTGGTCATTTAGGATTTGGTGGTCTTGATATTTATAGCGTTGCTTACAATGGCGGACAATGGGATACCTTAGTCAATTTGGGTTCGCCCATTAACAGTAGTCTGGATGACGCATTTTATATTCTGGATGAAAAAGGAATGACCGGATACTTTTCTAGTAATCGATTAGGATCAATGTATCTCTCGCCGGAAGACGAAGCTTGTTGTTTTGACATTTATCATTTTGAAAAACCACCTCTTAAAGATCGTGTGATCTTAGTCAGGACTTTCGAAACATACAAAGGGGCTAATCCGCAGCCACTGATGGGTGTTCAAGTCACCATGGTTGAAAATCCGGATGGGCTTCCTGATGTGCGAGAAGATTATCTGACAAATGAATATTTCTACACCTTGGATCGGGATAAAGTATTTAATGTCTCAGGAACTAAAAAAGGATATCTTCCAGCCGGAAGAACTTTTAATACTTCGGACAATGAAGACGTAGATACCCTAGTGATAGATTTATTCCTCGATATTGATAAAATTGAAGTTTTCCTCTTTTCAAAAATTTACTTTGATAATGATGAGCCAGGACCTTCAACGGCAGATCGAACGGAGGTCAGATACCTTGATACATATGATGCTTACCTGAAACGGGAAGATGCATTTAAAGAAGAATATTCGAAAGGAATGGCCGGGGCAGCTAAAGATAATGCGGTGCAGGTAGTGGATGGATTCTTTAATGATTCCATCCCTAAAGGAAGAAGAGAACTTGAGATACTGATGCACATTCTGGAGCAATACTTAAATGATGGGAAACAAATAGCCATCTATTTAAAAGGGTATGCTAGCCCATTGGCCTCAGAGGCTTATAACCTTAGATTAGGTAAACGAAGGATATCTAGTATTCAAAATGAATTTAAAGTTTTTGAAGGCGGAATTCTTTGGAAGTATATGGAGACAGGAGACCTAGTGGTTGCTGAGAAATCATTTGGAGAAGAATTAGCTCCTAAGACGATTAGTGATGATCGAAAGAAACCTCAATTATCTATTTACAGTCCGGAAGCGTCAGAAGAACGCCGAGTTGAAATCGTAGAAATAAAGTACTAACAGACATGAAATTATTTATTCCAAATATATTGTCTTGTAGCAAAGCTGCATTCCGCATGGGTTTAATCCTATTTGGGTTGCTTACGCTTTTTACCCAGGATGCAAATGCTACCCACATCGTTGGTGGAAATATAACCTACAGGTGTCTTGGTAACAATCAATATGAGATAAGGCTGTCTTTGAGAAGGGACTGCCTTTTAGGTGCAGATGATGCACAATTTGATAATCCGGCCTCCATAGGATTTTTTGATGCAACGACCAATCAACCGCTGATTTTTGCTGGTTTTGGTGGTCAGCTGCTGATGAATTTTAATGAGGATGATACGCTCAATGATATATTTGAAAGCGATTGTGGAGTCATTGGAGCCCCGGTATGTGTTCATCAAACCACGTATGTGGATACGATATTCTTGCCTTTTTGGGCAAACGGATACAAAATGGTTTATCAACGGTGCTGCAGGAATAGTTCGGTAAACAATATTTTAAATCCTGTCAATACCGGGATGACTTTGGAAACGAATATGTCGGGTGCCGCTCAGTTAGTTTGTAAGAGCTCACCGAAATTATTATCCTATCCACCAATTTACATTTGTGTCAATAAAGAGATTGATTTTATACCGGAGCATGAAGATATAGATGGAGATTCTGTAGGCTTTAGCCTGGCCACGCCTTGGGGTGGTGGAGATATCATCAATAATAGACCTCAGCCACCCGCAGGCCCACCTTATGATCCTATTAGTTGGAGACCTCCTTATAGCTTGACTAATATAATGGGTGGAGTGCCACTGGCTATTGATCCCATCACAGGTCGGGTCACCGGAAAACCAAATACGATAGGACAATTTGTCTTAACAATTGTCATTACATCCTATCGAAATGGCGTTCCACTAGCTTATACACGAGTTGATTTTCAATACAATGTTCGGGATTGCAGACCTGTTCCAATAGCTGATTTCTCATCGCCTGAATTGAATTGCGAAGGATTGACGATGAATTTCATTAATGAATCAGAGATGGCGGATGCATTTATCTGGATTTTTGATAGTGAAGATCCAAATAGCCCTATGTCTACAGAAGTAAATCCCGTTCATATTTATGATGAAGAAGGATTTTATAATGTAACACTCATCGCCTATGACAGTAACATGATTTGTTATGATACGATCATAAAACCTATTGGTGTGTTCATCACAGAGGTGGTAGCTGATTTTAGTTTCTCCTCAAACGATTGTACCGATGGTGTAGTGCTTGATGTCACAGATTTGTCGACAGGCAGTAATTATCCAATTGCACAATGGGAATGGCTATTAACCTATGGGGTAAACGTACTTTCAAGTACTGATACGAATCCAACATTTAATCTCGATATAGATGGAATGGAATCGGTCTTTTTAGTGTTGATCGTCACAGATGTAAACGGTTGTACCGATTCGAAAGCCCAGTCCTTCCAAGTGAGAGAATTTGGCATAGAACTAAATCCAGAAGCGGATTCTATTTGTAAAGGGGAGTCTGTGCATCTTTTGCTGAATGGGGATCCTACCTTGCAATATATGTGGACACCACCTAATGGCCTAGATGTGACTGAACCTTGGGATCCAATCGCATTTCCAGGGATAACAGTGGAGTACTTTGTTTCTGTAACGGACGGTGTTTGTACATTGACAGATTCGACCATAGTGAATGTACAGCAACCCCCTAATCTAGCATTTGCCTATGATACCGATTGTAAAGATTTGGTGGTAGATTTTATAAATTTTTCGCCTTCCAACTTTATGTATCATTGGGACTTTGGCGATACAAGTCGACTTGATGATACGTCAGTCATTTCCAGTCCTTCATGGACCTACGATGCGCCTGGACAGTATATCGTGACACTGACGGTAAGGGATGGTTGTGATTTCTTTATTACGGACACGATCACGGCCAATGGAGTCGTCATTGATCTGGATGAAACAATTGTCAATTGCTTTGAGGAGTCCATAGAGTTGAACCCTAATGCCAATCCAAATTATAATTATATATGGACACCGGCAGAGTTTCTTGACGATGCAACATCTCCCAATCCAAACGCGACGGTTGATGATGATACATGGTTTTATGTGACGGTTACGGATCCTGAATTTCCAGAATGTAATGCAAGAGATAGCGTCCTGGTGATCATACCGGATGATTTCGATATTGATATTACAACCGAGGATACCGTAAGCTGTGCGTTTAAAAATATTCTAATCGAAACAGCAGTGACCGGTAATCAAAACGTGACGATTATCTGGAAAGATTTGGAAGGCAATATATTGGAATCAGGACCTACTATTATAGTAAATCCTTCAGTAACCACCAGCTATATTGCGATGGCGATGGATACGCTGGGTTGTTCAAAATCTGATACAGTGACTGTCTTTAAATCTGATCCGGGGTTTGAATTGAATGCCGGTAATGATTCTACTTACTGTTATATACAAACGATCACGCTTTGCGCAAATACCATTGACGGGGTTTCCTATGAATGGTTTAATGCCAATAATCAGTTGATCGGAACAGAAAGTTGTATAGAAGTGACACCTGGTGCAGCAGCATGTTTTGTCGTCATTGGAACGGATTTACTGGGCTGTCAAGATGCGGATACCGTATGTCTGAATCCGATATATTTTCAGATCAATGCAGGTGCAGATCAAACGATATGCCTCGGTGATAGTGCCATGTTAATGGCCACTGGTGTAGGAGGTCTGACCTTTGAGTGGTTTGATGCAGACGATATATTAATAGGATCAGGGGATGCGATTAAAGTGTCACCGGATGAAGCAACTTGTTATTATGCGGTCGGTACCAATGCGATGGGCTGTCAGGATGCTGATACCATTTGTGTAGATCCAAGTGGCTTTGACTTGGACATTGAAGGTGATGATATAATTTGTTATGGCGATCAGGTGACCCTAGAGGTCATTGATGCTCTAGGACAAGATTTGACCTATCTATGGAGTCCAACAGGAGAAACGACACCAATCATTGTCGTGGTTCCAACAGAGACTACAACATATACCGTAATTGTCACGAATGAGGAGTTTAATTGTGTGGATTCTGTAAGTCACACAGTAGAAGTCATTGGATTTTATCCACCGGATATTATTATCACCGCTGATCCGGATAGCATTACGCTGGGTGAGTCTTCACAGCTAACCGTGAATCAGGATCCTGGATATGACTATGTTTGGACTTCTTCGGATGGCCAATTTTTGGATCCTATATACAATCCGCTAGTGACACCTACGGGACCGGTAACGTACTGTGTGACGGTTACAGACTTTGATGGCTGTACAGGGGTTGCTTGCACATCCCTTGGGGTAGCAGATCCATTCTGTGACGAGCGGGATATCTTTATTCCAAATGCATTTACACCTAACGGAAGTGGGGTGAATGATATATTGTGTGTTCGAAGTAACTTTGTGGAAAGTCTGGAACTACACATTTATAACCGCTGGGGAGAAAAAGTTTTTAGTTCTACAGATATAAATACATGTTGGGATGGAACCTATAATGGACAATTGCTTCATCCGGATGTATTTGGATATTACTTAAATGCCACCTGTCCAAACGGCAAGTCTTATTTCAAGAAGGGAAATATCACCATCCTTCACTAGTATTTCAAAGTAAATAGCAGAAAAAAAGCCAACCCGGAATGAATATCTTCCGGGTTTACTTTTTTTTACCCAATTTTGCAGCCTCACACATTACGATTATGGAGGAAGAATCCAAAAGCTGGTATAAGCGTTTACGGCATGGCATACAGACAGCCACAAAGTCCAAGAAGGAAACTCCTGATGGGCTCTGGCACAAGTGTGAACAATGCAATGAAATGAGTACCGTAAAGGATTTAAAGGAAAATTTCTTTAAATGCCCCAAGTGTCAGCATCATGAGCGCATTGGTTCCAAAGAGTACTTTGACATGTTGTTTGACGAAGGTTATCAACGTTTGCATGATGATCTGATATCTTATGACTTCCTCGAATTTACCGATTTAAAAGCCTATAAATCAAGACTTGAGGATGCCAAAGCGAAAACAGGACTAGATGATGCGATGGCTGTAGCCGTAGGGACGCTTGATGAGCAGCCGCTTGTGATTGCTGCCATGGATTTTAGCTTTATTGGTGGCAGTATGGGTTCTGTGGTGGGAGAAAAGATCGCTAGATCGATCGATTATAGCCTAAAGCACAAAACCCCTCTAATGATTATTTCAAGGTCAGGAGGAGCCCGAATGATGGAATCCGCTTTCTCCTTGATGCAAATGGCTAAAACTTCTGTTAAACTAGCTCAGTTGGCGGAAGCAAAGATCCCCTATATCTCATTGATGACAGATCCAACCACTGGTGGCGTGACAGCAAGTTATGCTATGCTCGGTGATTTTAATTTATCTGAGCCGGGTGCTTTGATTGGATTCGCAGGGCCACGTGTCATTCGGGAAACAATCAAGAAAGATTTGCCGGAAGGATTTCAAACCGCTGAATTCCTGCTTGATCATGGTTTCCTGGACTTCATTGTAGATCGAAGTGAATTAAAGGCCAAACTTGCACTACTACTCATGCTCGTAGAAAATAGGTCAAAGCCAAGGAAAGCTTTTACTCCGGTTAAAGAAACAGAATCCTGAATTTAGCGTCTAACGGATCGCTATTTTCAATAATTGTTTCAATCCATTTAGGACCCTTTTGAGAAAAATAGGGAAGAAAATTCTCATATCGCTCCTGTAGACCATCCTGTGGAAACAACTTGTCCTTCAATTTTCTGATACGCTTTAAGGAAGTTTCCTGTTGTTGCTTTTCTGCACGCATCAATCGTGACCCTAATTGTTCAAATTGCTTTAATTGCTTAGTTTCTTCGGCTTGGATGGCTTTCGATAAAGTAGGATCAATTAAATCCGCTTTTTCTTCCAGGCTTTTATAGGCAGCTCTGATCATATTAACTTCAACCTTTACTTCAATATCAGCCTCACTATGTTTTGCTATAAAGGATTTTACAATGCTATCGTAATCATCTACCATATCTTCCCAAACGAGTCCGGTTTTTTGCATGCCCTCTGCTGTGGCTTCATCGATGATCATGAATGAATTACGTCTGATCAACATAGGTATTGGAACACGAACGGCTTCAAATTGTGTTTTCCGCTCTAACCAGTACGCGATTTCTCCACCTCCACCAATAAAAGCGACATTAGGCAGAATAGTCTCCTGATACAAAGGTCGTAAAATGACATTGGGGCTGAATCGTTCCGGGTGCTGATGAAGTATTGATATAATCTCCTCTTCCGAATAATTGATCCCGGAATCCACGCGTTGATAGGTACCGTCCACCAATTCCAATCGTTCTCTAATCCCATCTTCCATGTAAAAGAGATTGATATCACGACAGAAAGCTTGAGGCTTAAAACCAAGTTTGGCAAGCGATCGCTGCGTCTCGGTGACCAATTTATAGGAAAACTGCTCTTTCAGTTCCCTTTCCATTATCGGGATAAATGCTTTTTTAAGGGACGAGTCATCCATGCTCAAAACGAGCAGATCATATCCACTAAATAACTGCTGAATCAAAAGCTGATGAAAATGGCCATAGGTTACAGCCTTGGAAAGGCAATCAGTAAAAATCTGTTTTATGTCATCACGATGAACAGTATTTGAGAATAAATCTGACACAGATTCAGTGAGGTCTGCAAGACCTTCAATGGAGAGTCGTCCACATGAGCCAGATGCCTCTCGTTCCCATTCATATTTCCGACCAAATAAATGCAGATGATTTACTTCCTCCCAATCATGATCTTCACCACCCACAACAAAAACAGATATGAATTTTTGATCAGTAAATTTATCATTTAACTGTCTGGCTAAATTGATAGCAGAAGCAATTTTATAAATATGATAGATAGGTCCGGTGAGTAGCGTTGGTTGGTGTGCCGTGGTGATGGTAAACGTGTTTTCATCAAGGAGGACACCCTCTGATACCGGCAGCGGTATCCCCATTCGATCATATTGCTCTTTAAGTACTGACAAGAGTAGTGATCGGTCAACAGGTGATTGTTTTCTGACTTCGATCGCTTCCGGAAAAGATGTTATCTCAGCTCTGAAGGCGATATAAGGGTCAAAGGCACTATTCTTTTCAATATAAGCCAGATCCGTTGGGCTAAGTTTGCCAATAGTTGAATAATCCGTTTTGATAACTTTCATGCCCTATAATTTCTTCCTAATCTTGATCTCAAACACCTGATTTTGTATTTGGTTCAGGGCAACAAGGTATCAAATCTCCTAACTTCCTGATGTTTTGCATGCATTCTTTATCTTACATCGCTTAAATATTTAAACAAATGCTATTTACTTACAACAAAATATTGCGAATGAGAACTATCATGTTAATTTTCAGCTTGTTGATGATTACAACTGTCGGGTATACACAGAGCAAAACTAAGAAGGAAAACCCCAAGGCCAAAGAACAAGTCGTTGAAAAGACTGGATTTGATACAGTGTCTCTTTCAGGATTTAAGTTTAGAAGCGTCGGACCATCACTAACTTCCGGAAGAATATCTGAGGTGGCTGTGGATCCAAATAATCATAGTCGATATTTTGTGGCTTCAAGTGCAGGAGGTGTGTGGCGAACAACGAATGCCGGCAATACTTTCGATCCCGTTTTTGATAGTCAAGGAACTTCCTCTATCGGTACTGTCGTGATTGATCCCAATAATCCAAGTACAATTTGGGTTGGTTCAGGTGAGAATAACAATCAGCGATCCGTTGCCTATGGAGATGGGGTGTACAAGTCAATGGATAGCGGTACTTCCTGGAAAAATATGGGCTTGGAAAGTAGCGAGCATATCGGCAGAATCATCGTTCATCCGAATAACTCAGATGTAATTTTTGTTGCCGCGATTGGGCCGCTATGGTCTTCCGGTGGGGAACGAGGTTTGTATAAATCAAAAGATGGTGGATCCTCATGGGAACTTGTCTTGGAAATAGATGAGCACACAGGCGTGAATGATGTCATCATGGATCCTCGAAATCCTGATGTAATGTACGCGTCATCCTTCCAGCGAAGACGACATGTATTTACATATTTAGGTGGTGGTCCGGGTTCAACGATTTATAAATCAACGGATGGCGGAGCAACATGGAATAAATCTGCTGCGGGTCTCCCCTCTGTTGATATCGGTCGGATCGGAATGGCTATCTCACCAGTCAATCCAGAGATCATATACGCTATGGTGGAAGCTGCCGGTAGTGATGGTGGTTTTTACAAAAGCACAAACCGAGGTGCTTCCTGGGATAAGCAAAGCGGCTATGCTTCCTCAGGTAATTATTATGTTGAATTAGTACCGGATCCAATCGATGCAGATCGCATATACTCAATGGATACATGGATGCAGGTGTCAAATGATGGTGGAAAATCCTGGTCCAATGTAGGAGAAGATTATAAGCACATCGATAATCATAGTCTGTGGATAGATCCAACCGATCAAAATCATCTGATCGCCGGTTGCGATGGGGGCGTATATGAAACATGGGACCTTGCCAAAACTTGGGACTTCAAAGCGAATCTTCCGGTAACTCAATTTTATAAAGTTGCGCTGGACAATGCAGAACCATTCTACAATATCTTCGGAGGTACACAGGATAACTTTAGTCTTGGTGGACCGTCACGAACCATTTCAGGAAATGGTATTTCCAATGAGCAATGGTTTATTACGCATGGAGGAGATGGATTTGAAACGCAGGTTGATCAAACCAATCCAAATATTATTTATGCACAAAGTCAATATGGTTTTTTAGTGCGTTACGATAAGCAGAGTGGGGAAGAGCTTGGGATAAAACCCCAGGAACGACTTGGCGAAGCCGCCTATCGATGGAACTGGGATGCGCCGTTAGTGATCAGTGCACATGCACCCGGTCGACTCTATTTTGCAGCCAATAAAGTATTCGTCAGTGAGGATCGTGGTAATAATTGGACGGTCATCAGTGATGATTTGACCAGACAAATCAATAGAAATGAATTGAAGGTAATGGGCAGGGTCTGGAGCATGGATGCTGTAGCCAAGAACGGTTCTACCACTCAATATGGAAATATCGTGGCTCTAGCAGAATCACCCTTGAATCCTAATCTACTGTACGCCGGAACAGATGATGGTTTGATTCAAGTGACTGAAGATAGAGGGAAGACATGGCGCAAAGTTGATAACATAGCCGGAGCGCCAGATACATCATATGTCAATATGATCATTGCTTCTTCCCATGATGAAAATGTTGTTTATGCTTGCTACAATCACCATAAAGATGGTGATTTCAAACCGTATGTTTTTGTTAGTAGAGACAAAGGGAAAACATGGAAAAGTATCATCCAGGGTTTGCCGGAAAAAGGTTCCGTTTACGCTATAGCAGAGGATCATGTAGATCCCAATTTATTATTTGCCGGAACTGAGTTTAGTTGTTTTGTCACTAACAATGGAGGAAAGTCATGGCGGAAAATTGCGAATGGTTTACCTACGGTGCCGGTGCGTGATATCGCCATCCAACAAAGAGAAAATGATCTTGTGTTAGCTACGTTTGGTCGTGGTTTTTATGTGATGGATGACTATAGCTCATTGCGCCAATTGTCTGAAGATCAAATGGCAAAAGATGGGATGTTATTGCCAGTCAGAACTGCATGGGCTTATGAAAACAAATACCCACTTGGATTGCCGGGCAAAAGTTTCCAGGGAGATGATTATTACATGGGAGATAATCTTGGCTCCGTCGCTATATTGACTTATTACATCAAAGACAAGTATATGTCTGCGAAGGACAAGCGGATCAAAGAGCAAAATGAATTAATAAAAGACGGAAAAGACAATACTTACCCAACCTATGATCAACTTGCTGCAGAGCGCGATGAAGAGAGCGCCAGTTTGTTTATTACCATCA
>JBBKXT010000164.1:0-4332 GCA_037969625.1 Saprospiraceae bacterium
TTCTAGCGGTACTATCAAGTAAAAAGCATTTTTTACTCTCACTCATTGTGCTCATTTGTTTTAGTTTTCAATCACATATTTTTAGTCAGGCTGAGGTATCTTCCCCATGTGGTTGCTTAGGTCAAACTGAGATAGGACGAACAGATAGTTCTTATGATATAAGTGATCTCTCTTATAGCTTATCTTCCGGAACATGTTATCTTATTAAAGGCACCTTAGTTATTGACATACCTATCAATTGGTCAGGTATTCGAATACAGATGGAAGAAAAATCCAAAATATTAGTTGAAGACGAACTAATTCTTGATCATTGTTATTTGTCAGGCTGTGATGACATGTGGCAGGGAATTGAGACACAACCCAATTCACGACTATGGATTTTTAATAGCTATATTGAATCTGCCAATATAGCAGCACAACTTTCAGATCTTACGTACTTTGAGTGCAATGGAAGCGTCTTCATCGACAACTATATAGGCATTTCGGTTGGCAGTCCATTTGAGGAAAATACAAACTCTCGTATTCTGCAAAAAAAACAAATTACCGGATGCAAGTTTTACACTAACGATGTTGTACCCGATCCTTATCCGGGTCATTATTATGGCTCCTGGCCTACAACTCCTGCTCATATACCATTTGACCAAGGCTATGCGGCTATCTACTTAGATCACTCTATGGGTCTAAATCTCGGGAGCTCTACTGCTACGGGTGCTGAGAGAAATAAAATTTATCAAATACGAAATGGGGTTATCAGTTTTAACTCTGTGATTGATATTGTCAGAACAGACTTTTATGATTTTGAAGGGTCTTATCAATCATATCGTGATGAGCCACCCCCACTAGAGATTAATCAACATGCTATCTATTCAAACAAATCATTTAATGATGTTACGCAGAATACATTCACAGATATTATGATTGGAGCTTATTGTCGAATCTCCTCAGCGACATTTAATGAAAATACCTTTACTATAAAAAACACCGGGAATGATTTGACATTAACCAAGGGGTTGCATTCCAGAGAGTGTAATTTATTCGTTGCAAAAGGCAATATTATTAATGATGGATACAAAGGAATCTATCTTCAGAGTGCAGCTGGCCCAACTTCTATTATTGATAACGTGTTTGATAGAAATGTTTCAATAAAAAATAATTCAGGTATCCAAATTCTCGATGCGCGTTTTATACCAGAGGGAATCATTGAGGGCAACCACATAGAGATTAAAAATGCATCTGGAGCAACAGGTATAGCCCTTGAAAATACCGAATTCCTTACTATTAGTACGAATGAAATTTATTTTGCGGATGAAGATAATGGTGCCGGAAATTATAATGCAGGAATAGTCGGTGTCGATGCAAATTTGAGTTATTTTGAAAGAAATGATGTATGGGCAGATGAAAATTATATTGATGAATCTGGGAATCACGGAATTCTTTTCACTAATAGTATATACAATGGTTTCTTTTGCAATACCATTGATAGTTTGTATACTTTACTACGTTTTGTGGGAGAGTGTTTCGAAACGAGATTGACTGCTACACAAATGAAACGTGGGCGTATTGGTTTTGAAATTTCAGGCCCTGGAGAGATTGGAGTGCAAGAACATCATGGCAATGAATGGCTCTATAACTATACTGAGGGCGGTGCCCTTATCACAGGCAGCGGAGTAATACAAACTGCATCACTATCAGAGTTTCTGTATGATGATACCACAATTGGCGCTGAGCCTCAACTGCCAGCTGACATCAGGCCGTCTACTGTTAACATCGGCAACTGGTTTGTATTTGATGAAGGAGGTGTTGGTCTAACTTGTGAGGATATAGATCAAGATTTCGCAGCTGATCCTGATTCTTTAGCTGTCAGGATTTTGGATTTACCTCAGTTTGATACGTTAAACGATCAAATGACCTGGATGATGAAAGCGAATGTTTTTAAACTGATGCTATTGGATACTAATCTGGCAGATAACTCAACCCTTGATAGTTTTTTTGAAGCTGAGGCACTTAATCCTCTTGGAAAACTGGTGGCTGCTCATTTTGATCTTGATAGCAGATATGGAATAGATTTTATAGCAAAAGAGAACACATTAGACAGTATTATTGCTCTATCTAATGACCTTGTCTATATTGACTCCATTTTATCCTTAAGTCCCCATGATAGTGCAACGTGGATAACCCTGCGGGCATTGAAGGTTGATACACTTTCCGATAGGATGGATAGTTGGATAGATCTTATAGAGGCTGAATCTACAGCCTCTTTGGATGTATATGAAGAAGTGAGTGATATTTTGGCAGTGATAACGACCACGAGTGATATTGAAGACTATTATCAAGATGCACTTTTATTTAAGGCTGACTATTTATTAGGAAACACGATTACTGCAACCGACTCTACGGATATTGCAGCATTGGCCGGACTGTGTCCGTGGGAAGGAGGTCCAGCCATGTCCGTGGCGCAAGTGTTGTTGACGATATTGACGGACTCCACGATGCATGTCGAACCAAATGAATGTCCACCTCCTCCCAGCCCATTTATTTCATACCCTGAGGCTGGCCAACAGGTAGATGATGGACAGTTTTTATCTGTCTATCCTAACCCGGCAATGGATATCGTGACTATCCGGTCTGATCAGACCATCAATAGTGTCGAACTAAGAGATGCATCGAATAAAGTCCTAGCTTCATTTCACCCTAATGTAAATCAATTGTCCATTGACGTTTCTAATTTCCCTGCAGGCATGTACTTTGTGAGTGTAAAAAGTGGAAATCTAATCGAAACGCAAAGGATAGTACTAATCAAATAGTTATGAAAAAAATTATTGCGATAGCTGTTTTATTAGTTACAAATTCAATTACCTCCTTTAGTCAGAAAGAAGGAGATCAATGGGTCATAGGTTATTATGGTAAGGGGTCTCCAGAGTTTAGTGTTATGAATTTAGATTTCAGAACAGGCTATCCGGAAATTACATTGAGATATGACCTTACAATGAAGATTCGTGGGACGGCTTCAAATATTTGTAATGCAGAAGGAGAACCAATCATTTGGACTAATGGTATGGAAATATTTGGAATTGATGGAGGTAAAATTGCGGACACAATAGCCTATTCTGGACCTGGAGTAAATTATTGGAATCATTACTATAGCGATTATTATGATAAACCATATGGTTTCCCTGTTATTGAGGGAGCGATTATTCTGCCGATGCCCAATGATAATGATTCCTACTCCGTTTTGTATCATTCAGCAGAAAGTCGGCCTGGCATAAGTTATAAAATATCAAGGTTTTTAGAGGCTCGAATCCTGGCGGAACAGCGCTCCTCATATACTTTAATGTATAAAGATTCTGTAATTGGGGACTATCATCAATGGTTCTCTGACAGGATTGAGGCTGTTAAGCATGGAAATGGAAGAGATTGGTGGATTGTAGTTTTTGAAGATGATACTGGACGCTATTATTGTTATGTTCTAGATCCTGATGGGATAAAGCTAATAACCTCTGGGAAAACAGCACCTGTTCAAAGCAGTTTTGGTGCAATGTCTAGTTTTTCACCATTAGGAAACTATTTTGCTCGTATGGATACTGATTCAACTGAAATTAAACAGATTTTAACTCTATATTATTTTAATCGATGTTCAGGAAATTTTGAAATAATTGAATCTATACAATTAAATCCAGGGGCGTTTTCGTCTCCTAGTTTTTCTCCAACTGAAAGATATATGTATGGAAATAACAATACACATCTTTGGCAATGGGATCTTTGGGCCGGGGATATAAGTGCATCAAAAACTTTAGTAGATACTTTTGATGGTTTTGTACCACCTGGGCATTTCGGTACATATTTTGGTCCACAAATTCTTGCACCGGACGGAAGGATTTATATTGTTCCACCTTCAGGCAGTAGTGAATACATGCACGTTATAGATCGTCCGGATTTGCCAGCTGAGGATTGTAGATTCCTTCAGCACCATATTAATTTGACAGTCCCAAACGGCAGGTCAGCGCCTAATATCCCGAACTTCAGACTCGGGCCGCTTGACGGCAGTCCTTGCGATACACTTGGGATCGACAATGTACCGGTATCAAGATGGCGGTTTGAAGAGGATGAGCCCGGATGGCTCCATGAGATACGATTTACAGACCTCTCATTCTACAATCCTCAAACATGGCACTGGGATTTTGGCGATGGACAAACCAGTGACGAAATGAGTCCGATACATTCTTTCGAAAGCGGTATTTATTATGTCTGCCTGACAGTAAGCAATCAATACGGTACTGATAGCACATGCCAATGGGTGGAGATTCTATCTACAGCCGTTCATGATGCATTAGA
>JBBKXT010000165.1:0-16159 GCA_037969625.1 Saprospiraceae bacterium
AATATAGATACTTTACAGTTAATTATACATTAAAATAAAAAATAATATGTAAATAATTCAAATTTTTCCCAAAACCTACTCCCAAAATTGCTCTAATCACCTGATTGTAAAAAAAAAACTTGTTTTGAGAAGAATAGGACAATCCCAAAGAAAACTGCCACAGAGTATCCGATAGTTTCTATTTTTACTCCTCATCGCCAATCTTTAACTAATTCATCAGTACTACACTTATGCGTTTCATTTTACCTTTAGTCTTTAGTTTTCTGACTTGTCTCAACATGGGCTTTGCTCAAAAACTCGATCATCGATTAGGATATATGTTGATTCAACTGGACAGTGACATCAATCCAGCGCATGTCCTAAATCAAAATTCTTCAAGACTTGATGGTGATCTGATACTAGACCGGGTGATTTCAAAAAGACTTGGGATTTATTTGATTCGTTTTGATCACAGTAGAATACATCAGGGCAGACTACTGGATCAGTTGCGCTATGCTGATGGCGTACGCACAGCCCAATACGACCATATTCCAACCCTTCGTGTAGAACCCGATGATCCAAGGTTTACGGATCAATGGCAATGGCAAAATGATGGCCAAACAGGAGGGACCTCCAATGCAGACATTGATGCAGACCGCGCCTGGGAAATCACAACAGGAGGACTTTCGGCCGCCGGTGATACCATTGTAGTAGCTGTAGTAGATGATGGGATGGACTATAATCACGAAGATATCGCCGCTAATGCCTGGATCAACTACAACGAGATTGATAACAACGGCATTGATGATGATGGAAATGGCTATATCGATGATATATATGGTTGGAATGCTTATGATAACACACCGGATGTATGGGGCCAAAGCCATGGATTACAAGTCGCCGGCATGATTGGTGCAGTTGGAAATAATGGAGTGGGTGTGACCGGCATCAACTGGAATGTCAAAATAATGATCATTCGAGGGGGTACACCTGAATCTACAGTACTTGCTTCCTACGCCTATGCGCTGGAACAGCGTATTCAATATGAAGAAACGAATGGTGAAAAAGGAGCTTTTGTAGTCTCCACGAACAGTTCATGGGGTATCGATTTTGGACAGCCCGCCGATGCTCCTTTATGGTGCGCCTTCTATGATACTTTAGGTGCTCGAGGTATCTTAAGCGCCGGTGCCACAGCCAACCGAAACATCGATATTGATGCAGTTGGCGATCTTCCAACCGGATGCTCCAGTGAATACCTACTAAGTGTCACAGCGCTGAATCACAACAACGAACGAACCTTTTCTGCTTACGGCTTGACTCAGGTGGATTTTGGTGCTCCCGGAGAGGATGTCTTGACTACTCGAAGAAACAATGGATACGGAACGACTAGCGGAACTTCATTTGCTTCACCGGTTGCAGCCGGATTGGTGGCTCTGCTCTACTCTGCCCCATGTGCCGGCTTTGCTGAATTGATTCATACCAATCCTGCCGCTGCAGCCTTGTTTATCCGCAATATTATGTTTCAAGGTGTTGAACCCGTAATCGGACTTGCCGGTGAAATGGTCTATGCAGGAAATCTGAATGCTGGTAATAGTATGGATTTAATGATGGCCATTTGTGCAGAATGTCCTATTGCATTTAACTTCAACGTGGATGTTCAATCTGATTCTGAAGCTTCGATTTCCTGGAATACACTTGAAGAGCCGGATGCTATCAATGCAAGATATAAGGCTGTTTCTGCTACGGAATGGGACACCCTATTTGATATTTCACAACCGCTATTACTTACGGATCTCCTGGGATGCAGCCTATATGAGATTGAATTTGAATCGATCTGTGCGGACACCTCTACAGGATTTGTTACAAATCTTAATTTCGAGACACTGGGCTGTTGTGAAATCCCAGTAGGTATCGAAGCATTTGGGGCAGAAAATTCAGTGAATTTATTTTGGAATGAGATACTCGCTGCAGATTTTTATATTGTTGAATGGAGACCCGAAAACTCCCCTGACTGGGAAGAAGTTGTCACGCCTGAAGCTACCCTTCTACTAGATGGTTTGGATGCATGTACTTATTATGAAATCAGGCTAAAAACTGATTGTGATACTTCTTCCTCTGACTTTTCTGAAGCAATCATTGTACGCACCATGGGCTGTGGGAATTGTATTGATTTAAATTATTGTGCAACCGATTCGGATGACTCTTCTGATGATTTTATTGATTCGCTTATGATTGGATCATTAGTAAATAATTCAGGGGATAACGGTGGATATGTTTTATATGAAGATTTCAATCCTATCTACAGAAGAGGAGATTCATACAACCTTTGGTTACGCCCAGGTTTTGGGGGCACTAATACATTCGATGAACGATTTAAAGTCTGGATTGATTTGAATCAGGATGGAATTTTTGAAGCGAATGAACTTATGTTGGATTCACTTTTGGACTCCCAGAATGAAGCTGTCAGTGCTCAGCTTACCATCCCTGAAACGGCGCTCGTTGGCGCTACACGTATGCGCGTCAGTATGGCATTTTCCAGTCCTTTTACACCTGTAGATCAAGAATCTTGTGGCACTATTGAATTTGGAGAAATTGAAGACTACTGTATTTCGATTATTAAAATGCAAACAGGATGCCCTGAAGTGGATACTGTATTTTTTGATGGCATTACTTTTACGAGTGCTTTTATGTACTGGCCAAAAGCGTTTGGATCCATTGCGTATACCTATAGATATAGGGAAGTGGGCACAACGGATTATACCGAGAAAGCTACCGTAGATACCACAGTAGTATTAATTGATTTAGAAAAATGTAAATCTTATGAGGTACAGGTCAGAACGGTTTGTGTTTCTGATACCACTAGCTACAACACAAACTATATTTTAACAACCGACTGTGATGTTGCCGTCGTCGAGGTAAGTCCTCTACTGGCCTCATTCGATGTGTTTCCTAATCCGGCTACTGATAGGGTCTCTGTTCGACTACAACCCTTATCCTCCGGTGAGCATGATATCACAATTTACACTATCCAGGGACATCCTATTCAACATAAAGTTGTGCATGCTACTGTCAATTCAAGATTAGAGGTAGACTTTGAACAACTTGATGATTATCCTACAGGACTTTACTTTATCGTTGTGCGAAAAGATGGGCAGTCTGCTACCAAGAAGTTGATTAAGCTATAGAGGTGAATAAGGAATTTGTGAATTACGAATTACGAATTACGAACTTTTAAAATCTTGTAAGTGATTCTCATTCGATTTTATTATGTTGGTCGAGTATAATCGGTAAATCAAAAAAAGTCCCCTTTAGGGGATTTAGGGGTAAAGGGATTGTCGAATTATGAAAAATAAAAGGTTTCCCGCTACCGATCGATCGGTAGGCGCAGAAAAAAAGCAGATCACCTGTCCTTCGCCAAGGTTATGGCCAGTGAAAGCAGAAAAATAATCTCCTGCAGATTTCGCAGATTTAATTTTTCTAAACCTGCTCAACAACATGCTCCAGAGGTGCCGCGTGCTCAACTCTTCCGTGCAGTCTAAACTTGAAATATAATGAGACCCAACTCATTTTCCACAGGTCATAACTCTTATAACCTCTTAACCTTCATAACCTCTTAACCCTTCTAACCTCCTAACCCTTCTAAGCCTTTTTAAACAAACCCAGGACTTACAACCAACTCCTTCACTCCGGGTGTATACAAGTAAAATCCTTCTCCTGATTTTATGCCTAGCTTTCCGGCCTGAACCATATTAACTAGCAAAGGACATGGTGCATATTTCGGCTGACCATATCCATCTTGTAATACTCTGGTGATCGCAAGTACAACATCTAATCCGATAAAATCGGCGAGTTGAAGAGGGCCCATCGGATGAGCCATTCCGAGTTTCATCACACTATCAATTTCTTCTACGCCGGCAACCCCTTCCCATAAAGAAATGATCGCTTCATTGATCATCGGTATCAGAATTCTGTTGGCTACAAATCCGGGATAATCATTTACAGTGACCGGAATTTTGCCCAGGCTCTGAGAAATAGTTGTCACTACTTCAGTGACGGCATCGGAAGTGCTGTAGCCTCGAATAATTTCTACCAGTTTCATGACCGGCACCGGATTCATAAAGTGCATACCGATCACTCGTTCCGGATGATCGGTGACTGAGGCTATTTTAGTTATTGAGATTGAGCTTGTATTCGTTGCTAGAATGGCATCAGCACGACAAGCTTCATTCAGGGTTTTAAAGATTTTCAATTTTAGATCGATATTTTCTGTTGCCGCTTCGATGACAAGGGTTGCATCTTTTACAGCGGCACTCATATCTGTTGATATTTGAATTCTTCCCAATGTTTCATCTTTATCCGCATGGGTGATTCGCTCTTTTACCACCATCCGATCCAAATTCTTCTTAATGGTCACCAGACCTAATTCGAGTGCATCGGAAGAGATATCAATCATGATTACGGAATAACCAAACTGTGCAAAAACATGAGTAATACCATTACCCATCGTACCGGCACCAATAACCGCAACTTTGTGATCTTTCATTGAATTGGACATAAATTTTTGAATCTATAAAGATGGTTATAACACCAATTCTTTATGGTTAAACAAGAATACATTTGAAGATGTAATATAACGGGAATTTATCACCAACTTCCGCCGCCACCGCCGCCACTACCGCCGCCGCTGAATCCACCGCCGCCACCACCGGAGCCACTGCTACTTGGTGTGCTATTGAAGACTGAGCCAATACTGTTGATTTCGGATGGGAAGCTAGTAGAGAAATTATCCCAGGATTGCCCCAGGTGAGCGCCGTGCATACCGGGTGCTCCGTACCATGAAGGTGGTTGTGTCAGGAGTCCTTTAAACTGATTATTCCACTGCTTCAGAAATCCGAAAGCCAGGGCAAATGGCATGGTCTTGTCATAATACAGTGGATCATCTTTCATCAATCGCTCAATCACCGGTCGTTCCGCTTTTTTAACAAACTGACGAAACCCTTCAAGTTTGCGATATGTCTCATTTCCTTCAGGAGAGCGCTTATTGAATTGTGTAGCCAGAAAAATCAATAACCCTCCGGTTATGATTAAAGCCATTCCATCCATATTTTGTCTTGCGATGATCGCAAACAGGCCCCATCCGATAGCAACCATGGCAGCTATACCAACACCACAACCGAACTTTTTTTGATCTGCGGCGTACCATCCTTGCTCGTCAATCCAGGCTTTGACAGATCCTTTGATACTGGTCAATTGTGTGTGGAATTTATCTTTTAAATATTTAAGTTGAACTACATCTCCAGTGGCAAAAAGCGAATTAAAGAAGGACACTTCAAAGACAAATAATTCAGGACCTGCTTCTTTCAATTTAAAGAAAGTAATATCATCCTTTCGAAGAAATCCACCTTCCTTGACTTCCATCCGCAAGTATCCGAGATTGGCCAGATGAGGGATAAGGCATAACACGTCATTGTTGTCTACACTATGATCAACAAATCCTCCTGCAACAGCGGGTGAAACCCCTTCCGGAGGAAAAAATTCCGTCATGATCGTTTGCTTCCTATTGCGCGCCTGATACTTTGCCCAGATTCCACCAAATAAAAAAATCAGTGGCGCAAACAATAATCCATGTTTTTTTAAAAACAGGGACCACGAACTTTTGGCAATAAAAACACCTTCCGGAAAGAAAACAGCAACCGTCAGTCCTTCACCTACATTTAGATTGCTCGAAGTTTTTCCTGTGATTGATCTTGGCTGCACTTGTATCAACACATCATTGGAGGTCGAACCAGATGCTCCAGAAAAACTTCTTGCGTGCTCTTGAAGTAGTTCTACTTGTTCTGGAAAATTTAATTTAAACGTAGCATTTTCAATAGCCACCGGCCAATTTATGCCCAATAAATCCCAATAGAACTCACTGTGTTTGTCATCAAAGAAATTGAGCGGATTCACAATATGATAGCTCAGCCGATAGGTCTGCACACCCTCCACGTAGGTATTCGCATCGCCTATTTTAAAGACAATATTATCCCCTTCGCGATAGGTTTCGAATTTAAACCCTTCAACCTTTTCATTCTCAATCAGTCGATCAAGTTTCTCATTATTGACTATACTTCGCAGCGGAATAAAGCGGAAGATACCGTGACGAGGCTCAGAAAATCTGACTTCAATCACCTCTTCAAAATCAGCTGATCCGTCCGAATTGAAATTGACAACTACATCATAATTCGTGATGGTGAAATACTCTGCTTTGGTGGGCGTAAGCGTACCCAACAATAACAGTAACCCAACCAGTATTTGTTTCATCATCGGGCTAGAACTCAACTTTTACGTTCTTCGTTTCTGCTTCCTCCACTTCAAAATATTCCATACGGTGAAAGCCAAATGGACCGGCGATCAAATTACTTGGAAACATTTCAACAGCATCATTCATATCTCTTGCAGAAGCATTGTAATATCTGCGTGAACGCTGGATACTCTCTTCGAGAGCAGAAAGGGTTTGTTGTAATTGTAGAAATTCCTGGTTTGCTTTCAGATCCGGATAATTTTCCGTCAGGGCAAATATGCTTTTTAGGGCCCCGGAAAGTTCAAGTTCTGCGGCTCCACCGTCTTTTCCTCCGGAGGACATGGCTTTGCTTCTGAGTTCTACAATCTTTTCAAGTGTGCTGCTTTCGTATTGCGTATACCCTTTAATGGTATTGATGAGGTTTGGGATCAGGTCATAGCGCTGCTTCAAAAACACATTGATGGATTTAAACGCTTCTTCAGCTCCATTGCGGAGTCGAACTAATTTGTTGTAGGTACTCATCAGGTAAAGACCAATGGCCACTACAATACCAAGGATAATTAACATTCTCATAGTTTTTTAAGTAATTAAGGTTTAGTTCAAATGTACTAGGACTTATGGAACTTCACAAAATTTCAGGCTATCTGCCGACCAATCTAGTTAAATTTTAGATGATCTGTTCAGCGAATTCCAGTTTGCTCACAAATTTTCACTTTCTCAAACACATTTTCTTATAATATCATTCCATTCGCACCATTATTAACTAAATTCACCTTTGTATGCAGACAACAATCCTTGTTGGTGATATTGGGTCTACGAAATCAACCTGGTGGTTCCGGACGACGACTGACCATGAAATTCACTTAAAAGGGTACAACCCGCTTGCGCATACTCGCCAACAAGCTCAGGAGCTCTTTACAAGTCTCCGTGCTCAAACTAAAGAAGCCAATATATCCGCCATCTGGTATTATGGAACAGGTGTCATCAGCCAACAAATCGAAAAGGATATCTTCCTTCAATTATCGCCGCTTTTTGAAAATTGTCCTATTCATGTCCACTCTGACCTAGTGGGCGCTGCCAGGGCAGCCAACAGGGATCAGGCAGGCGCTGTCGCTATATTGGGGACCGGTAGTCATGCAGCACTCTGGGATGGCACAAAAATCATAAAGCAAGCGACTTCCCTTGGCTATATTCTGGGGGATGAAGGCGGTGGCTGCGACATTGGAAAATCAATGATTCAGGCGTATTTCTACAAGGAGCTCCCTGAAGAAATTCATGCTTCGATGGTTAAACGATTACCTGACGGAAGGGCTGGTTTATTAGAAAAATTAAATAATTCCTCGTCACCCAACCAATACTTAGCTGAATTTGCAGCAGTTGCCACTGATTTCAAAGTGGATCCGTGGATTAAAGCATTAGTTGCTGATCGTTTCCGATTATTTATAAAAAGGCATGTCAAACCACTCCAACCTGACACATCTATTCATGTCGTTGGCTCCATAGGCTCTATCTTTGCCGAAGTGCTTACAGAAGAACTTAATTTGGCCGGATTATCATCAGGTAAGTTTATTCAAAACCCTGCACGCCAGCTTTACGAATCACATTTACTAAATGAATAAAGACAAAAAAGTAATAAAACGAATTGGTGTTTTTACCTCCGGAGGTGATGCGCCGGGTATGAATGCCGCTATCAGAGCGGTCGTTCGAACGGCAGATTATCATGGCCTTGAAGTTTTTGGTATTTACAGAGGTTTCGAAGGCATGATCGAGGGTGATATCGTACAGCTCAATAAACGAGATGTCGGAAATATAATTCATCGTGGAGGCACCGTCCTGAAGACAGCTCGAAGTAAACGTTTCAGAACACCGGAAGGCCGTCAATTGGCTTATGAGGCATTAAAAGCTCATTCGATTGATGGACTGATTGTCATCGGTGGGGATGGATCTTTTGCAGGAGGAAAATTATTTCATGAGGAATATGGTATTCCGATCATAGGTGTGCCGGGAACCATTGACAATGATCTCTATGGGACAGACTATACGATTGGATTTGATACCGCCGTCAACACGGCTGTTGAAGCGCTCGATCGCATCAGAGATACAGCGGCTTCCCACAACAGACTCTTCTTTGTGGAGGTCATGGGACGAGATACCGGTTATATTGCATTGAACACGGGCATTGGAAGTGGAGCCGGCGCCATTCTCATTCCGGAATCTTCTGTTGATCTGGATCTCCTGATGAAAAATTTGGAGAAAACGGGGAAGCATAAAAAGCTTTTCTCACTGATCGTCGTAGCCGAAGGAAATGAAAATGGCAATGCCATGGAACTTGCCAATGAAATCAATTTGCGTTTTCCCGATTATGAAACGAAAGTGTCTATCATCGGACACTTGCAGCGTGGTGGTTCACCTTCTGCACTCGACAGACTTATCGCCAGTCGTATGGGTTATACTGCGGTCGAAGCAATTCTTCAAGGACAAACGAGCAAGATGGTTGGTATCCAGAACAATCAAATGAAGCTGGTTTCATTTGACGATGCCATCAATAAGGTAAAAGAAATAGATGCTGATCTTTTGAAGATGGCGGACATCCTATCCCTTTAATTCAATATGAAAATCATTCTGTTTTACACGCCTGTTAAAGATGCCATAGAAGCAGCCTCTTTAGGCAAAAAAGCAGTGGCTTTAAAACTCGCAGCTTGTGCGAATAGTTTTCCGATTCAATCTACATTTTTCTGGGATGGAAGCCTCCAGCAAGACTGCGAAACGGTACTTCTGTTTAAAACAACGGCTATAAAAAAAGAAGCCCTAAAAGAATTTATCGAAAAAAACCACCGCTATGATGTACCTGCTATTCTTCATTGGGAGGCTGAGGTCAATGATGCATATGGCCAATGGGTCATTGAAACGACCACCTAAAAGTGCTAAAAAAATATTACCCTTAGTTTAAATCTCCTTCCTTACTCCACATCAGATATGCTTTAATGAAATCGTTCAGGTCTCCTCCTAAGACCAAATCAGGATTATGCACGGTGTGCTGGCTTCGGTGATCTTTCACTCGCCTGTCATCCAGTACATAACTTCTTATCTGACTCCCCCACTCGTTTTTTGTTTTTCCTGCTTCCACTTTATCGCGCTCTGCATTCTGCCTTTCGATCTCCTTCTCATACAATCTTGACTTCAACATCTTCAGCGCTTTGTCTCGATTCTTATGCTGTGATCTTTCCTGCTGACATTCTACAACAATCCCGGAAGGGAGGTGACGAACACGAACGGCGGATTCTGTTTTATTCACATGCTGACCACCGGCTCCACTGGATCTGAAGGTATCCCACTCGATATCATCCGGTTTGATTTCAATCTCAATACTGTCATCAATCATGGGATGGACAAAGACAGAAGAGAACGATGTCATTCGCTTCCCTTGAGCATTATATGGACTAATCCGAACTAAACGATGGACACCGTTTTCTCCTTTTAGAAGACCATAAGCATAATCCCCTGTGATCTCAATCTCTGCACTTTTAATTCCGGCTACATCTCCATTCTGACGATTCAACTCGGATACTTTGTACCCATTTTTTTCCGCCCACATAACATACATCCGCAAGAGCATTTCCGACCAATCGCAACTTTCTGTTCCACCGGCTCCTGCATTGATTTCTAATACACACGACAAGACATCTTCCGGGTGATTGAGGGTGCTTCGAAACTCTACATCGTCAAGGACTTTAACGGCCTTTTCATACGCAGCATCCAGCTCTTCTTCAGTGGCTTCACCTGCATCATAAAACTCCAGGAGAACTCCCAGATCATCTACCACCGCTTGGATGGATTCAAAATTAGCAATCCAGTGCTTGTGCGCTTTTATCTCCTTCAGGACAAGACCCGATGTCGATGCATCATTCCAAAAATCCGGGTCTAACGTAAGTTGTTGTTTCTCTTCTAATTGTAATCTTCGTCTGGCGACGTCAAAGATACCTCCCTAACACACCCATGCGAGTGTTCAGTTCTGCAAACTGATCTAGTGTCATAGTCTAACTTTATTGAAATAAAAAGGGGCCAAAGCCCCTTTCTATAATTATTTTTCTATCTCAACGTAAAAAATCAAATCAGCGTTTTCCGGAATCATCGGAGGGCTTCCTGCTGCACCATACCCAAGAGAGGCTGGGATCAGCAGTGTTGCTTTTGTTCCTTTGGGAAGTAAAAGCAATCCTTCGTCCCATCCTTGGATTACTTGACCTACACCCAATGGAAATCTGTAAGGTTGGCCCATCTTAAAGGATGTATCAAACATCTTCGCATCTGCATCCAACATACCATAATAATGTACAGATACCGGTTCTTCTCTAACTGGTTTTGCACCATCACCTTCTTCGTGGATGATGTATCCCAACCCAGATGGCGTACGCTGAATCTGTCCATCAAATCCACCGCTTTTATACTTTTCCCAGTTAGCCATAACAGTTGCTTCCACTTCAGGCAAACGAGCTTTCACGATTTGGAGTTCTTTTTCTTGCTCAGCTTTTACTGAATCTCTGAACATATTAAATTGCTCTTCAGTTTTCACTTCTACGATACCCACGCGGTAGATCATGTCTTCCGTGAATGCCTCAAATCCAGGCGGTATCTGCTCAAATGAATCTACCGGAAAGTAAAAAAGTAAGCTGTCTCCAACGGACAATGTCGCCATGACATTTACCAAGGCCTCCAATTGGCCATAACTCTTATTGTCCTCCGTCATTTTTAATACGGAAGGCTGTCCGGTAGTCGTGGTGGTTTGGATGACAGAGTCACCTTGGGTTAAAGACATGTGGAAGAAAACATAGCTATCCATTGGAATAGGTTCTTTGTTTCCTTTTCGAATAACTTCGTATTCGTAACCTGAATCGGCCTTCATGCGGCCACTTCCTGAAGTGCATGCTGCTAATGCACCTAGGCATAGCAGAGAAAATAAAAATTTACTAGTCATGTTCTAATTGATATGAATTCATTGTTAACGGTATAATTTCTTTGACTTTGGCAAGGGTTTCTGTAACGGATGCTTTCATTGCTCCTCCGGACGCATTCTTGTGTCCACCTCCTCCAAAATATTTACTGCAAATCTCCTGGACATTTACACTCCCTTTGGAGCGAAAAGAAAGCTTTGTCACATTCTGTTGTTCAGAAATAAAGACAGCCATTTTCATATTTCGGACCAAAAGAACGTAATTTACGATTCCTTCAGTATCTCCACGGCCAATCGACCAGTTTTTATAATCTGCACGATCCAGCCATATAATTCCGGTATGGTATTCCGTCATAAGCTCCATTCGGTTAGCCAGACAATGACCGAGCAACTTCAATTGCTTCTCTGTCATGCTGTTGAATAACCTTATCTGTAGAAGGTAATCATCCATGCCCAGCCGTTTGAGTGCTGCTGCTACTTCGAAAACTCGTTCATTGGTCGCATATCTGAAAGAACCCGTATCCATGAGGATACCTGTGTAGATGGCTTCGGCGATAGGCACATCTATATATTGATCCAGTTTGACATCAACCAAAAAGTCATAAACGAGCTCTGCCGTGGAACTTGCTGACGTTTCTGATATGATATGGTCTGCGAAAGGTTCCGGGTCAATATGGTGGTCGATAAGGATTTTGGTGGCTTTAGAGGCCATTACATCTAATCCGAAGCGATCGATTCTATCCAGTGAATTAAAATCCAGACAGAAGATAACATCTGCTTTTTCAAAGGCTTCAACGGCCTCTGTAGGATTCATCTCCCCAATAATGGCATCATCGATGCCCGGGAGGAAGTTGAAAAGGGGTGGAAAATCATTTGGGAGGACAACTTTGACGGTATGCCTTAGTTTGGTCAGGACAGCGGCCAAAGCCAGAGAAGACCCAAGTGCGTCCCCATCCGGGTTCTTATGGGTCACGATGACCACATTCGCAGGTTGCCGTACTAACTGATGTAATGAATCCAAAATGTATTCCTATATTTTTTCAGGGCGCAAAGGTCTTATTTTATTGTGATACTAACAAATATGATAAATTTTGTTCCCTTTGGACCATTCCTCCCCAATTTAACCTCGACATTTCAACAGACTTAATAAGTAACGGTTTCCGACATAATTAAATAAGATGGTTGCCCAATTCCTGCTCTTTTCTGGATCCTATTGACAAGAATTAGAAAAAACAAAAGGCCGGATGGATATCCGACCTTTTCCTTTTAAATTAAATTTATTCAATCAAGACTTACATTTTAGTCAAGGGAGCTGTATACATCTTCCCATTTTCAAGCCTAATATTGAGATAATACAGCCCTGGCGGCAAATCACTGAGATCTGCATTTTCGCTTAGCACACTTTGGTAGTGCACCCTGCCTATTGGATCCATCACTGAAATCAATCCTTGCCGATCCGAGGGAAGTCCTTTAAAGCGGATTTCATTGGTCACCGGATTAGGGAAAAACTCCAGAGTTAGGCCTGCATCCACGCCAATCACGGAGCTTATGATCACATTCTCCCAATCGAGTGTAAATTCAAGACCTGAGATATCACTCGATGAGCGCAGAACATTTTCCTTTTGGGTACCCAGCTTTATTTCCTGGCTTAGAAATGTATTTATCACAGGAGACAATTCTATAGTAAACAAAGTAGATCCAGCTGCGAGTGCGATGCCCTGATTGAGATAATCATCAGGAGCAATATAATTGATGGTCATTGCGCTCGGTGTGATGATGACATGATCTTCAAAACTAAACCCCGGCAAAGCAGTGGCCTGAACATCCATAAAATTTAGATTGTTCTCAGGGCTCTCGATCGTGATGGTAAAACCAAGGACGCGGGTATTTTCAAAGATTTCAAAATCTACCTGATAGAGTTCTTTTTTATTTAGAATCTCATCATTGCATCGCAGACCTATTGGTTCCATACCAATCACACCCGGCAATGGAAAACTATTGTCCAAATCACCCATTTTGACCCCTATAAAATGGTAGGGGCGCAACGGATCAGATATGTCCATACTCTGCGCATGGGTGATTTGATCAAAAAACATCCAGTTGTGATCAAATTCCGGGTTAAGTGTCCCATCTAATAATTTGTCTAATAAAACAACGTCAAGGGTAGAAACTATGCCGTTCTGACTTAGATCAGCCGCCATTCTTTGATAAAAAGAAAAGGGATTAACACCTAATACACCTTCGAGCATGATGATCTTGTCTAGAAGATTAACTCCATCCTGAATAGGACTATCTTTCATAGGAGTAACAGTAATCCCAGTAGGATTAGCAAATGAATAACAACCTGTTTCATCTGTTACAATCCCAGCAGCCAACGTCACCCCGGGAATAGGCTCACCATCTTCGCGGGTAACACAGACGATACTTTCTCCTGTGATTCCTTGAATGGTAATTTCCTGTACATAGTTCCATGTGTTGTCAGTACTTGCTTCATAAATACCCCAGGTGCGTTCAACCAAAACAGTTGTGTCATCTAAAACAAAATTTACGTCCGTGTAATTCATTAATGCACCACCACATGAATCTGTAAGTTGTGGTTGTGCATCTTCCGAAGCGACTTCAGGATTTTGTTGAAGATCCTGAGGAGATATGAACAAGGTAGATACTGTGATATCCGCAGGCCATTCCACATCATCATCCATTGTATGGCCACTGGTGCAATCACCAAAAGCTGCATTCCATGGAAGTGTATCACAAATCATCAAGCCTGGAGTGGCAATGTAAATAAGTTGGGTATAGGTATACTCATTGGAGGTTTGCCAGTCGATGATCCGCCATTTTCGGTTTATACTTCTATCATTTCCAATCAAGAATACTACATCTTCATAAGATACACCGGTAATGAAGCACTCCGGGTTAATTATTTCAGGATAAATATCCGCCAAATCAGCGAAGTTGTGGTTTAACAAATAAGTCGGTGTAGGATCTACCATGCTTCCACCACAAGCAAACTCCAAAAAGATATCACAAGGCCACTCAACATTGTCTTCCGATGTATGAGCTGAGGAACAATCCCCAAGAGCACTACTTCTGCATAAGGTATCACAGACAACAAACGGTTCTCCGCAATTTCCATCCGCATAAACATGCAGTTCGCCCCAACAATCAATACCCGTGGAGGGATCTGTAATTTTAGTTAAAAGTGTTTTGTTTGTATCATCCAGCGTTACAATTGGCTCAGGACGAGGAATCATGTTCTCTGAAATTTCAACCAAATAATGATTGGGACAGGCATATGGTCCGCCTTCAAGAATCATATCTGCAGTAATTTCTACCTCTTCTGCATCTACCAAAAACAGGACCAGGTCATCATTGCAAGCCAAACTGGATGTGGGGTCGGGATAATCAGACCATGTGACGTCTGTGGTACAAGAAGCGGAGTTTCCTGCTGCATCAATCACCGTCAGCGTCACCGGCAGTGGATTTGGATCTCCACACTTAACAGAGAATGGCTCAATCACGTATTGTGTAATACCACAGTTATCCAAGGTGCCATCACCGATGTCCGGATAACTAAAAAAGTACTCACCATTCGCTTCAAGGACAACTTCAGGATTGCTTTTACAAATCACATTAGGGTCGAGATCGTCCTCAATGATAATGTTAGTTGTACAGGAAAAAATGAGTTCGCCGCCATCATAAATCTCCAATACAACTTCGTTTGTTCCAAGATCATCACAAGTAAATAACACCTGAGAAACTGTAGCGTCAAGCCCAGTCAAATCACCTTCGGCTAGAAGGTCTTCCGGAAAAAGAGTGAATTCACCTACAGGGTTAAGCGATTCGGTCAACCCTACGTAACACGTAAACTGCGCAGAAATCACTGACGTCATCATCGACAAAATCAGGAAGCCACACATTCGAATTGTATTTATTTTTTTCATGAGTATTTTATTTTAATTAAATGCTTAATGGGTTCTTTTCGATCATCTTCGTTCTGCGCGCACCGAAATCAGATGATGATTGTTTAAATTTTTTTAATTTATAAAACGTATCGCAAGCCAATCCCCAGCGCAAATATGTTATGCTTATAGTTGATTGGTGTTTGATCAATATATTCCCGGTATTGTAGTCTATCGGCTTGCAAACTGAGTTGCAAACCTAAACGGTGATTAAACTGATATGAACCGGTCAAGGAAAATCCAAAATTCAATGGAGAAGTCAACTTGAAGGGTTGATCATCTGATGCAAATCGGATCGGTTCATCATTTTCACCAAATATACTACCCTGTGTATCGTAAAACAGATTATAAGTTCCGTGAATACCTGCCGTGATATCCAAACGATAATGCTGCATTAATTTATAGGCTAATTGCGTTTCAAAATTTACAGTAGTGTGTGTTGAATATCGATAGGCTTGCCACTGCGTTTCTCTGGTCACACCCACAGCTCCTGATTGAAAATGTTGTGTGCCATCCGGATCAATCACGATCTCAGAAACGCCCTCTGTAGTCTTACGATCTTCTGTTACCCAGGAAAAATCTGTTTGTGTCGTCAGTTGGTTTCTTTGAAATCCACCCCCGACAATCCATCTGTCATAGACGTGAAATAATGCACCAACGCGCGTACTTAAGTTTTCCAGGCTTTTGATCCGCTGATTTAGAATTTCAGCTCGTTGGTTTAGTTCTTCACTGCCTGCCTGGATGGATAGGAAAGAAAATCCAATGGACTGAGTCAAATACAAATCAATCGATATACTGCGCTTCAATGGAGTTGTGCTATTATTTCCAAAAGGGATTAAAGGAGTTTCCTGAAGTACAAGATCTGGACGCATCATAGCAAGCTGTTCAATGGCCTGGATATCCACCGTTTGTTGAAAGACAAAATCATTCGAAGGAACAGCCAATACACCTGAAGGTAATGTTGTTAATCCGCCCACTTCGCTCTGA
>JBBKXT010000166.1:0-4913 GCA_037969625.1 Saprospiraceae bacterium
GTCACGCCCTGTGAAAAACCAAAGTATATAACCTTGATATTTTCATTTTTATCCCAAGCCAATTTCTCTCTTAGGTTTTCTAGAAAACCGATAAAGTCAGCTATTTCATCTAATCGATCCTCACTAGTCATCCACGTGGCTACAGGCCGGTCATTTAATCCCTCAAAATAGAAACGATTCAATCCTTCCGGCGCAATTACTACGTTTTCATCCGGATTGAGAAACTCGAATTTTTTAATAAAATGTTTGGCTAGTTGTCCATAACCATGCAGACAAACCCAAACATACTTTGTTGTGCCTGACATACGCCCGTGCATGTAGTAATGCCCTGTTTTTTCAGTTCTGATTTTGTAGTGTGGTGCCAAGAGGAATTGTTTGTTATTGAGTAAAAAAAGAATAGGTTACTTGTTCCTAGTTTACCATGAACAGGTTACTTGTTCTTGGCTCGACCCATGATATCCTTTTCTTCCGTTTTGTTCTTTCGCTCTTTCGTCATCAAAGGATCTTTTTGATGAACATCATAAACCTCCGCTTCGTAAACCCAATTTCCCTTTTTCAAAATCCAGGCATCCAGACTTCCATCCGGAATCGGCAGACTTTCTCCATTTGGCCCTACACCCGGCATAGCTGAAACATGATCAACGAGGACCCCATTCAGTTTTTCATCAAACTGAACACGTGCCGGCGATACATCCGCATAACTCACCAAAAGCCTCGTCTGCGGATCACCTGACCCTATAAAAACAGGAACACCCAATCTCGGCTCATTGCTCGTCAGATCAAGTACATCGGCCACCTTGGTATTCAATAGGCTGTTTTCAGCATTATAGCCTAATAGGATATAATACGTTTGCTTCTCTCGCTCAAATGGAATGATCTTATAGTATACCGCCCCATACCAGGCATCAGGGGTATAGGTCGTATAACCTGACCCATTGATAAACGGCCGTTTGTCCTTAAAGTAAACGTGCTTATCCGCCCATTGAATAAATGCGCTATAGTTATATTCCTCATTTGAAATTCGCACTTGCCAGGAAACAAGCCTAAAATCATCTCCTTTCAACACATAAAGCCATGGGATACTGTCCAGACTCACATTATACGAGCCCGTCGTATTGAGAAATAGGTCAACATCTTTCATCAACCCTTCCTGTGCCCTGGCCCGATGTAGTCCCTGCTCCGCATTGATCACCACATCAGATTTATAGGCGATTTCAGCCACCAGCGAATCAAGCATCTTAACAGATTGGCCGTGTATAGGTATCTGACTAAAAGACAGCAAAATAATAACAGAGAATACTCGAATCATAAGCTATTTAACGTTTTCCGGGAATGGGCATTGCCTATAAATATATAATAAAAGCATAATCAACGTCAGATAAGAGCCAGATTCCCTTTTGGGACTACATATTATTGGTAAATTGAATACTTTTGTAGTCCATGAACATTTACAGAGGACTTTCTGCATTACCGGAGTTCAAAAATTCTGTCGTTACCATAGGAAGCTTTGATGGCGTACATCAAGGCCACTATAAGATTCTGAAGCATTTGCAACAACTTGCAGAAGCTTCAGAGGGTGTTGATGTAGTGATTACTTTTCATCCCCATCCCAGAGAAATTGTATATCCCAAAGACACCGATCTCAGAATCCTCACAACTCTGGATGAGAAACTTGAGTATTTCAGACGAGCGGGCGTTTCCAATGTGGTGATTGTCCCATTCACCATAGAATTTTCTCAGCAACCTGCACAGGAATATATAGAACAGTTTCTAGTCACAAAATTCCACCCGGCCTATGTGGTCATCGGTTATGATCATAGATTTGGTTTCAACCGAACTGGCAATGTCAACCTACTGGAAATGTATGGCAAAAAACATGACTTCAAAGTTGTCCAGATTCAGGAGGAAGAATTGAGGAATATCACCATTAGTTCGACGAAGATCAGAAAAGCCTTATTAGAAAGTAATATCGAACATGCCAATAGCTTTCTCGGACATCCATATATGATACGTGGTCAGGTAGTGGAAGGCAATAAGCTTGGTCATCATATAGGATACCCTACTGCCAATGTAGAAATCACTGATAAGAAGAAACTACTACCTTCTGATGGCATTTATGCCGCTACAGCGTCTATTAGTGGTGTCGAATACAAAGGAATGCTCTATATCGGATTGCGTCCTTCTATTGATGCCGAAGATGAGCACCGTGTAGAAATCCATTTGTTCGATTTCGATCGACAGATTTATGATCAGGAGATCACGCTCGAACTCCATAAGTTTATTCGTGCCGATCGCAAGTTTCCAACTATGGAAGAACTTAAATTGGCCATGGCAAAAGATGAAATTGCTGTTCGTTCATTTTTTGAATCCGTTACTTCCAATTTAGCCGATGTCGCAACTGTTATTTTAAATTTTAATGGAAAATCATTTCTACAAAGGTTTCTACCCTATTTCTCTTCCAGTCGATTTCCCAATGAAAAAATTTATGTGGTCGATAATGGTTCCACCGATGGCTCCTTAAAATGGGTGAAAGCAAATTATCCGAAAGTTATCTGCATCACATTGAATAAAAACTATGGCTATGCCGGTGGTTACAATGCCGGACTCGCTCAAATCGATGCAAAATATTTCGCTCTGGTTAATAGCGATATTGAAATCACTCCAGAATGGTTGACACCAATCATCGAACTGATGGAGAAGGATCATAGCATTGCCGCAGTGCAGCCGAAGATTCGATCCGAATCGCGTAGAGGCTATTTTGAATATGCCGGCGCTGCAGGTGGTTATATGGATGCTTTAGGGTATCCATTTTGCCGAGGACGTATCTTGAACACCACTGAAAGAGACACTGGTCAATATCAATCAAGTGAATCTATTTTCTGGGCTTCCGGTGCGGCGATGGTTATCCGAAGTGAAGTATTCAATGCAGTAGGAGGTTTTGATGAGGATTATTTCGCGCATCAAGAAGAAATTGATCTTGCCTGGAGGATTTTATTGAAAGATCATAAAATCATCGCCTGTCCGAAATCAGTTGTTTTTCATGTCGGAGGAGGCACATTAAGTTATAATAGCCCAAACAAAGTTTACCTCAATTTCAGAAACAACCTTATTACGTTGATCAAGTATTTACCCAAATCTGATCTTTACCAAGTCCTATTTATACGATGGTTATTGGATGGACTGGCAGGTCTTCGATTCCTATTGACGTTAGAGTTTGGCAACACCTTTGCCATCATAAAAGCTCATTTTTATATTTATTTCCATTTGCGAACGATCATCAAAAAAAGAAAAAGTATTTCTGTGGAGTATCAAAGACAATCACTTGCTAAACTTCCGGGTATCTATAACGGAAGTCTCATCGTCGATTACTACCTAGGATGGAAACGCAAATTCAGTGACCTATTTCCTTCATGAAAAACAAACTCGAAGTTCTATTTGAGAATAAATCAATTATAGCACTGGCCAAACCACCAGGGCTTCTGAGTGTCCCCGATCGATACAAAGCTGACAGACCATCGTTAGCCACAATGATATTAACTTCATTTCCTACTGCCAGACCGCTGCATCGCCTTGACTTGGAAACTAGTGGTGTACTTCTTTTTTGTCTTGACCCTGAAGCATTTGGTTGGTATAGTGATCAATTTGAAAGCAGAACAATTTCAAAAAAATATATTGCGATCACCGATGGACGTTGCATTACAAATGAAGGACAAATTGATGCAGCACTCCTCACCCAAAGCACTGGGAAAGTTGCCATCAATAAAAAGGGGAAACCAAGTCAGACAAATTGGCGATTGATTGAAAGCTTTAGAAACCACTCAATTTTTGAACTCCAACCATTGACCGGCCGCACACATCAAATTCGTGTGCATCTTTCTTCTCTCGGCCATCCAATCGTTGGCGATATTACCTATGGCTCAAAAGGACCACTTTTTATTTCTTCGTTGAAAGGCAAAAACAAGTACAATCTAAGTAAGGATACCGAAGAAGAAAGACCTGTGATTGAGCGCGTAGCACTTCATGCTTCAGCAATCACTTTTAATGACTTTTTGACTAAAAAACCCATCGAAGTCATCGCTGAATTACCTAAAGATATGCGGGTAGCCTTGAGCAAGCTCAGACAATACACCTCCCTAAGCAAATAGTCGAATTATTTATATATGTTTACGCCCTTCTTTTCTCCCGATAAGTCAGAAAAGAAGATAATAAGTACAATATATGATGACAACAATATCCCACGAGGAAGCTAGTGAGATGCAGTCTGATGGCATGCCTGTCTCCAGGATCAAAGTACCGGAATGGTCACATTCTGCGAATTTATACGAGGTAAATATCCGTCAATACACCCCCGAAGGAACTTTCAGGGCTTTTATGGATCACTTGCCTAGACTCAAGCACATGCAGGTAGATATCGTGTGGCTCATGCCTATTCATCCAATCAGTGTCCCCAAACGCAAAGGAACACTTGGGAGTTACTACGCCGTTTCAGATTTTAGGGCAATAAACCCACGTTTTGGAAACCATGAGGATTTTAAGGCATTAGTAGCCCGTGTGCATGAACTGGGTATGCATCTGATTATTGACTGGGTGCCTCACCATACCGGATGGGATCACCCGTGGATCACTGAGCATCCCGAATATTACAACAAAAATGAAAATGGGGAGATCAGAGATCCCATCAATGAGGAAACCGGTGAGCCGTGGGACTGGACTGATGTTGCCGAATTAAATCTTGATAATCCAACCATGCGTCGCCAGACGATTGATGATATGATCTATTGGCTGGCAGATTTTAATATTGATGGCTTTCGCGTGGATCATGCCCATGGCGTCCATGCAGATTACTGGGATGAAGTCAGCAATACGCTTGCTGCCCTGAATAAACCAATTTTCATGTTGGCAGAGGGCGAAGA
>JBBKXT010000167.1:0-13320 GCA_037969625.1 Saprospiraceae bacterium
GATTTGGTATCGAAAAAATCATCGTAAGCATTGCTCAGGTCAAGGAAGTAGGTTTGCTCGCCATAGGATTGTGAACCGCGCAGATAACCTAAATTAATACCTGCTGCGAGATTTTTATATTTGAAACCATTCCCCCAGTTCAAATTATACAAGCCACCTGTTCCGGTAAAATTTCTTTGTACGTCACCCAGTGAATCCAACTCTTCTTCTACAATTATATTATACCCTGCTTGTGTAAAAGGGCGTACACCAAAGCTCATTCCCCAAGCAAAGTCCGTTTCCTTGCGTTCCAGGGCCTGATTCAAAGGGTTGATGATGGGGATATTCAAACTGACGTGATTCGCATTGCCACTCCAAATATTATCAGTTTCTCCATTCAGCTTGTAGGTAGAGCGAGTCGCTGAAATGCCAAACTGAAGACTGGTATATTGGAGAAAGCCCAAAGAGGCCGGATTGTCCAGATTGGCCTCAAAAAAATCATGATAAACTGCACTCAAACCTCCCATGGAGTGTGAACTGGCCATATCATTGCTAATAAACTCGCCCAATCCAAACTGACTGAAAGGCGAGTTGTTCTTTGCCTGTCCAAAGGCCAAAGCGGAAGTAAGGGTAATCAAAAAGCTGATTAACAGGTGCTTAACTATAATTCTTGACATTAAAATCTAATATTTGGAAAAGGCCTTGAGTGACCAGTTCGGGTGCGACAAATATCTGACTTTCTAAGCGATCAGCCAAGAAAGCTGCATTTCCTCCGGTCATAACGATAAAAACCTCACTTAATGCATCCTTTGCATGTTTTAACATTCCCTCAATTTCCATCACCATTCCAAGACAAGCCCCGTTTTGCAAAGCATGCTCTGTTGAATCCCCAAAACTCAGTCTAGGCCAGCCCGGTTCTACCAGTGGTAGCCTAGCTGTATAATCATGCATAGCTCTCAGCCGCATATCCAGACCCGGTGAAATATTACCCCCAAGATAGATGCCTTTGTGGGTGAGGAGATCAATGGTCATACAAGTACCTGCACTAACGATCAGACAATTTTTATTCGGATGAAGCGCCTGGGCACCACATGCCCCTGCGATTCTATCTTCTCCTAAGGTGTGTGGCGTGGCATACACGATTTCGATCGGTTGCGGCGTCGAGGTAGAAAGCTCAATATTTTTTCCTTTGCATTGTAAAGCTGCTAACTCCCAAGATCGATCCCCTGTAGTCGCAACAATAACATGTTGAGAAGGGAGGCGTTGATTAAGTGCTTTGATCGGTTCCATAGAATTTCCTTCAAAGACAATCGACTCTATCACTTCACCGGTTTGATGGTAAACCGAAGCTTTTGTTCTGGAGTTGCCGATGTCGATGCAGAGGTACATGAGGATTTTATATTTTCTTAGTTGATGTTTTTTTCTATTAAAAGGCCAAAGAAGTTGAAGGGGTTATGAGGGTTAAAAGGTTAAGAGGTTATGAATCGAGTAAGATTAATCCAAGCCCTGAACAACCTTCCGCCTAGGGCGGGTGTACAGGGTCTCTGCTGTGCTCCGAGTCTCAGGTCTTTTTTTTTGATTTGTTTGATAGCGTTTTACCTATGAACAGATTTTTCTAATCGTTCTTTTTTTCCGGAAAAAAGAACCAAAAACCTCGTCGCTCTCTAAACTCCCTTTTAAGACATAACTTTCTTTTAATTGTCTAGGTAATTTTGCAATCGCTTTTCGCCCTCTCTTCTTTTTTCTCTTGCGGACCCTATATCATTTTAAGCTATAGGGCGAGCGAAAAAAGAAGACATCCCGTCGGTCAAACAATATAGAGCGACATGATTTTACTACTCGAAAAGAATTTAAAGTTTTCTAAAATCTTTTAACCTTCTAACCTTTTAACCTCATAACCATCTAACCTCTTTACCCTCACAACCCTCTTAACCCCCTTCAATCAATGCTTAAAATGCCGAAACCCCGTAATCACCATCGCCATATCAGCCTGATTGCAAAAATCAATACTATCCTGATCTTTTACAGAACCACCGGGATGAATCACAGCAGTAATACCTGCTTCATGCGCGATCTCAACACAATCCGGAAATGGAAAGAAAGCTTCTGACGCCATCACGGATCCCTTTAAATCAAATCCAAATGCTATCGCCTTTGCAATCGCTTGTTTCAATGCATCAACACGTGAGGTTTGTCCACAACCCATGCCGAGAAGTTGACCATTTCTAATCAACGCAATACCATTTGATTTGAGATGCTTGACACTTTTATTTGCAAAAAGGAGATCTGCTAATTCTCCTTCCGTTGGTTTGCGATTGGTAGCTTCAGTGATGGTGGTTAAGTCTTGTGTGGTGCGATCAACATCCTGTGTGATATAACCGTCAAGAATACTTTTGACGATCATTTTATTTTTAGGATAGGTGTGAAGTTGTAAGAGGATGCGATTTTTTTTCGCGCGCAGGATTTGCAAAGCTTTTTCAGAAAAAGATGGAGCGATCAGTACTTCGTAAAAAAGTTTGTCGATCTCAGACGCTGTCTTTTCATCTATTTTATGATTACATATCAGTACTCCACCAAAAGCAGAAACGGGATCTCCGGCTAAAGCAGCTGTCCAGGCATCCATGACAGAATCCCGTGTGGCAAGACCACATGAATTGGTATGTTTGAGAACAGCAAAGGTTGGTTTGTCATCTTTAAACTCCGCCATTAAATGGACGGCAGCATCCACATCCACAAGATTGTTGTAGGACAATTCTTTGCCGTGGAGTTTGAAGAAATTCGTTTCCAATTCACCAAAATATACCGCCT
The DNA here is from genome assembly GCA_037969625.1 of Saprospiraceae bacterium. GTDB lineage: Bacteria > Bacteroidota > Bacteroidia > Chitinophagales > Saprospiraceae > Opimibacter. The sequence continues at coordinate 2,788 of JBBKXT010000167.1, forward strand.
CCTGATGCGGATTTTCACCATAACGCAATGGCATCCCCTGATGCTGGGAGATTTTTAAACTTAAATCTTCACCATTTCGATTGAAGTATTCATAAATCTGCTTGTCATAATGAGAACTCACTCGGAAAGCGCGAATTGCAAAAAGTTTTCGCTCCTCTAAGGTTGTGGCTGCTCCGGTTGTTTCCAGCGAATATTTCAAAGAGTCATAATCATCCTGCGATGGCACAATAACAACATCATTATAATTTTTGGCAGCAGCGCGAATCAATGAGATGCCACCGATGTCAATTTTTTCAATGATGGTTGCTTCATCTTCTGTTGATTTTACAGTTTCTTCAAAAGGGTAGAGATCGACGATCACCAGATCAATGGGTGGAATTTCATATTTTTCCAATTGTGCCTCATGATCTTTTTCTCTTTTCGCGAGGATGCCACCAAATATTTTAGGGTGTAAGGTTTTGACACGGCCATCCAGGATAGAAGGGTATCCGGTCAGATCTTCAACGGGTATGGCGTTCACCCCCAATAATTTAATATATGCAAGACTTCCACCGGTGCTATAGATGGTCACGTCGTGTTTCGCTAATAGTTTTACAACTGTATCCAGGCCTTCTTTATGGAATACGGATATGAGGGCTGTTTTTATTGGCTTTAAGCTCGCCATAGATCGGATGGTTTTAATTTGTGCCAAAGGTAAGATTGTTGGCTAAAAATCAACTGGATTTAGAGTAAAAGAGACTCCTTTTACCAATCAATACCCGATTAACGCTGTGTCGTGCGAAGTTTTAGAATATTTCCTTCATTAAAACAATGTCGACAGCGGGCCTCATAGATATCTTTTTCACCCAAAACGACCGTATCCTCATCGGTGGTCAATCGGTAGGTATGCGTCGCCAGGATCCCACAATGATTGCAGATCGCATGTAGTTTCGTCACATATTCGGCAACTGCCAGCAATTCAGGCATAGGTCCGAAAGGTCGTCCACGAAAATCCATATCCAGCCCGGCAATGATGACACGATGACCGCGAAGGGCTAGTTCTTCACAAACACCACGGAGACTTTCATCAAAAAACTGGGCTTCATCGATGCCAATGACATGAATATCAGCGCTTACATTAAGAATTTCTGATGGTTTGCTGACTGCTCGTGATGGAATGGATCGCGCATCATGGCTGACGACTTCATCTTTACTATATCGCGTATCACGCACCGGTTTGAATATTTCTACCGTTTGTTCCGCGATTTTAACTCTTTTTAGGCGTCTGATGAGTTCTTCCGTTTTGCCGGAAAACATAGAGCCACAGATCACTTCGATCCATCCTCTGCGTTGGGTTGTAAATGTTGGCTCAAGAAACATGATGGCTGCAAAGATGCATTCTTCTGTTTATTCTTTAGGTTTCAAGCCAAATTTTTGTTGCATTCACACAATATTAACCGGTTTTATATCATATATGAACACATAGGTAGTAAATTGCATTATATAACGATAACATATGAATACATCTAAAGCACAGTCTCTTCTATTAAAAATCCAGACCTTTCTCGAGATGGGAAATGGACATGAATTGTCAAGACTCGAAAAGGACTTGATGAAATCTTACATTATTCAATTGTATGATGCCGTTTCTGCAGAGGAATCCGATGCTCCCAGTATGACGACCAGCCCGTTGGCGTCAAAACCTGTAGAACAAGTATATATACCAAGGCCTATTGAACCAAAAATAGTTCAATCACCCCCTCCATCTGTGGGAAATAATGGCTCATCACAATTCACTGCGCCTGAAATTAAAGAGGTGCCACCAACACCGGCTCCTGTACCAGTGGAGGCACCAGTCCCTGAATTAGTTGTAGAGCAGATTATTCCGCCTGCACCGGTTGCCAAAGAGATTCCTTTGACAAAACCTGTTGAAGCGAAAGGTGTCGCATCAGAAGATTTGGTTAAGCTATTCGAATTGAATCATCCGAGTGAAATGGATAGTCGATTTAGTCATGTGCCGATTACAGATATCGCTATGGCGCTTGGTCTCAACGAGCGGATTTTTACTTTAAATGTTTTGTTTGGTGGAGATAGGGAGTTGTTTGACAACACATGTCATGAACTCAATAATCTAAAATCTTTTTCTGAGGCTACCGATATACTTTTGGGTGGGCCTGCGCGAAAATTTAATTGGGCTGATCGGGAAAGTTTGAAAATGGCGGAGCATTTTATTCGCACGGTCGCCAGGAGATACCCACAAGTTTAATATGGATAAGAGGACCGCTAAATTTTTAAAACAGATTAGATTTCCTCTCATTTTTGTTGGGCTGATATGGGTCATTCATTTGATACAAGTTTTCGGCGGCATTGATTTTACGACCCTGGGGGTTTATCCGGGTCATGTGGAAGGATTGCCCGGTATATTGACTTCGCCATTGATTCATGGTAGTTGGGGGCATTTGTTTTTCAACTCATTATCCTTTTTGATGATCGGCACAGCAGTCTTTTGGTTTTATCCGAGGATCGCTTTTAAAAGTGTGCTTTGGTTGTATGTTTTATCCGGTCTTGGAATATGGATCTTTGGGCAAAGTAATTCCTTTCATATTGGAGCCAGTGGAGTAATCTACGGCATGGTTTCGCTTGTTTTTTGGAATGGGATTTTTAGGAGAAATATCAAGTCGATTATATTGGCACTAATCATTCTGATGATGTACTCCGGATTTTTTGAGGGCATATTTCCGGGGCAGGAAGGTATTTCCTGGGAAGGTCACCTATCCGGTGCAGTAGCAGGAATTATTTTGGCTTGGTTTTTTCGAAAGCAGATTGAAGTGGATGAAATCAAAATTCCTATTCAGGAAGAGGACGAAGAGAAAACTTATTTTCTACCTCGAGATACCTTTGATATGACCCTGGCGGAACGAAGAGCACTTTGGGAGCAGCAGCAGAATCAATATAGAGGGTAGGGAGAAATTTCTTTTGGAAGGGAAAGTAGTGAGCTATAAACTTTAAGCAGTAAGTGGATATAATCGTATTTTAATATTTTTTCACTGCGTATTGCAATTTCATTTATTCTCCGCGAGTTTTCGAGGAACGCTGTATTACCCCATTGATCTAAGCTTTCAGCCTTTAATTATCACCAGATGCAACCATCCCGGGAATTCATTGTCCTTTCGGTCGAACATATAATCTAACTTCATCCAATCTAACCATAAATATGAAAAAGACAATCTTCATGTCAATCCTTCTGGCCTTCTTGGCAAGTAATTCAATTTTCTCACAATCCTCCATTAAAGGAGAAGGGGCGATCGTGAAAAAAGAAATACAACTGGCGGCATTCGATGGAATAGTGTTGTCCATTGATGCTGATGTAATACTCACTCAGGGTAAAACTCAGAAAGTAGTGATCGAAGGGCAACAAAATATCATTGACAATATCAAAAAAGATGTCAAAGGAGATAGCTGGAAAATTGATTATGATAAAAATGTAAAAGGCCTGAAGGAAGTAACGATATACATCACCATGCCGATGATTGAAGATATTGTCATGAGTGGATGTGGGACCATTTCTACACAAGGATCATTTTCAGGGCTTGGAGACGTTGATATCGTCATGTCAGGATCCGGAGAATTCAATTTTATTATGGAAGCAGAGGATGTAGACCTGGCGATGAGTGGGTCAGGGAATGTAAACTTATCCGGATCAGGAAAATCTTTCGATGTTGCCATCAGTGGTTCCGGTGATATTAAGGCATCAACATTTGTAGTATCAGAATGTGACATAGCGATCAGCGGATCAGGGAATGTGATGGTCAATGTCAAAGGTGATCTTGATGTAGTCATTTCCGGAAGTGGCGATGTCAAGTATAAAGGGGATGCCAAAGTCCAGTCCAGAATTGTTGGCAGTGGTAATTTGGTAAAGATGTAAGGAAGGGCGGACTCGCCTACGTGCTCCGTCGCTGAAGCTATGGCGCAAGAGACCAAGGCTACTGCGAGTAGGGAAGGAGAGTGTGGCACACCTGCCGGGTCGCTTGCGTGATGCGGGTGTGCCACACTTGCAGCGCCGCCTTGCTTCCGTGGACACTACAAGTTGCCTGAAATGATTTCCAATTATCTATAACTCCCATATTCGATTTAAGGAGAACCTTAAATCCGCGAGATTTAAAAATTTTTAGGCAAAATCATTTTGATTGTATGGCATGCAATGCCTTCCGCACGGAACCATGAATATCCAACAGCGAAGCAGCTTCTTCTGCGGAGCATGAAGATTTCTCCAAGATCATCCGGATGCCGCGATCAACCAACTTGTGATTGGTGAGTAACATGTCCACCATTTTGTTATCCTCCACGCGTCCGAGGCGAATCATCACAGCCGTAGAAATCATATTCAGGATCAGCTTTTGCGCTGTTCCTGATTTCATGCGTGTGCTACCGGTCACAAATTCAGGGCCTACCTCACATACCATCGGATGATCAGCCAGTGCTATGATGGGGGTATCTGCATTGCAAGTGATGCAGCCGGTTAATACATTGTTTTCACGTGCTTGTGTCAGTCCACCTAAAACATAAGGTGTAGTGCCTGAGGCAGCAATGCCAATCACGATATCTTTTTCGCACACGCTGAAACTTTCGAGATCTTTCCAGGCCTGGTGGGTATCATCTTCTGCAAACTCCTGGGCTCTACGTATGGCAGCATCACCACCGGCGATAATGCCGATCACTTTGTTGTGATCAACGCCAAAAGTCGGAGGGCATTCGGAGGCATCTAAAATCCCCAGTCGGCCGCTGGTGCCGGAACCAATATAAAAAAGGCGCCCACCATCCAGCATTCGGAGGGTGATCGCCTCGACTAATTTTTCAATGGCAGGAATGCACTCCTTGACCTTATGGGCAACGGACTGATCCTCCTTATTGATAGATGTTAGAATCTCCTGCACCGACATCTTTTCGAGATGGCGATAATGGGAGTCCTTTTCAGTTGTTTTGGTCATGTGTGGTGCTTGTGGTCAGACCACGTCCAAATCCTAACAATAATCGTCAAAAGCTGCTTTAAGGTTGTCGGCAATCATGCCCGCACTGCGACCTTCAATATGGTGACGCTCAAGGAAGTGAACTAGTTTACCATCCTTAAACAAGGCAATGGCCGGGGATGAAGGAGGGTAAGGGAGTAAAAATTCTCTGGCCTTGGCCACAGCATCCGTATCTACGCCGGCAAAAACCGTGTACAGTTTGGCCGGTGTTTTATCATTTTGAAGGGCGATTTTGACGCCTGGTCGGGCATTAGCCGCAGCACAACCACAAACAGAATTTACGACCACGAGGGCAGTACCTGTTTGATTGTCAAGGGCTTCTACCACTTCATTGGAATTGTGTAGCGACTCAAAACCTGCACTGGTGAGGTCTTTGGTCATAGGGGCTACTATTTCTGCTGGATACATTCTTTTTTGTATTTAAAAGTTAAAAGCTTTCAATATCGAAGACTCAACAAAGGTAAGCAGGTTTTGGTTGTGGCGGCATTGCAGTTAAAATGCTTTATCTTCCTGCTAATTGGGATTTGTTAAATTGTAAATAGCTTTAATTGAAGGTAGCCATAACCATATTGAGTTTAGTTTTGATTTGCTCCTGCTCAATGACCGATAAAATCGTTCGGGATTCCAATCGATTTGATTTTGTCATCCTGGGAAAGGTTGATCATAGTAAGTATACCAGGGAACCCAAGTTTATCGATATGGAATATTATTTCAATTTTATAGTGGATACATTAATTAAAGGTGATATACAAACAACAGAGGGATTTGAGATTAAAGGATATGCTCAAGAAGAAGATTCATTGGTGCTCAAATCTTATGGGGATTCTGTTGAAATTATTAGGTTTAAATCAGGGAGGTTCTTATCAGATCCAAAATTTAAACAAGCAAAAAGCATTATGATATCATTAGAGCATCCAACAGGTGTTTCAGGGGTGGTAGAACATCAGATTTGCATGTTTGGTGATAAGGATTTTAAGGTAGTCGATAATCAAGCTGATCCTGATCAGAAAGTGCGCCACTCGATTGGCAACTTAGCTCATATCGAATTGGATCAAAAACAATTTCAAAAAACGTTAAAAGGAATTAGAAGGAAAGCGCGAAAGTAATAATTGAGCATTACAAATTTCTGGATATTGATAATCCAGCATTAGATGCTACCTGATTTTACTTTCTATATCCTCCTCCAAAATCGCATAAGAATAACAATCTAACCACCCACCTTGATGGGGTAGGAGCTTCCTGCAAGTGCCTTCAAGTATTAATCCGACCTTTTCGATGATTCTGCTGGAAGCTTTATTCTCTACGGCACAGCCTGCTTCAATGCGATGGAGGCCCGGATCATGAAAACCAAATTTAATAAGGCACTTAAAAGCGATTAGTTGAAGGCATAAAATAATTACAAAATAAATTTATCTAAGTATTGTAACATTGCCTGTTCTGATGATTTGCTTTTTCTCGGACCCTCTCATTATTTTGTAGATCATTTGCCATGCATATACGCCGCTTTGGACAAGTTCGCCTTGAAATTTTCCATCCCATACGAAATATGGGTCATCGGTAGCGGTGTAAAGATTATTACCCCAACGATCAAATAAATAAAATCCACTGATGTGATAATCGAAATCACAACTGATACTTAGCGTTAACTCATCATTTATTCCATCGTTGTTTAGCGATAGAATGTTTGGAATGTATATGGCACAATCGCAAGCTTCGAAATTGGCATTAGTTTCGAAAACATAGTCTCCGCATCTATTTGTAACGGAGACTGAGTAGAAGCCACCTTCAAGGATTTTGATTGTTCTATCAGATGAACCATTAGACCATAAATAAGAACCCATGATCGGACAGGTTAACTCAAGCATCTCATCATTGCACAGGACAGTATCATTTGGAAAATATAACGGTTCATCACCATTTAGAATAGTAACTGTGTCGCGGAAAATGCAGTCGTTTATGGTTGTTTGAACTATATATACCCCAGGCGAATTAACTACAAGGATAGAATCTATATCTCCTGTATTCCATAGATAAGAAGCATCCATAAATGTTGCTGATAACTCAATACTTTCCCCCTCACATAATAAAATGGTATCCGGAAGTGGGTCATATGAAGTAACAAGTACATCTTCAATAAAATAATATATTGAATAAGGAAAGCTATTTGGATCCTCGAACTGAACTCTTGTTTTTGACGTACTTTTTAAATTACCTATTATGGCATATTTTTCGCCACCCTTCGCCTGATAACACCCGCTTATTCGTGTCCATAAAACTGTATCTGTTATGAAGATAGGCGGGTTTTCAATGGCAGGTGTTAATTGCATTCCTTCATGCGGTTTAAGTTCCCTATATACAAAAGTATCACTGAGTGCCAGTGCTATGGCATCAGTATAAGCCCAATATGTAGTAGCTGATAAGTCAGGTGAAACAAAAAACTCTATGTAATAATTTTTCCCTTCTATAAGTTCCTCAGTAAGAGGAGTTTCAATACATTCATTTCCGATAACATTGCCATTACTATATACACATATTGACGCATACCCAGAACCACTTCTTTGAAGTTGATAACTATCGATAAAACGACCCGCATAAGGGACCTTAATTCCACTGGTGGTTGAACATTCATTAAACAAATCAGGTGTTCCATTATTGGCGGATTGCCAAGGTGGTGCGAAATTTATTTGACTTGGGTCAAACGGACATTGGGCAATTATATCAAAACCGGGATTTGGAATTAGGTTTTGGGAAAACAAAACGAAGGACCATAAAATGAGCAGAATACTGAATGATCCTTTCATGAAAGAAATTGAGTTCACATTTTATTATTACTCTGCGATAGGTACTCTAGAAACGCACAGAATTTGTTTTTCTTGTAGTAAAGGACTAGAATAAAAGCATTATTTGAAGTCAATTATTTCCTGTTTGCTAATTCGATATTTTGTCAAACTTAATCCACCCTCGATCAATCTTGTTTTCTTTAATTTCCCCCTTAGACGTCATTGCTGCCAGTAATTAGTCTTCTTCCAAAATAGCATACGAATTACAATCCAGCCATCCATCGCCATGGGGTAGAAGTTTGCGATTCGTTCCTTCAAGCGTCAAGCCTGCTTTTTCAATCACTTTGCGGGAGGCTAAGTTTTCCACGGCACAACCTGCTTCAATTCGATGAAGCCCAAGTTCATGGAAACCGAAATTTATTATACATTGAAAAGCTTCTGTAGCAAATCCTTGTCTCCATTGTTCCACATGAATTTTAAACCATACTTCGGCATTCCTGTATTTTGGTTTGCCTAACGTAAGCGCAATTAATCCAAGAAATTGTTTGGGTTCTTTTTTTTCAATCGTGAATGCATACAATGTTCTGGGATTCTTTTTTTGATGGTCTATCCAATTTTCGACATATCCTTGAGTGGTTTCGATAGATTCAGGGAGGCCAAGTGCATTGTAAAAATCAGTTTCCGGCAGTGAAAGCAATTCATGGATTGCATTCAGGTCTGAATGATTTATTTCTCTGATGGTAAGTCTTTCTGTTTGCAAGTTCATTGAAGAGGAATGGCGTTTATTTCTTTTTAGATGCTTTCTTTTTTGCGGCTGATTTTGGTTTCGCTGCAACGATTGGTTTTGTTTTTACAGCTTTCTTGGCCACTTTTTTTATGCTTGATTTTTTAGGTTTTTCCCATTTGTAGATCGCCATCGTTAATCCCGGCAAGGCAAAAGACATGGAATTGGATTTGTAATCCCATTCTTTTTCTTCTATAGCCACTACTTCATGCACCGTTCGATCTCGACCCCAATACACTGCCTTGTCTGAATGTTCAAGTAGTTTCCATGTACCTAGAGCATCAACCCCAATACGATAATCCGGCCGATCGACTGGTGTCAGATTGAGTATAACTAAAATTTTATCTTCGGCATTAGTTGCCATGCGCTCAAAAACTAAAACACTTTGCTGATAATCATCAACGCGTACCCACGCAAAACCCTCCGGCTTGGTACAAAGCTCATGTAATGATTTTTCTGATCGGTATAAATGATTCATTGACTTTGTCCAGGCCAGGATGCCTGCATGCGATTCAAAAGCCAAATTTCCCCACTCCAGTTGCGTAGCAAAATTCCATTCATTGCGCTGCCCAAATTCTGAGCCCATAAACAACAACTTTGCACCAGGATGAGTAAACATATACCCAAGCATGAGTCGAAGATTGGAGAATTGATCCTGATCCAATCCAGGCAAACGACTTAATAAAGTGCCTTTACCATGCACTACCTCATCATGCGAAAACGGAAGCATGTAGTTTTCAGAGTATTGATAAATCAAACTGAATGTTATTTGATTATGATGATGCTTTCGGTTAATCGGGTCTTCTTTGAAATAACTCAAAGTATCATGCATCCAACCCATCATCCACTTCATTCCAAACCCCAAACCACCATCGTAGGTGGGATGAGAAACTAAAGGAAAATCTGTCGATTCCTCAGCAATGGTTAGGATATCCGGGTGATAGCGATAAACGGTTTCATTCATTGATTTTAAGAAATCAATGGCTTCCAAATATTCTCTGCCCCCATGTTGGTTGGGCTCCCATTCACCTTCTTCTCTCGAGTAATCGAGGTAAACGATGGAGGCCACTGCATCCACGCGTAAACCATCTGCATGAAATTCATCAATCCAAAACAGTGCATTGCTGATGAGAAAAGATTTTACTTCATTGCGACCATAATTAAATATTAAGCTCTGCCAATCTTTATGAAATCCCTTCCGTGTGTCCGGATGTTCGTAGAGATGACTGCCATCAAAATAGCCTAAGCCATGTCCATCCGTTGGAAAGTGCGAGGGAACCCAGTCAAGGATAACGCCGATGTCGTGCTGATGTAATTGATCGATTAAATATTTAAAATCATCCGGATTGCCAAATCGACTCGTGGGTGCAAAGAATCCTGTGATCTGATAGCCCCACGATGGATCATACGGATGCTCCATGACCGGCATAAACTCAACATGTGTAAAGCCAAGATCATTGAGATATTTTGGGAGTACTGCCGCCATCTCGCGATAAGTCAATGGACTTCCATCTTCATGTCTTCGCCAGGAAGCCAGATGCATTTCATAGGTTGATATCGGTGCACCTAGTTTGTTATGATCCTTCCGTTTTTTCATCCATTGATCATCTTTCCATTCGTGCGTGTCTTCCCAAACGATGGAAGCGGTCATGGGTGGATGTTCATGGAGTCGGCCATAAGGATCAGCTTTGACGCCTTTCCAGCCTGAATGCGATTCAATAGCATATTTGTAAAGTGTCCCGGGTTTCAAATCGGGAATAAATCCTTCCCAAACCCCTGAGCTATCCCAACGTGGATTGAGCGGATGAGTACCTGCAAGCCATTTATTGAAGTTGCCAATCACTGAGACCTTTTTTGCTGCAGGGGCATATACCGCAAAAGCAACGCCTTCAACGCCATCCACTTCCGTGAGGTGTGCTCCCAGCTTTTGATACAGCCGGCAGTGATTGCCTCCCTGAAAGAG
>JBBKXT010000168.1:0-22876 GCA_037969625.1 Saprospiraceae bacterium
GATTGTGATTGACAATCAAGCAGTATAGCCTGATGGGGTTGACTCATCATGATGGCATATTGATCCATGATGCCGCCTTGAACGCCTATGATTTCCCGTTCTACCCGGCTCCCGAGAAGAGCAATTTCTTCTTTGGTTTCCTTACCTCCGGTTAATTCTTGAAGTGCCAGTAGGATCCCACAGGTTAATGCTGATGAAGAAGAGATACCGGCACCAATCGGTAAGTCGCCCCCAATCAAAATTTGGAGTGGCCCTATTTTAGGGGTGTAAATGGATATCGCTCCTGCTATGTATTTCGCCCAGGAGGAAAGCGCTGACGAATCATTGGTATTAACTTCTTCTCCCAAATCAGTTGCAATCCAGTGGTTTGTGGGCGTTGAACTTTTCGAAATGAGAATATAAAGAGACTTGGACATTGCACCCGGCAAGACCCAACCGCTATTGTAATCGGTATGCTCTCCAATGATATTTACACGCCCCGGCGCCCGAACAGTGATTTTTGGAGGTTGTTCTCCAAAGGAAAGATGCCATTGTTCTAAAAGCGTTGGAAGCATATACGAATAGGTTATCAACAAGCTGAACTGATGGGCACGGTGTTTAGAAAGTTGATTTTAATCACCTGATGGTGCTTAAGTTTAGGGAGTTTAATTTTTTTTAATTTTTCTATCTATAGAGAGATCAAATAGAAACGGAATCATTAAAACTAAACTTTCTAAACCACCATGCCAACGGCATGAAGTACTAAACAGCGAGCCGCAGGCGATGCGCTAAACGCAATGTCTATAGCACAGATATTTTTCCTGGCCCTTCTGTCTTTCTGACTTTTTACCTTCCTACATCCATCCTGCTCCAAGCGCCCTAAACGGCCACGGAATAGATGCTAAAATCAACACAAGCGCAATAAGATAATAGTTAAAGACACCTTTAGCATTTCCTTTTTTGGCATGGCCATAACCTACCGTAATAAGGATGATTGCAATCAACATCATCAGGGTATGTTCAACAGTAAAAAAGCGAAACACGGAATTACTCATTGTATTGGCAGAGAAGTCAACTTTGGCACTCATAAAATAAAGACCGAGGCCTAATACTGCCTGAAGGTGGGTGGCGATCAAAGTAAAAAGACTAAGCTTTCTGTCTCCATCTGTAAAGGGCACCTTGCCACTTCGTTTGCCAAAGACACTAATGATGGTTAGTACAAGAAGGATTAATAAAATCCATCGGAGACCGGAATGAGAGTGAATAAGTCCTGAATACATGCGTTAAATTTTAAGTACGGGACGAATTTACGGAAAAAGACACGAGATAAGAAGACCTGAGAATTTTAGACCTTAGACTTTTAGAGGTGAGTCGCCGCCGCCAATTCCGATCCATCGGAAATGGCGACCAAAGGGCTTGACCTGGACTCCGACGAATGAGGTGGTTCAGGGGTGAGGAGTGAGAGGTGAAGTGAGAGGTTGAGTGGTGAGTAGAGAGTGGTGAGGTGAGGTTTGAAAGTCAATAAATATTCGACAAACTAGTCTAAGGTCCTTTTAAAGTTTATGAAGTAAGAAAGATTAGTCTAAGGTCTCAGGTCTAAAAATCTAAGGTCTTTCTTTTAAAAACAAGATTATCAGAATCCAAATTCAAATCAGAAAGATAGCGGTCTATGTCATCTAATGCAATCAAAGAACCATCAGCCTGAATCGCATGTGCACGATATCCATGTTCATTAAACAATTTCACCGCCTGGTGATGCAGCGAAGAGGAATCATCTGATAAAAGATATTCCATAATGACGGTTAGGTCTTTTTCTTGTAAGGAGGCAGACAAACCTTTGAGTACAGCCAACTCTCCACCTTCTGCATCAATTTTAATAACTGCTTTTGAAATTTGATTCGATGTGAGTAAATCATCCAGAAGAATGGTGTTGATTTTGTTGACCGTTTCTTTTACTTTTTTTATCCAGGGGGTGTTGATATACGCATCTTTAACAGTAGTGTTGTATTCTGAATGCGGACCTGGATACTCATAGAATGTAATCTCACCAAGCGTATCAGAAGCTGCGTTTTTGTAAGAGTGAATGTTTTTAAAAGGAAAGGTGTTTTCTTTCAAAAGCAAATAAGATTCAGCAGAGGCTTCTATCGCATGAACCCTTCCCTCATCGCCCACTAGTGCTGAAGCGAGTAGCGCATAATAGCCATAATGTGCTCCCACATCAATGAAAGTATCTTTTTCGGTTAGGTAATAAACTAAAAATTTGGCCAAGCGAATTTCAGAATCGTGGGCCTTCATGCCATTCAATATAACATCTGTACCGGAAGGTAAGAGCGTTTTAAAGGAACGACCAAAAAAAGTATCTGCTGATGTTAAAAAACCTTGCTTCGAAAATGGATAAATAATTTTATTAAAACCCATTAGCAGAGGATAGGCTATCGGCGAGTGTATCATTCGACTGACCTTGGAAGATCGAGCTAGTTTTTCCGCCTGAAGCATCGCTTTTGTTATTTCTGTGAGATTTGTCAAGCGTTTAATGTATTTAATTTCATTTGATAACCAATTCGTTTTTCCGAAATGTGTCTATTTATTTGGAAATAGTATGGAATTCAAGTTTCGCCGGCAATATCGTCAGATAAATAATGCTATGCAACACGACTATTGGTTTAGATTGCTGTGACGCCCGCTAGTAACTTTAGTCGAACAGCTATTTCGTATAGAGTGTAGATAATTTTGAATGCATAGATTTGTGGTAAAATCGCAAGATATGGAGGATGCAAATTTTGATAAAACGAAGCTCAACACCGTAAAGAGAATTCCAAAAAGAGGAGCATATGATAAAGCAACGATCTATGCTATTCTCGATGGTCAGTTTTTGTGCCATATGAGCTGGGAGGATCAAGGTCAGCCTTACCTTATTCCTACGGCATTCGGACGAGTTGACGACACGCTTTATGTTCATGGCAGCAGTAAAAGCAGAATGCTATCCATGCTTGCAGACGGCAGGCCCTTGTGTCTTGTGGTCACACATCTCGATGCGCTTGTATTGGCTAGATCCGTATTTCATCACTCCATGAATTACAGATCAGCAGTCATCTATGGTCGAGCACAAATCGTAGAGGGTGGAGAGAAAATGGAGGCTCTTCGAGTGATCACAGAGCAAATAATTCCCGGAAGATGGGATGAAGCGAGGCTGCCAAATGAAATTGAAATGAAAGCGACAACAGTTTTAGCGATCGAAATTGAAACTGCTTCAGCGAAAGTGCGTACCGGCCCGCCTTCGGATGATGCTGAGGATTATGATTTGCCCATTTGGGCCGGAATCCTCCCTGTAAAACAAGGATATACTGACCCAATTGTTGATCCTGACATGAAATCTAGTCAACCAATCGCTCCAAGTGTCCTTGCTAAAGCCAATAATTCTTAATAGATCATTCAATATATCGGGTTTTAGTCCGGAATCAAGCGGCTGCTTTCAGTAAGGTTGCGTATTTTTACCATCCCCAATAATAGGATTTACGAATACCATATTATGCTGAATAAGTATTGCTTTACTTTTTATCGGAAAACATTGATTCTTTTTTGTGTTGTTCTGTTTTCTTGTTTGGGGTCAAATATTTCTGCGCAACAAGAATACCCCTATACGCTGAGGAAAGCAGAAACAGCGCCTGCCTGGGTGCAGGCGATGTATGCCAAAGATGCCGATCCCGGGGAAGTCATGAAGCTCTATGACGCGTATTATGCGACCAATCCCTTAGTGAAAAATGAACATACCCAATATTATAAAAGATGGATTTCTGGCTTAAGTAAAATCGTCGTTCCCAATCCAACGTATGACTCTATTTATCTGGAAAGATATTTTGAAGCGAAAAATCAACGAGCTGCGCCAAACTGGTCAACCGTTGGACCGATCGATTGGGACCATGATGCAGCCGCAAGAAGTTATGCTCCCGGATCAGCTCATATTTATACAGTAGAACAATCTATTTCAAATCCGGACATCATTTATGCCGGTTCTGCCAATGCCGGTGTATGGAAGAGTGTGGATCACGGCGTAAACTGGGATCCCTTGACTGATGATTATCTCACAGGTAGCGTCACAGCTATTGAAATTCATCCCGGAAACGCTTCCATCGTTTATGCTGAGTTGCTTTCCAATATTTATAAAACGACCACTGGAGGCGCTACTTGGCAAGCCACTGGTGATGCCTCGTTTATGGGTTTAACTTTTGACACAAAAGATATTCGATGTAAACCGGATGCACCTCAAACTGTTTTTGCAGCCACTAGTAGTGGATTATACAAATCAACAAATAGTGGCAATGTCTGGTCTACAGTCCTTTCCGGTGATGTGCTGGAAATAGAGTTCCACCCAAATAATCCGGATACAATTTATGCTGTGCGTCGTGTTGGAAATATCACAGAGTTTTTCAGATCGTTTAACAATGGAGCCACCTTTACACAGCAATCCTCCGGATGGCCTGCTCCCGATGTAGGGGACGGTGAGCATCAGCAACGCACAGAGTTGGCGGTAACTCCGGATGCTCCTGATAAGGTTTATGCGCTGGCTACAGGCTCTGCCAATGGAGGGAGTGGATTGTATGGTGTCTATGTCAGCTCGGATCTCGGTGCCAATTGGACCTTTCAGTGCTGTGGTCCACAACCTGCTGGTCCACCAAGTACAGAAAATATGAACCTCATGGCCTGGAGCGATCAGGGGACAGATGATGGTGGACAGTATTATTATGATCTTGCTTTTGGCGTTAGCCCGTATAACAAAGATTCTATTTGGGTTTGTGGTGTCAATTTATGGGTTTCCGGTGATGAAGGAGCTAGTTTTGATTGTCCTTCTGCCTGGAGTCACTCCTATAAGCCTAACTATGTGCATGCAGATATTCACGACCTCAGTTATATGGAGGGCAGTGGTGATCTGTGGGTATGTGGCGATGGTGGTATCTTTTATTCAGATGACCGAGGAGAAAATTTTTATCGTCGCAATGTCGGAATCGCCGGCTCAGATTTTTGGGGGTTTGGTATGGGTCATTGGTATGGCAATGTCATGATCGGAGGTGCTTATCACAATGGTACACTCATGAAAGAAGAAGACACGTATATCAACGGATGGATTTGCACAGATGGAGGTGATGGTGTTGGTGGATTTGTCAATCCCGGATTGGATCGACAAGCTTATAGTAATTACAATATAAAAGACTTGCAAAGTGATCGCACGGTGTCGCCGATTACCAGAGCATTTCAATATCAACCGAACAGCACTTATATCACAGGGAGATCTAGTGATCTTTTGTTCCACCCAAATTATTACGGCACTTGGTATTCCGGTTCAGGGACCAAGCTTTATTTGACAAAAAACAATGGATACACCTATGAAGTGGTGTATGATTTTGGTGTTGATCTGGCTTCCATGGACATATGTCAATCCAATCCGAAAGTTATTTATGCAAGTACATTTCCGGATTGGTGGGCAACAAAAAGAATATATCGAACGGATGATGGTGGCGACTCTTGGACGGAAGTCACACCTCCGGCAGCTATTTTAAATAATGCGCGTCTATGGGCACCTTATGATATCGTGGTTGATCCTCAGGATCCAATGAATGTATGGATCGCCCGAACTTCAATGTACAACGGCAATCCTGACATCATTGGTTATACTGTATATAAATCAGAAGATGGTGGTGCGAATTGGACAAACATCAGTGGGACTATTTTAGATGGTCAGGACCCTACTTGTATTCTCTTTCAGAAAGGGACCAATGGTGGCGTATACGTAGGAACGCGCACAAGTGTTTATTATCGAAACAACGATATGTCAGATTGGGACTTGTTTAATACAGGATTGCCTGCGAGAACACACGCTATAAAAATACTTCCATGGTATAGAAAAGGTATGATCAGAACGGCTACTGATCGATCTGTTTGGGAGTCGCAGTTTTACGAACCTTCTCAGCCAATGGCGGTACCGTCTGTGCATAAACAATATCTTTTTTGTGGTAGAGATACCGCTTATTTTTCTGACCTATCCACCTTGAGCGAAGTAGATGTCACATGGTCCTGGAGTTTTCCGGGCGGTACTCCTTCCACATCTACGCTTCGCAATCCAAAAGTAGTATATGAAAATCCGGGTGTCTATGATGTCACGTTGGTCGTCCATGATATGTATGGTGATGACACTACGACAATTGCCGGAATGATGGTTGCTGATAATAGATGTCTCGTAGATACAACACCGGGAAGTGCGATGAAAATCGCATCAAGTCCTGGTTTTTTGAAAGTTGATGACCTTTCATTGACTACTGAAAACTTTACTATTACCGCCTGGATAAAACCTAATGGAATTCAAAATGCTTACACGGGTATTTGGATGAATGATGGTTCGGCGGCAGGTATTAATTTTAGAGAAGATAATAATACAATTGGCTATCATTGGCCAAATGGTCAATGGTGGTGGGACAGCAATCTCACAGTGCCTGCGGGTGATTGGTCCTACGTGGCCATGGTGGTCTTTCCTGATTCTGTCAGATTATATGTCAATGGCCGTGCGGCTACTCATGTAATTAATGTAAGTCCTGCTACGCTCAATAATTTTCGAATCGGAAGTTATCAAGGATGGAATGATAGAAATTTTATTGGTGAGATAGATGAGGTTTGTACTTGGGATCGATCCTTATCAGAAGATGAAATCAGGTTGTTGCGACATCTTGTGAAAGACCCGGTTTCTGATGCAGATATTGTGGGATATTATCAGTTTGATGATCTGGTGTCCGGTGAGGTTTTGGATAAAGCGAATGGATTAGATGGATCCCTTTCAGGAAATGTAACGCTGCTACCATCGGACTTGCCCATTGGTTCAGGCACAAGTCAGATACTTGATATCCAAAGTGACGGAAATACAACCTTTGATAATGGAGGAGATTTTTCTTTTGGCTTTCAAGGTGTTCATCCCGATGGTAAAGTTGTTGTGACCCATTTGCGAATTCCTCCGGATGTAGTACCGGACACCAATAAAAATCCACAAGGCGCCTATTGGATTGCCAATAATTATGGAGCCAATCAGCTGATAGACGGACCTGACAGTCTTGGTTGTCATAATGCAGGCACACTAAGTCACTTGATGGCTGACGAGTTAGGATTTAAAATTTATCTACGACCTGAGAATGGAAGAGGGTCGATCTGGTATGAACTTACCAACGACAGTATCGTGGCCAAATCAGGTTTACACGCAGATATAAAAGTTTATACATTGCCAAGAGCGAAATATCTAGGGCAATATCTCTTAATGCGTGATACAGTGGCCACAGGAGTTGCAGATATTATTTTCAAAACGACAGAAGGTCCTGAGCCAATTGTGTCAGGAGGAGAGAGTGTAAGTCTATTAGTTTATTCTGCCAATCAGGCGGTTCGACTTCCGGTGATTACCACTTCTTTATTAAATGATTTTGGTCAACCAGTGGAAGGCCAACTTGCCTTTTTGGAAGATAGCTTAGCGATCGTTTATTTTAATGGCCAGGTTTGGAATAAGTTGCTCCAGGATCCGGTGTTAGCTTTTTCATCTCCAAATCCACCGGATGATTCCGGATTTCTCTCCATGGAAGGAAGTGATGGAAACGAATCTACTTTACTAAATTTAGGCCCTGGTTTAGTAAACCTTCCGGTCTTCACTTCGGAGTCGATACTGGATATTGCAAACCTTACACCCGGCATGTTAGTTTTTGATAATACTATCGGAAAAGTTCGTTGTTATAATGGAAATGAATGGCAAGCACTTGCATCTATAGCAACAACCTTAGATGTTTCTGTTGAGCCTTCGACACATGTACCTGGGATGGCCATCAACCAAAATCATAAACACCCATCATCGGTCATGGATATCAACCCATCCTCCGGCAAAGCATTTTTATTGCCTAAGGTAAATCCGGATCAAATATATTCGCCGGTGGTAGGTTTGATTTGTTTTAATCCGTCCAACAATAGGCTTATGTTTTATGATGGATTGAAATGGAGCGTTTTGAAATGAGAGGTGAGGAGTGAGTTTTTAAACCTTAACCTTTTAACCCTCTAACCTTGCACTTTAAACCAAATAGACACGCGACTTTTCGACGCGCGACTAATCTTTCTAACTTCATACCTTCATAACCTCTATGACCCTCATAACCTTTTAATCCTTTAACCTTACACATTAAACATTGCACCCTTAACCCAATTACTCCTCACTCCTAATTCCATGATCTACCCACATATCTTCATCAACGGTGAAATCCTGCCCAAAGAAAAAGCGCTTATTCCGATTTGGGATCTTGGACTACTTAGGGGTCTGGGAATATTTGATTACTTCCGAGTCATTGAAGGCATGCCGGTTTTTGTGGAGGATCATATGGATCGGTTGCTCAATTCTATGGCCATCATGGGACTGGATAGCGGTGTATCCAGAGAACAATGGCAATCCTGGATCACTGAAATGATTAAGGTCAATGAAGCGGAAATAGCAGGATTCAGAATAGTGGTGACCGGAGGATTCAGTGAAGACGGTTATACGATTCCGGAGGAGAAAAATATTTTCATGATGGTGCATGATCTTGGAGTAACGGCTCCGGAACAATATGAAAAAGGGGTTAGCCTGTTATTAACAAGCTATCAAAGAGATATTCCTTATGCCAAGACTACGATTTATTTGCAGTCCATGCAATCGCAACCTGAAGTTAAAAAGGCTGGTGCTTTTGAAACACTTTATCATTGGAATGGCGTCATGACAGAATGCTCGCGTTGCAATATCTTTTTTATCGATGTAGAAGGCGTCATTCATACACCCGCTTCGGAAATGTTAAAAGGGATTACGCGCAAACAAATTATAGCCATTGCAGAGGAACAAGGAATGCCGCTGATGATACGGGAAATAAAGACTGATGAAATTCAAAATATGAAAGGGGCTTTTCTCACGGCATCAACCAAAGGCGCCTTGCCGGTGGTGAAGATTGGGTCGACTATCATTGGTGATGGAAAGGTGCATCCGCTAGCACAAAAGCTACAGATGCTTTACCAGCAAAAAGTGGTTGATTATCTTACAGAGAGACGTTAAGAAAAAGATTGATTCAATAGAAAACAAACAGTTCTTTATCCCATTTCCTGGACAACTTCTTTCACTTGAGGCACCATGCGCTTAAGCATCGCTTCGATACCGGATTTGAGTGTTACTGTGCTAGATGGACAGCCGCTGCATGCACCTTGCATGATAAGCGTTACAATGCCATCTTGAAATGATTTGAATTCGATATTACCGCCATCCATTTCGACCGCAGGTTTTACATGGGTGTCAATGAGTTCTCGTATTCTGGTGACTAACTCACCATCATCTGCGCTGTAATTGATTTCAGCCATGCGCTCTTTGTCAAGCGCTTCCATCGCTTCTGCAAAACCATCGAGGATGATGGGCTTCTCATCGGCAACATATTCTTTAATAAAATCCTTGGTACGGATCATCAGGTCTTCCCAGGCATAATTCAACTCCTTGGTCAGTGTAACAAAGTTGTTGCAGATATATACCGACTTGACATAGGGTAGTTCAAATAGCGCTGTAGCCATCGGAGCGTATTTATCAGCCAGCTCTCTGGTCTTAAAATCTGCTGTTCCGGCATAGAGCATTTTATTGGTCACAAACTTAAGTGATTCAGGATTAGGTGTTTGCTCTGTATAGATGAGTACCGGACTTTTCGTTGCTGTTGTGGATTCCATGACTGTATAAATAAGAAATACCTAAAAAAGTTGTAAAAAATTGTGAGGGAGGGCAAAGATGGGGAATTAAAGCAAAACGGAACGGATAAACGATTCGTAATAATGGATGCCCAAGGATAGACTTTAAGGCGGCGCAACCCCCGACCCCAGTTTTTCTCCATTTCATTTCGAAAATCCTGGGGAGGCCTACACACTACTATTCATTTTATTGTGCCTTTGCGCGAAGGAGTTCTCCCGGGCTTCGCAGAAACGAGGAGGAAGAGGGTAGCGGAGGGAAAAGGCCACCAGGAAAGCGGCGCAACCCCCGACCCCAGTTTTTCTCCATTTCATTTCGAAAATCCTGGGGAGGTCTACACACTACTATTCATTTTATTGTGCCTTTGCGCGAAGGGGTTCTCCCGGGCTTCGCAGAAACGGGGAGTATGAGGGTAGCGATGGGAAAAAGGCCACTACGAAATCTGTGAAGTATCTCATCCTATGAGCGGCGCAACCCCCGACCCCAGTTTTTCTTCGCTTTGCTACGAAAATCCTGGGGAGGCCTGCCCGCTGAAGAGTTTTTGAAGGTTGAAGCGTTTATTGTGATTTCTATAAGAATCCCATAGTTTTATAAACAATCACTAGTTATATGAAACGAAACATGCATATAAATGCCAGTGCCAGAATTTTCAGTAATGCCTCCAAATTAAGAAGAGAAGAGACAATGGCAGAAAAGGTACTTTGGGATCATTTAAAAAACAGACAGATCGAAGGAGAAAAATTTCGCCGTCAACACCCAATCAAAGATTTTGTTCTTGACTTTTACTGCTATAAACTAAGATTAGTTATAGAGGTAGATGGCAGACAGCATTTAAAGCCTGAGGCAAAGTTTTATGATAAAAACAGAACTGAAATTCTTGAAGCCTATTCTTTGGTTTTTCTAAGATTCTCTAATCAAATGGTTTTACATTCAACTCAATACGTTGTTGACATTATTAGACATAAAGTTATTGAGTTAAAACAGATTAGAAAATCAAAGTCGTGACAAAACATAGACTAATTCCAGTCAGCTGAATTGATTTTGAAAAACACTTAAACGATGTTTTTCTCCATTTCATTCCGAAAATCCTGGGGAGGCTTACCCTCAGACGTAGTGGTGTTATGCCTTTGCGCGAAGGGGTACTCCCGGGATTCGCAGAAACTGGGAGTAAGAGGGCAAGGGAAGGATAAAGGCAATTCGATGAATATAGGAACGGCGCAACCCCTAACCCCTGTTTTTCTCCATTTCTTTCCGAAAATCCAGGGGAGGCTCACCCTCAGACGTAGTGGTGTTATGCCTTTGTGGGAAGGAGTTCTCCCGGGATTCACAGCAACCGGGAGTAAGAGGGTAAGGGAAGGAAAAAGGCGATTTGAAAATTCCGGGGAGTAAGAGGGTAGCGAAGGGAAAAAGGCAACTGTGCTAAACAGAAAAATCTGCAAGTTTTTTTTCTGCAATACCTGCCACATATTCCCCAATTGATAAACATGATGTCGCCGCCGGACTGGGCGCATTACAAAGATGGATCATCCGATCCTGTTCGATGACAACATAATCATCCACCAGGTTGCCTTGCTTATCCAATGCCTGGGCTCTCACACCGGAACGACTTCGACTGATATCTTTTTTCTGAAGTGATGGCACCAAAACCTGAAGGCTTTTCAAAAATGCTTTTTTAGAAAACGAACGATTCATTTCATCAAGCCCTTTGCGCCAATGTTTGATCGCAAGTTTTTGAAATCCACTATACCTAAGTGCTTCAAACAATTCACCGGCATGGATGTCCAGATGCTTGTAACCTTCCCTTCTAAATGCCAAAACAGCATTCGGTCCGGCTTCAATACCATCACCTATTCGCTTCGTCAGATGAACGCCAAGAAAAGGAAAATTAATATCCGGAACAGGATAAATCAAACCTCTGACGAGGTGAGTAGCTTCCGGGCGAAGTGCATAAAATTCTCCTCTGAAAGGCACGATCTGATGAGGTGGTTTGTCACCTGTCAGGCGCACTAAATGATCCGCAAACAAACCAGCACATCCAACAGCAAGTCTTCCAACGATTGATCGACTATGACTACTGATCGTTATGTCCTTTTCGCCTTCACGAATCTTATCAACTTTAAAATTGGTGATGATCTCTCCGCCATTCGCTTTTATCAATGCAGCCAGTTTTTCAGCGACTACTCTGTAATCAATGATGCCTGCCTGAGGCACCCAGATGCCTTTCACAGCCTGACAGTAGGGTTCTATTTCTTTCGTTTCTTTTTCATCGATGATTCGAATATCGGAGAGGCCGTTTTGCAATCCTCTTTCATAGATTCCTTCCATTGTGGTGAGTTGGCTTTCATTGGCGGCCACGATTACTTTACCACACAGATCGAAAGGAATCTCATACGTCTTGCAAAATTCCAACAGCATTTTATATCCCTTCACGCAGTTAATGGCTTTCGCACTTCCTGGTTTGTAATAAATACCCGAGTGTATCACACCACTATTCCGATCCGTTTGATGGGTGGCGATAGAGGCTTCTTTTTCAAGCACACAAATCTTGATATCCGGTTGGGCCGAAATGAGTTGCCATGCCGTCGCTAATCCTACAATTCCCCCACCGATGATGATGATATCATATTGCATAGTGGTAAGGTATTGATTATTGCAGTTTTAATATCAGAGGTGTTTGAAAAAGAAGCCGCCTTTCGCCTCCTGCCCTGTACGTCAGAGGATAAAGTATTGATTTAATGTTCATGGATCGGGATAATCAGGCGGTGGACGAAAAGTACATTGTTAATTGGCGCCTAATCAACTAGCGCATAACTTATTATGAGTACCTTTGCAGCCCGCAGGAAAATGTAACCTGCCGATATTCAGTATTTTATGACTACGTTCAAAGAGATGGGTCTCAAAAAAGAGATCCTCAGCGGCCTTGAAGAAATGGGTTTTGAAAAACCAACCTCCATTCAGGCCAAAGCCATTCCGGTGATTATATCCTCAAAACAGGATTTTATTGGAAGAGCACAAACCGGAACCGGTAAAACGGGTGCATTCGGAATTTCCATTCTCAACCAACTCGATCCTCACTCAGATCATGTCCAGGCGATTATCCTGTGCCCCACGCGTGAACTGTGTCTGCAGATCACCAAAGAGATGCAGAATTTTGCCAAAAACATGAAAGGTGTTAAGGTGGTTCCTGTCTACGGCGGATCCAGCATGGAAACACAAATCTATGCCCTTAAGAATGGCGCTCAAATTGTAGTTGGTACCCCCGGACGAACACTGGATTTGGTC
The DNA here is from genome assembly GCA_037969625.1 of Saprospiraceae bacterium. Taxonomy (GTDB): domain Bacteria; phylum Bacteroidota; class Bacteroidia; order Chitinophagales; family Saprospiraceae; genus Opimibacter. Next base: position 13,022 of record JBBKXT010000168.1, read on the forward strand.
AATAGAAAAAAATTAAAACTCGATAATCTTCAATGGCTTGTCCTGGACGAAGCGGACGAAATGCTGTCCATGGGTTTTAAAGATGATATGGATGCTATTTTGGCAACCACTCCTGAAGAGAAGCAAACCCTTCTTTTTTCAGCGACCCTGCCACAAGGGATCATGCGGATGGTGAAAACCTACATGAAAAACCCATTAGAGGTTGCAGCAGAAAAAACACAAACAGGCGCAGATAATGTTACACATCATTATTATGAAGTAGCAGCGAGAGATCGATATGTAGCAATCAAGAGAATCCTCGATGCACATCCGAATATCTATGCTATTGTCTTCTGCCGTACACGCGCCGAGACAAAAGAAATTGCAGAGAAACTTTCAAAAGAAGGTTACAACTCAGATGCACTGCATGGTGATCTGAGTCAGCAACAACGAGAATACACCATGGGCCGCTTTAGAAGTAAGTCACTTCAATTGCTGATTGCAACTGATGTTGCAGCGCGTGGACTTGATGTCAATGACTTGACACATGTGATCAACTACAATCTTCCAGATGATCCGGATACATATATTCACCGAAGTGGCCGTACTGGTCGAGCGCATCGTAAGGGAATTTCAGTGACGATCATTCACTCCCGCGAACAGAATCGCCTGAGAGATCTTGAAAGACGTATCGGCAAACCTTTTGAAAAGAAGTTAGTCCCTACCGGAAAAGAGATATGCGAGAAACAACTTTATCACCTTGTGGACAAAGTTGAAAATGTGGAAGTAGATGAGACGCAGATTGCAAGCTTTCTACCACAGATTCATAGCAAATTGAGTTGGCTGGATCGCGATGAATTGATCAAGCGATTTATGTCCATCGAGTTCAATCAATTCCTTTCTTACTACAAGGATTCTCGTGATATAAATATCACCGGCAAAAGCAGAGATGATCGGGGGAGTGATCGAAATGATCGAGGACGAAGTGATCGTCGAAGTGATCGAAGAGATGACAGAAGATCAAAAGACGACAGAGGGTCAAGAGACAATAGAGGATCAAGAGATGATAAAGGATCAAGAGACGACAGAGGTTCGAGGGATGATCGCGGTTCAAGAAATGAAAGAGAGCCGTGGAAGAAAAAAGATTCGAAAGGCGACAGACCGGAACGAAAAAGACGTGATGACAGTAGATCGGAGCCTGCAAAAAGAGGCGATGACAGACCAAAAGTAAAATTCGCACCGTTGGTGATCAATGCAGGATCAGTCAATAAATTTAATCCTAAAACCTTGCTCACTTTGATCAATCAATACTTGCCTGATCAGGAAGCACAGATTGGAAAAATAGATGTTCAGTTTTCACACACCATTTTTGATGTGGATGAAGCGTATCAGGATCAAGTGGTAAATGCATTTAAGAAGGCGAAATACAAAGGCACCAAATTGACGGTGGATCCCGTGAAAAAAAGTAAAAAATAAAACGCTTTCCGGCGTTTAGAGAAATTCAATGCAAGGCCTATTTTTCAATTGAAGCTTTTTCGAATAGGATTATCTTTACTGAGATAGTCTTATTTGACAGTATATACATCTGTAAATACGCTCCCATTTTCATCCACAAAATGAGGAAGGTCTTCAAATTTTATATGTTCTTCAGCGCGACGGTCAAACGAAATACTTTCTCGCGTGCTATTGAGATCGCCCAATGGCCCACCCCAAAACTTATCCGGTCTGTGGTACAATCGAAAGGCTACTATGCCATTTGGGAATACAAGAATAGAGTCAGGATTTCCCTCCCCTTGCCTTATATATGTTTGTAGAGGATATAGCCGCTCATTCTCAGCCCGCAATTCGGTCTCATGATTGACCATCTTCATGACACGGGCAGTTTGTAAGGAAGTGTACACGAAAAACACAATGCCTGATATAGCAAACAAAGCCCCTATCAGTACCGATTGTCCATAATGCTCCTTTCGAAAAGCCAGAATACTAAAAATTAAAACGGCCAACATAATGGGTATTGGAAGAAAGATCAAAATGCGCATCATCCAGCCCTTTGGATCCGTAGTTGAACCCGGCGCATCAAATGACATAGCAAAGCCCAACAAATACATGGCCCCATAGGCAACAATCATGAATAGGCCCAAGAGCATGAGGAGGATAGCAATAGTTTTCATGGTGGTATAATGTTATAGGCGTTTGAATTATAAAATTGGACTTATTTTTAGACGCCGGCAGAAATATTTTTGCCTGGAAGACCTTTAGCTTGTTACCTATGAAATATGCCTTCTTTCTGACGACTATCTCCCTGGTCATGTTTGGTACAAACATCCAAGCGCAGGACACTTTCTCCATGGTCGCGGCTGATTCCACAAGCAGGCAAGTAGGAAGTGCGGGCGCGTCCTGTGTTGACTTATTTAGTGCAGGATTGTCGGATGATTCCTTTCTTGGTGATCTACTGCCTGATACCGGAGCGATCAATACACAGGCCTATTATATTCCGGCCAATCAAAATAATGCCAGAGCCAGAATGCGAGCAGGTGACAATCCTGAAGAAATCATCAGCTGGCTAACAGCGAATGACATTCAAGATAATCCATCCTTTCGCCAATATGGCATTGTAGGTTTTTCCGGAAGTAATGTGCGTGCTGCCGGCTACACCGGTTCGAGTACCGACGATTATAAAAACCATATAACAGGAAGTGTAGAGGGTATTTATTACGCCATTCAAGGCAATATTCTTTTAGGGCAACAAATTCTGGATTCCATGGAATCTCGTTTTAGAAATGCACAAGGAGATTTGGCATGCAGGCTGATGGCAGCTATGCAAGGCGCAAAAGTAGTTGGCGCGGATACACGCTGTGATCCGAATGGTTCATCGTCTTTATTTGCTTTTTTGAAAGTGTCCGATTCAACAGACAGCTATGGTAGTCCCTCCTTCAGTGTGAGCGTGCGAACACACGGAAATTCGGGCCTTGAACCAATAGACTCTCTACAGACTAAATTTGATATTCAACACACCTGTGGGACGACCTTTGTCAAGGAGGCAGAATTGGATATCTTGTTTACGATACAACCAATTCCGTCACAGGATTTTGTCAAACTATCAGTAGATCCTTCACTGGTTAATAAATCATACAAAATATTCGATCTCAATGGTCGTCAAAAGTCAAAAGGATTGATTACCTCTATGGAAACTTATATTAATATCTCCTCCTTTGAATCTGGAATGTACCTACTTGAAGCAGGAAATCAGTACAAAGCGAAGTTTATTAAAAATTAGTTTTTGAACATTTTTCGAAAACTTTTCCTCTAAGCTTACTATCTTTAGAGGACAAGCCTTTTCGAAATGAAACAACTTCTTCTCACTACCACGTTTTTTCTGTCCACTTTATTTATACTTGTTGCGCAGGAGAACATCCATTTTACAAACCCGCTGATCCTTGACATTGTCAAAGGAAATTATGATCCGGCAGATTATCTCCCGGATGAAATTATTTCCGATCCCATAGTGATTAGTGCCAATCTACTGAGTGAGATCAGCCCTGATTCTATGAAGGCGACCCTTTTCTCATTACTCCCTTTTCACAATCGCAATACAGGTTCGGATACGATTTCTGCGGATACAGGAATAGGAGCGGCACGCAAATGGGTGCTTGCGCAGTTTGATCGTTTTAGTACGAATCAAGGCGGGCGATTGATCACCGGATATCTTGAGTTTGATCAGGAAGTATGTGCTATGGGTCGACACAAAAATGTGTTAGCCGTGTTGCCGGGAAGAGATGTTTCTGATCCGTCTTCAATTATTATTGAGGCCCATTTAGATAGTCGATGTGAAGATAATTGTGATATTGATTGCCCCGCAGATGGTATGGAAGACAATGGAAGTGGTGTGGCTTTAGTCATAGAATTGGCTCGCGTGATGAGTCAGTATACGTTTGATCACACCATTGTCTTTATGACTGTGACTGGCGAGGAACAGGGACTTGTTGGTTCTGGTGCTTATGCAAAGTATGCAGTAGATGAATCTATTCCCATCAAAGCCGTGCTCAACAATGATGTAGTCGGTGGCATCATTTGTGGAGAGACTTCTTCTGCCCCATCATGTCCCGGATTAAACCACATTGATAGCACACAGGTTCGCTTGTTTTCTTTTGGTGGATTTAATTCGCCGCACAAGTCATTATGTAGATTTGTAAAATTGGAATATCAGGAAATGATTGAGCCAATATCTCCGGTGCCTATGTTGGTCACCATCATGTCTGCAGAAGATCGCGTAGGGAGAGGAAGTGATCACATTCCATTTAGAGAGAATGGGTATGATGCGATTCGTTTCGCTTGCGCCAATGAGCATGGGAATGCCGATGTGAGTAATGAAGATTATCATGACCGGCAGCATACGACGCGTGATATTCTTGGTGTAGATACGGATGGCGATATGGTGATTGATAGTTTTTTTGTGGACTTTAATTACCTCGCCCGTAACGCAACCATAAATGGCAATGCAGCAGCCATGGCGGCACTTGGACCTGACCGACCAACCATTATGACCGTTGGTCAGGATGGCGATTATCTATACATCGATATAGAGGATCCATTGGATTACAATCACTATGTAGTGGGTCTTCGGACGCATACAAATGATTTTGACACCTTATATTATATCACCGGGGAAAAGTCCGGTGTCTTTGAACTGCCGAGCAGACAGATCAATATATTTGTTTCCGCAGCTTCTATTGACAGCAATGGCGTAGAGAGTTTCTTCTCGGAAGAAATCTTGTCAAGATTAACGGGTACCAATGATCCTTCTTCAGCATCGGGTATTGAATTGTTCCAGAATAAGCCAAATCCATTTGATGAATCAACAGCTATTAGTTTTATGGTAGACGATCCAACAAAAATTCAAAAGGTTCACATTACTATCACGGATATTAATGGAAAGCTTATAGAATTAATTCCTGTTGTAGTATCGGAAGGAATGAATGAAATATTATATCAGCATGGGTACAACATGTCCGGCACTTATTTCTATACGCTGTTTGTTGATGACGTCTTGATCGCTACGAAGCGGATGGTGTTTGCGAATTAGGGGTTGATCAAACTAACTCAAAAGAATAAATGGTGATTTGATTGTTGATGATACCTCAGAAAGCAAATAAAAACAGAATTGTTCTACTTCATCAGGTTTTCTAGCACCACCTTCCATTTTTCCCATTCCCCAATTTCGCCGAGCGTGGAGTTGTGCCATATAAAGACAAACTCACCATGGTGTTTTTTAACCTCTGATTTTATTTTCTCACACAGCGCGATACTTTCTGCAATAGATAGTTTTTTGTAAAAACGCAAAGAAACATCCATGATCAATAAAGGCCTTTCCAAAAGAGGGAGTTCTTTCCTTTGATGAATATCAAATACAGGATAAGACTTACAGGTTCCACAGCGGAATCCCGGTTCTGCGGCGTAACCTAATGTGCTATCTTCTGTGATACCGGCATCAGATAAATGGCGCCATGACTCAGGAACTGCAAAGCGAAGAAAATGCTGCCTTGATTTAGTCATAGATATACCTGTATGTGTTTCAAGCAGGTCCTTTTCTTTTTTGATCAGTGCTGCATCCTTGTAGGTTGCATAACTTGGGTGCATACCAAAATAATGTCCTCGTGATTTTATTTTGTCGATGAGTGCGCTGATGTGTTGTGCGCCTATTTGGTAATACCCTTCATATTTCGTTTTGCCACCTGATATGAAATTGAACTGAAACCGATTGTCGTAATTTTCTGCCAATGACATCATATAATCAAAGGTGTCATAGGGATCTGTTTTTTTATTAGCCTTGACCAATTTAAAGTTGCGGTAATCTTTATACACTTTAAAAGGATTCAAGTGTTTTTTCAATCGGCCACCAAGAATTTTCCACAAAGACTTACTGCTCCAAAAATAAGGAATGTCAACATCACAGGTCGGGATGATTCGAAAGAAAGTTGTCGACTTAGGAACTGGGTAACCAAAGGACTCTAGCCAATGCTTCAGGAGTTTGACGTATTCATCAACGATTGGTCTTAGGATAAATCCCTCTTTCACCACAAACGCTTCTCTGGCCGGAAAACGATCATGGGCATCTATGATTGAGCTGATTGATTCCTCCCACCGAGTCAACATAAAAAAAGTACCGGCAAATATGTCTACATGACAAAGAATCTTTTCTCTTGCGATTTCTATTTTTTCCTGCCCGTAAATGATGAGAATATTATCAAGTCCGATTGATTGTGATTGAATTATCTTATTCGGCAGATGAGTTGGTTGTAGAAAAGATTCCTCTAACGGAATTTTTCCAAAAAAGCCATCAACGATACAAATAGTTTTGTTTTCCCATTGCAAAAGATATCCCTCCGATTGATCATCGATAATCACGTCAATCTCAATCCCACAGAAATGCGAAAGCAACGTCTTGACCGCATAGGTGCGCTCAGGGATGTAATTGTTTGGAATGCGAACGGTAATCATCTCCAGGTAAAGATAACCACTCCTGCTTTGTTGGCATCATTGACTCTTCTAGCCAAAGAACTTTTTAATGTGATCACAGATTAAATTAATTTGTTCGTCGGTCAAGTCTGGGTGCATCGGTAATGAAAGAACCTCGTCTGTGATCTGATCGGTATAGGTCAGAGGCACTCTGCGGCGCACGATTTTATTATAAGCTTCCTGTTGATGCATCGGAACAGGGTAATAAATCATAGAGGGGATGTCGTGTTCAGCCAGAAACTTTTGCAAATCATTTCGACGACCATTCATGATACGCAAGGTGTATTGATGGAATATATGTTCTGACCAACTTACCCTTTTTGGTGTAATTAAATTAGGGATGTTGGCCAATTGTTGATCATATCTATCTGCTACAGTTTGGCGTTGCTTATTCCATTTATGGAGGTGTGGGAGTTTAACATTAAGGATGGCAGCTTGGACAGAATCCAATCGACTGTTGACGCCTATCGCATCATGATAATATCTTCGATCCATTCCATGGTTAGAAAGCATTTTCAGGCGATGTATTAATTGCTCATCTCTTGACATCATGGCGCCACCATCACCATAACAACCTAAGTTTTTGGAAGGATAAAAGGAGGTGCATCCGATATGGCCAATGGTGCCTGCCATTTGCATTTTGCCTTCAGTATTTAGGCATCGTGCGCCGATCGCTTGTGCATTATCTTCTACGACAAATAAATCGCGTCTTTTTGCAATGACCATGAGTTTTTCCATATTCACGCATTGACCGAAAAGGTGAACGGGAATGATGGCTTTTGTTCTGGCAGAAAGGGACGCTTCTATATCTTCAATCTGCATAAGAAACGTATCCGGATTGACATCGACGACGATTGGTTTTAAACCTAAAAGTACTATGACCTCGACACTGGCTACGAAGGTAAAGGAGGGAACAATCACTTCGTCTCCTGTCTCTAGATTCAAAGCCATCAAAGCAATTTGCAATGCATCGGTGCCATTGGCACATCCGACCACCTGCGCATCATCTAGAAAAGTACCCAGACTTGATTCAAATGATTTGACTTCAGGGCCTTGTATAAAGGCTCCACTCTCGATGCAGGCAAGAATACGTGCATCCATGTCAGTTTTTAATTGGCGATACTGACTTTTGACATCCACCATTTGAATCTTTTCCATGCTTTCTTATTTTGGATGTATTATTTCTCTTCCAATACTGGAGTAGAAAAAGCCTTCCGGAATATCTTCCAGGTCATATATATTTCTTCCATCAAAAAGGACCGGTGCGTTCATCCTTGATTTGATTTCATTTATGTCAGGTGTTCTAAACTCATTCCATTCTGTCACAATGGCTAAAGCATCTGCACCATCCAGAACATCATACATATCCTCTGAATAGGTGACATCTCCTTTAAAGTAAGATTGGAAATTTGGAATAGCTTCCGGATCGGTGGCAGCAACTATAGCTCCACCGGCGAGGAGATCAGTGATAATATCTATTGCCGGTGCTTCTCTGACATCATCGGTATTTGGTTTAAAGGCAAGCCCCCATATTGCTATTTTCTTTCCTTTCAGATCTCCCTTAAAATAGTCACTGATCTTTTGTGCCAGTATGTGTTTCTGTTTGCGATTGACATCCATCACAGCATCGAGTATCTTAAACTCGTAATCGTGTTCTCTGGATGTGAGATGTAAAGCTTGTACATCTTTTGGGAAGCAACTACCGCCGTAGCCTACACCTGGAAATAAAAATCTTTTTCCAATGCGTGTGTCACTTCCCATACCGCGACGTACGTGATCGACGTTGGCACCGGTACGTTCGCAAAGATTGGCGATTTCGTTCATGAAAGAAATTCTTGCCGCCAGATAGGCATTGGCTGCGTACTTCGTCATTTCAGCAGAGCGCTCATCCATAAAAAGAATGGGATTTCCTTGTCTGACGAATGGCTTGTATAATCTTTCCATGACATCACGTCCTTTTTGTGATGAGACACCAATCACCACGCGATCAGGTTTCATAAAGTCATCTACGGCAACGCCTTCCCTTAAAAATTCGGGATTGGAAACAACATCAAAAAGATCACCAGAAAGGTTTTTCAGCATGACGGCTTCAACCTTTTCTGCGGTTCCGACGGGTACGGTGCTCTTATCAACGATCACCTTATAGGAAGTAATGATTTTGGACAGATCTTCAGCAACACCAAGAATATAGGACAGATCTGCTGATCCATCTGATCCAGGAGGTGTCGGAAGCGCCAGGAATATAATCTGGGCATCTTTAATGCCTTCTTCCAAAGAAGTAGTAAAATGTAACCTTCCTTGTTCACGACTTCTTTCAAACAGGACTTCAAGCCCTGGTTCGAAGATGGTGATCTTGCCGGCTCGAAGACTGGCTACTTTTTCGGCGTTGTTGTCAATACAGGTGACATCATTGCCTGTCTCAGCAAAGCATGTGCCTGTCACTAATCCAACATATCCGGTTCCAACGACTGCAATTTTCATAGGGGGGCAAAGATAGGGATTTCAGAAGGAGTGAGGGGTGAGGTGTGATCGGAGCGCAGCGCAGACCCTGTACTCCGACGAAGGAGGTAGTTCAGGGGTGGTGATTTAGTGATTTATCGGAGCGCAGCGCAGACCCTGTACTCCGACGAAGAAGGTAGTGCATGGGTAGATCACGTCCGCTAGGCGTGAGTGATGAGGTGATTTAGTGATTGGTTTTTATATAGAGAATGATCAAGTCTGGAGTCTCGCGTTTTATTGGGTGAGGCTAGTGTGGCACTCTTGCCGTTTAGCCTTGTGCGTAGAGAGCGTGCGACACTTGCAGCGCCGATTTGTTTCTGAGTGAGGGCCTCTTGCCTCCCACTTCCTAGGCCCTGCCTCCAGCTTCATATTTCACGTCATTTTTGCTGCAGATTGAAGGTTTAATGTGTAAGGTTGAGAAGGTTAAATTGATTATTAGTAATAATCCTTCTGCGTAGATCTGCGGGAGACATTTTTTCGTAATTCGTAATTTTTAATTTGCCCCCTCACCCCTTAATAATCACAAATCCCTTTCTCCCAACAATCACCCCATTCCGATCCCGCAACACCAGCGTATAATGTCCCGAAGGCAGACCTTCAAGAGAAACACGCGTTCCCGTCACCTTTCGGTAGGCCTGTAGACCAGAAGAATGAACAAACTCGATTTCATCAATGGATTCCGCTTTGGACAATTCAATAAAATGCGATGCCGGGTTTGGATAAATGACCAATGAATCTGAAACCAATGTTGGAACAGCTGTAATCAATTTCACCACTGTATTTCCCTTTGAGAGTATCCATTTATCCTGATCAAAGAGCATCTGAGTGATTTGGTTTGTGCCAACATACATAGCAAACCGC
>JBBKXT010000169.1:0-5048 GCA_037969625.1 Saprospiraceae bacterium
GTTCGATATTCCGTTATTTCGGGCGATGCTGAAGGTGTTGACCGGGCAGGTGGTGGGTATGATGGTTTTTTGGAAACAGCAAAGAAACGTCTGGCCAAGCATATGAATAGTGATGAACCAAATGATTTATTTGCTCCTGTAAAGAGTTTGCAATGTAAAATATTATGGGAAGGTGCACATGCAGAGAATAAAGTCTTTGATCCGGTGCCTGCTCATCACTTTGGCTATTTCGCTGATCAGAGTGGCACTCGATCCAGCAATACCATCTGGAAAGTATTAGCAGAAGAAGTATAAGCATAAAAAAAACGGACAAGAATTTTCTTGTCCGTTTTACATAGTTGGTTTGAATTTATTTACTCGCCACCGCCGGTTGCTTTTCCGCGCTCACCTTCACCGGATCGGTTTCCCTCCATTTCACCACCACCTGAAGCTTTGCCTCGGTCTCCGCTACCATCACCGCAATCTCCATCACCGGTTGTTTTGCCAATGAAATAACAAACAACAGCTCCAAGAATACCGTATTTAACAACGCCATAGACGGCATCCATCAGAAGCATGTTCATTTCCATCTCCATGAGTGAATACCACACTAAACCTGTTCCTATAGAAGCAAATACAGCGAACCAAATCCCGTAGATAATACCTCTACTGAGTCCGGAAGTTTTACTGGCCGTCTTATCGTAGATGACGACAAAAGCCAAAGCACATAAAAGATCCCCAAGAATCATATGCACCATGTCGGGCATCTCTTTCATGCAGCATTCGCCGCCACCGGGGTTGTCCATAAGAACCACATAAAAAAGAAAATCCAGACCGACAATCAGAAACGTCGTAATAACGGTAGCAATAGCAATTTTTTGATTTTTCATTTTGTTAAGTTATTTAAAGGAGTGAATAAAAGCACAATACATAGAAGAATTATCTCTGGCGGACCGCGATGTGCATGGGAGAAATTGAGCATTTACAACTCGTGTTTTGGCGGAGCAACCGTATGAGAATCAAACTAAATATAGTAAATTAATTAATTCGAGCAAAACGGACAGACATTTTAGGAGGATTTTTTACAAATACCACTGGTATTAAAGGGCATTTTGTCCTGGTTTTTTGCCACCATTATATTTCAATACCTTTGATCATCACATCCCAATTTCCTTTATGGACGAATCAGTAGTCAGGAAGTTAGCAGCCATCATGTTTACGGACATTGAAGGCTATACAGCTTTCGTTCAAAAAGATGAAAAATCTGCGCTTCAAAAAGTAGCCACCCACAGAAAGTATCTGGAGGAATACACTGCGCAGTATAATGGTGAGGTGATAGCTTTCTATGGAGATGGTAGCCTGAGTATATATGGTAGTGCACTGGATGCTGTCAATTGTGGTATCGCTATGCAAAAGGCTTATCAGGCGGATCACCCTATTCCGGTTCGAATAGGAATACATGTGGGTGATATTGTTTTTAAAGATGGTACTGTTTATGGCGATGGCGTCAATGTGGCTTCCCGAATCGAAACTTCAGGTATATCCGGATCTATTTTTATTTCTGATCGGGTGCAGGCAGAACTTTCCAACCATCCTGAAATCACGACGAGATTTGTAGGAAAGAAGAGCTTGAAAAATGTAAAAGAGCCGGTTGGAATTTATGCGATTACCAACGAAGGTCTTCAAGTGCCTTCAGGGATGACCAAATTGCCCGACCTGAAGAAATTTTACAAATTTGTTCCCTTGTTATTTGTAGCTGCACTCGCTTGGTGGCTGATTGATCGACCTTTGACCGACAAGTTGGTTAAAAAAGATTTTAAAGAGGAATCCATTTCTGTTCCCTTATTTAGCAACAATACAGGAGATAAGGACCTTGAATTCATCGCTCAGATGGGTGCTCACTGGACAACAAAAGAACTCAGTGCTACCAAAGAAGCAAATGTAGTTTCCTATGAATCCGCCAGTGAAATGATCGAAATGGCCGGATTGACGTTGGATTCAGAGCGCGGGCGACGACAATACGCTTCCTTGACAGGTGCTATCAACGTCGTAAAAGTGAGCTATGCACGCATTGGTCCCAAAGGCGACTCACTCCTGATGTTTGGCCTGATCTCTAACCTCAATACCGGTGATGATATAATTGTCCTGAAAGATGTGAAGTGCCATATGGAAAACCCGATGGAGTGCATCAAAGCGCTTTCCGAAGATATAAAAGGTAATTGGGCAAGTCGTGATGCAAAGCTTTTAACGGCGCCAAATTATCAAGCCTACAAAGCTTTTCTTGAGGCCAAAGGGGCATGGCGTGAAGGGGATCCTGATTTTGTGCGGGAGCAATTAGATAAAGCGATTGCTTTTGACCCTGATTTTATAGATTCTTATTTTTTGTTGTTGGACTGGTTTTATAACGAAGGGAAACATGCAGAAGCCTATGATACGATCCAGGCAATGAAGAAGCGGTTTACCATTCTTGATGATCGGCAAAGAAATATGTTAAGTTACCATGAAGCAGATGTGCTGGGAAATAATAAAAATGCATACAATGCATTTCTGAAAGAATATTCGATAGATCCAAAAGATCTGTTTATTAATAATACAGCCATGGTCATGGCCATGATGTATGAACACAATCCTAAAGTAGCTTTGGATTATTTTAAAGAAATCCCAAAAGATAGTATCCACGCAGAAGGATGTATCTACTGTGGAGAGCGATTGGAGCTAGGCATGTGGGCTGCTCTGGATGCAGGAGATATAAAACTCGCCGAAGAGCTGGCACCCAAAATATATAAAGCGCTCAGCACACGAAAAAGCTTTGGCACCTTAGTGATGTATCATGTTTGGAAAAATGATACAATCATGATCAATCAATTAATATCGGATGCCAGAAACCACCCAAAGTACGACTCTTCCTGGGAGTATCTTAATTATCTGGCAGGCCGAATGTTTTTGATACGCGATCAGCCTGAAACAGCCTCAATATATTTTAAAAAGGCAATAGAACGCATGAAATCCTCACCAGGCAGAATGCTAGGAAAGTCCTATTACTTTAATAATCAACCAGATCTTGCTATGGCCAATCTCAAAGAGGCGTTGAAAGAATATCCTGAAAGCCTCATTACCCTGATTGAGATAGGCATGGTATACGCCAAGCAAGGTAATAAAGTGGAGGTCAGAAAAATTATCGATGAAATTGGATCAAGAAATCATCCATATGATTACGGTAACATTGAATATCATCAGGCAAGGTTATACGCATTGCTTGGCCAAGCGGACACGGCCATCAATCTGCTCAATAAAGCGGTTGGGAAAGGATGTAAATATGATTTGTGGATTACTTTTGATCATGATCCGGATCTCATGGTCCTTTGGGATCATCCGGAATACAAACGATTGATGAGCAAATTTGAATAATACAATCTTGAGATCGTTTTATGCAGGCTAGCTTATTTTGAATCTCCCGGGACTTTTCACCTCAATATAATAGGTATGCCTCCTATCTATTTATTCACTTTATTTTTATAAGACGTCTAATCTCCAATAGCTTAAATATCCAAAATTGTGCAGTTGGTCTACTTTTAAGTGACATTTATTGAGTTATCCCTAATTTGACAATTCAAATAAAATCTACCTATGAAAAATTTTATCCTGCTGCTTTGTTTCTCACTTTGTAGCATTCAAGCGACTTCTGCACAAGTGAGTGCCCGAATGTTTCGCACACCTGATGTTTCCAAGACACAAATCGTATTCTCTTATGGTGGGGACATTTGGATTGTCAACAAAGAAGGTGGCACTGCTGCAAAGCTTAGTTCGCCATCAGGTTCAGAAGGATTTCCACGCTTTTCTCCGGATGGATCGCAAGTAGCTTTTTCCGGCAACTACGATGGCAATTATGACATCTATGTCATGCCTGCTATGGGTGGGATCCCTCAGCGTATAACTTATCATGGGATGGGCGATCGATTGATCGATTGGTATCCTGCAGGTGACAAACTCCTTTACACCTCATCCAGAGAAAGTGGTAAGCAACGTTTTTCACAGTTTTATAATGTATCCGCTAAAGGTGGATTTTCCGAAAAACTACCCATGGCCTATGGAGAATACGGATCCATTTCTCCCAATGGTAAACTAATCGCATTCAACGAACGAGCTGTTGTGATGGATACGTGGAAGCGATATCGCGGAGGGATGAATGGCAATATTTGGATATTCGATCTGGAGACTTTTGCGTCCTACAATATTTCCAATACGGATGCCGGAAGTGAACTGCCGATGTGGCACCAGGATAGAGTATATTATATGTCTGACAGAGGAGATGAGCAAAGAGATAATATTTGGATGTATGATGTAAAGAATAAAACAACAACACAAATCACGAACTATGCGGATTTTGATATTCACTTTCCTGCATTAGGGCCGAACGAAATAGTGTACGAAGCCAATGGCGATATGTATTTACTGGATTTAAAATCTCATGTGTCCAGGATCGTCGAAATAAATGTTGTTACAGATTTGATTAATGTAAAACCAAAGACCGAAAGTGTTTCCGATTATATTCAAAACGGTGGTATCTCTCCGGATGGCAATCGGGTGGTGTTTGAAGCAAGAGGAGATATATTTTCATTACCGGCGGAGGAAGGTATTGTACAGAACCTGACACGCACATCAGGTGTCGCTGAGCGGTTTCCGGCCTGGTCACCGGATGGTAAATATGTTGCTTTTTGGAGTGATAAATCGAGTGAGTATGAACTCACTATCCGTGACTTGACGCAGGGCGCGAAGGAAACGAAACTCACTTCTATGGGTCCGGGCTTCCGTTACAACATCTACTGGTCTCCCGATAGTAAAAAGATGACATGGGTAGATCAAACCATGACCTTTCATATCTATAATATGGAAACAAAAAAAACGGAACGAGTAGATCAGGATGGTAAATTGTTTGAAGGAGGTCTTCGCAATTGGCAGCCGAGTTGGTCCTCGGATAGCCAGTGGTTAGCTTATGAGAAGAGCCAGCCTAATGGCAATACCGCAGTTTATTTTTATGACCTCGCCACAAAGAAAAGCACCCAAATGAC
>JBBKXT010000170.1:0-3835 GCA_037969625.1 Saprospiraceae bacterium
GGAAATTCAATCGCTCCTGTGACTTTTGAAAAAGTGACCTCTAACCTGCAAGGGGACTATCAGGTGTTGATGGAAGTAAATCCTGATCGAACATTGCCTGAATTAAACTACAGTAACAATATCGGCATTCTTTCAATGTATGTTGTTGCCGATAATGCCAATCCGATTCTGGATGTAACGTTTGATGGGTTCCATATTAAGGATGGTGACCTGGTTAGTTCAAAGCCACGCATAGCGATTCAGTTGCATGACGAAAATGAAAATCTACGTATGCAGGATACATCTTCCTTTGTTATGTTTTTAGAATATCCCTCAGATTTCGATCCCAGGCCTGTTTATTTTTCGTTGGATTGGGTTGACTTTCACCCTTCTCCTGAATCAGGCAAAAACGTAGCTATAGCTCAATTGACACCAGAACTTTTAGAGGATGGAATCTATACGCTGGTCGTCAATGCAAAAGATGCTTCAGGAAATCTTGCTGGAGATATTAACTACACTGTTTCTTTTGAAGTGATCAATGGTGCAGCTGTTTCATATATCTACAACTATCCTAATCCTTTTAGGTCATCTACAAGATTTATTTACACCTTGACCGGACCGGGGTCTCCTGCATTTTATAAAATCGAAATTGTCTCCCTGACGGGTGTTTTGGTCAGCGAGATTACACAAGACCAACTTGGTCCTTTGGCAGGAGGAACCCATCCAACAGATTATGAATGGGATGGCACGGATTACAATGGCAATCTCCTGGCAGCCGGAATGTATTTCTATCGATTGGTTGCTAAGGATGCAGCCAACAATGACTATCCAAGGTACAATCCTTATGGTACAAGCAATTATTCCAATAAAGGTTGGGGTAAGCTTGTGATTGTTCGGTGAGGAGTGAGAGTGGTGAGGAGTGAGTGGTGAGTATTTTATTTCTACGTATTCTGCGTACTATTTCTCTTTCTTAAAACACTGCGTTTCTGCGTGCAAAAAAAATATTTCCCGCTGAACGCGCAGAGAAATAGCAGAAAACGCAGATAAAAAAATTGTTTCCCGCAGATCGGTCTCTTCTAGCTTCCTGCTTTTAGTCGCCGAAGCTTTAGCGAAGGAGATCCTCCCGCTTCACACAGTCTCAAGTCTCGCGTCTAATAGTCTTAGGTCTGAAAAAAAAATAAATGTACCTTAGGGCAACCTGATATGGCCATAACGACAATCATCGAAGCAGGATCACCAATTCAGTATTGGCGAAAGATCAAAGAAACCTGGCAGTATAGAAACCTGCTCCGCATGCTCAGCTATCGTGATATCCGTGTGCGCTATGCCCAGACTTTTCTTGGGATGGCATGGGCGATTATCAATCCTTTACTTTCAGTTCTTTTACTTTATTTCGTTTTTGGGGTTGTTGTCAAGGTGGACACACAGGGTGTTCCTCCGCTTATTTTTACAATGGCCGGTATCTGTTCTTGGAACTATTTTTCAAGAGTTGTCGGTGAGGCCGGAGGATCCGTCATAGGCGCACAATCATTGGTGAAGAAAATATACTTCCCTCGGCTTATTATACCATTGTCAAAATCCATAGCAGCTTTCATTGATCTGTGTATTGTTTTAGTGATTTTAGGAACGATGATGATTATCTATCAAATTCCTATTCACTGGCAGGTGCTTATGATTATACCTTTTACACTTCTTACTGTTTTTGCCGGAATCGCTTTTGGTGTATGGGTAGCAGCTTTGTCTATTCGCTATAGGGACTTTACCCATATACTTCCCTTGGTGTTGCGTATTGGTATGTTCCTAAGTCCTATTGCTTATGGTGCTGCACTCGTTCCGCAACCTTACAAGTGGGCTTTTAATTTGAATCCGCTGACAGGAATTATTGAAGGCTTTCGTTGGGCACTGTTTAATACACCTCTCGATATGGCTGCGGTTTGGATGTCGATAGGCGTGACTTTAACCGTATTGATTGGTGGGGTTTGGTATTTCCTACGCATGGATCAGTATATCGCTGATATTATATAACCTATTCTGTGCTCCATGGATTCGTCTGCGATACATATAGAAGGTCTTTCAAAAACTTTTCAACGAGGGAAACCAAGAAGAGGGGATATCCGTAGCAGTATGTCTTCGTGGTGGTCAGGGATCGGCAAACAAAAGGAAGAATTTTATGCACTGAAGGATATAGATCTCACCATTTCCCAGGGAGATGTTGTAGGCATTGTAGGACCCAATGGTGCCGGAAAATCAACTCTGCTGAAAGTACTTTCAAGAATTACATTTCCATCACAAGGGCGCATTACTATAAACGGCACATTATCTTCCATGCTTGAAGTAGGGACTGGATTTCATCCTGAACTAACCGGCAGAGAAAACATCTTTCTAAATGGTTCCATTATCGGGATGAGTCGGGAAGAAGTCAGTCGAAAATTGGATAGTATCGTCTCCTTTTCAGGATTGGAGGATTTTCTGGACACACCTGTCAAGCACTATTCTTCAGGTATGTATGTGCGTCTTGCCTTTTCTGTTGCCTCTCATCTTGAACCAGACATACTACTGATTGATGAGGTCCTTGCTGTGGGTGATCAGGATTTTAGAAAAAAGTGTATGGCAAGACTAATGAATGTTTCCGGACAAGGACGCACGATTGTGATCGTCAGCCATCAGATGTCCTATCTCAGAGAATTATGTCAAAGAGGCATCTATCTCAACAATGGGCAGATTCAATATCAGGGTGAAATCAATGATACCATACATCACTATATAAATCACTATAGCAAAGAGAAAAGAATCGAACTCAGGAATCGAGAAGACCGTAGAGGATCCGGCGTGGTGAGGTTAACTGAATTTGAAATGCTGGACAAAGAAGGATTCCCATTACCTGTTATTTCGGCTGGGCAGTCAGTGCTATTTCAGCTTCAACTGAACGCTGAAAAGGAAGAACATGACATCCGAATTCAAATTGAATTCTATGATATCTATGGGCAACTCAGTTTTATTGCCAACAATACAATGAGCAATCATTCGCTGTCGAGTATGTATGGAACAAAAAAAATAAAATGCCTGATCCCAAAGTTTCCGCTGAATACAGGACTATACTTTATCAATATGAATATCTACGCCAGCAATAAGCTGGCCGATGAAATCATGAAGGTGATGGAGATTGATGTGGAACCGGGACTGTATTATAAAACAGGAAATCTGCCACCTTCAAATAAGGGCTTGCTGGTGGATTATTCATGGGAGTAAGCTTGCTGACCTCTCGGCAAGGAAACTATTTTCTAGATTTTTGTATAAGCACACCTACCCATTCGCCTACACGATAAGCCATCGGCTGAGCGATTTGGAAAAAGGCTTTTTTAAAGGTATACCGTCTGTTAAAAATTGCTTTCATCAGATGAACCGGAATCCAGAAAAAGCGTCCGAGTGTTGTTTTTATCAAATGACCAAATGCGGTCATAAAGGACACCGGTTCAAACAACATTTTATCCCGGCGACGGGCATATTCAGAGCGCAGTACCCAGCCCATGTTAAGTTTGTCCGTTCGAACAAAATGACCAGTTCTAAGTGAAGGATCGTAGGCAATTTTATGTCCTACTTTTCGCATGCGCAGCTGCAACTCTATTTCTTCCCCATAATGCAAACTATCTCCTGTGACTCCTAATGTCTTGTCAAAACCATTTAACTCTACCAACACACTACGTAAAACCATAAAACAACCGCCACGAATAAATCCATTCTCAATGACGGTTTGTTTTTCAAAAGGCATCGAGAAACACCCAAATTTTTCAGGTAACCAGCCAGGGATTTCATCCTGGAAGATTGCATCTATTGGGCCTCCAAAGGCTGCGATTGA
>JBBKXT010000171.1:0-2507 GCA_037969625.1 Saprospiraceae bacterium
TTGTCACCTACGGATTCTTTACTTATATATTTTTTAGCACCAGATGCAATCTTTTCTCCTACTTCTTCCGCGCGATCTCGGATATCCATCATCACCTTCCGGGGAGATAACTTTTTACCGGTTTGGTTGGCAGGACAAACAGAAGTACATCGACCGCATTCTGTGCACGTGTATGCATCCAATATATTCTTCCAGGAAAGCCCCTTGATATCATTAGCTCCGAAATCAGGAATAGCTTCCGCCCCTTCCTCAGGGGTGAAGTCTGAAGGCAAACTTAACATGGAGCGTACCTCATGGGTGATCTCAGGCATATTGGTCATCTCCCCTCTGGACTTTGTTTTAGCAAACCAAGTATTTGGGAATGCCAGAAAAATATGCAGGTGTTTGCTGTAAGGCAAATACATAATAAAACCATACACCACCAACACATGTGCCCACCATCCGATCCGTTCGATAAACATCAACCAATCCGATGAGAAATTTGAAAACAATAAAGGACCTAGCCAGCTACTTACCGGCGTATTGCCGGTGGAAGGATAATGCGCAGGATCAATTTGTTGCAACATCACATCTGCACTATTCATTGTTAAAATCGCGCCAACTAAAATGATCTCTCCAAGCAAAATCAAATTGGCATCAAGTCGTGGCCAACCAATCATTTCGTCATTCCAAAATCGTCCAAGTTTGATAACATTCCTTCGAATGAGGAAAACAAAAGTGGCGATCAATGCCAACGCAGAAAGTAATTCAACTAAGCCAATGGCCATGGTGTATAATGATCCAAGATATTGCGCAAAAAATCTGTGTGTCCCGAAAAAACCATCAATAAAAATTTCGATCAGCTCTACCTGCGTCAACAAAAAAGCAGTGTAAATAAATAAGTGCATGATCGCCGGCACGAGCCTTTTAAACATCTTTTTTTGACCAAAAGCAATCAGTAAGACGTTTTTCCAACGCTGACCTTCATCACCCTCAATTTTCTCAGCCTTTCCCAACTGGATGTTCTTCCAAATCCGATGGTAGGCTTTGCCGGCCTTATTGGCGACAATAAGTGTGATCAAAGTGAAAAATATAATACTAATAGCCATTGGTACGTTTGCTTAGCGTTAAACAAAGATTAGTAATTTTCCACATCTCTGCCTATTTTCGCCAAACAATCTACGTTATTGGCCCTCTAAAGGCAGTATCATTTGCTTTATCTTCGCATTGTATGAAAATATTAGACCATACCCAGATCAAACAGAAAATCAAGCGAATAGCTATTGAGATTCTTGAAAATAACTTTGAGGAAAAAACCATCGTCCTGGTAGGAATTAATAATAATGGGACTGGTTTTGCGAAACTCTTATTGAAAGAACTAAAAAAAATCACGGAAATCGAGCTCAAGCTTGTCACCATCAGAATAAACCCTGCCGCACCAAATACTTCAGAAATTGAGGTTGATACCCCCATCAGCTCATTAAAAGGAAAAGCCATCATCGTGGTAGATGATGTTGCAAATACCGGTCGCACTATCTTTTATGGTTGCAAACCACTTCTGGAGATCATTCCTAAAAAACTAGAAGTAGCTGTATTAGTTGACCGAAAGCACAAGACTTTCCCCATATATGCTAAATATGTTGGCTTCTCCTTAGCCACCACGTTGAAGGAAGATATTGATCTGCAGATTCTGGACACGACGGATTATGCGGTGTATATGAACTAAGTAAAATTCCTGCCCGCAGGTCTTCTGTCAGTTTATTGATTTATTTTTTTTCTAAACCCTCCAAAATCTGAGGCATCATCTGCATCGTCTCTTTGTACCCAATCTCATACATCTCCTGTGTATTTTTGTAATTGAATCTGCTGTAATTCGCAATTTCCTCCGGTTCAATCAGTATATCACAATGTTTTAGTTCAGGTTCGATCGTATTTATAGCTGCAAGGCTAAATGATCTTGCTGCCACGCCCATGATTGAGTTTACTTCTTCTGATGCGACCCGATGACGAGGAATCAAATTAACGCCAATGACATAAGAAGCCAATGACCGAATTGGGGAAACTGGAAGATTCATCAACAAACCCCCATCGACATACCAATCATTCCCTATTTGAATCGGCTCATACAGCACAGGAATAGAGCAAGAAGCCACGATAACATCCGCCAGCGAACCGGTGCATACTATTTCTGTCTTACCCGTATTGAGGTTGGCGATGGCAACAAAAAGTGGTTTACTCAAATCTTCGAAACGTTTTTCCTGAATATGCTGTCCAAGCATTCTTCTCAATAACGAATGTCTTGCGAATCCTTTATTAGGAAATTTCAATGAAAACATCCGAAGGAGACTTTGCTCACTGGCTATTTTAAGTATTTCTTTCGGCGTGTAGCCATGGGCATATAGAACGCCTACTATACTACCTGCGCTAGTCCCCGAAACCACAGAAGGCTCAATACCGTTGTCCTGTAGTGCTTGAAGCACCCCAATATGAACCATTCCACGCGTTCCACCACCCGACAATGCAATACC
>JBBKXT010000172.1:0-9756 GCA_037969625.1 Saprospiraceae bacterium
GCTCATAGATTTATCCGGGTCCTAATGAGTTTAGATAGTTTAGAACACACGCCGATGGCATGCTCGTTTAGAGTGTTTAGTTTTTTTGAATTTCTAAAAAAAAATGCATTTTAACTCGAAATAGAAGGATAAAAACTAAACTTTCTAAACACCTATATCGTCAGAGGCTATATAACTAAACAGCCAGCCGCAGGCGATGCGCTAAACACATACTCCTCCCAGCTCACCGCTTCTAGTCATTATTTTTCAAATACCTCATCACCTCTTCCTTTCTCCTTCGGGACACCGGCACACTATCTCCGTTTTGCAACCATAAAGATCCTTCGCGATCGATTTTTGAAACGTACTTCATGTTGACAAGATGTGATTTGTGAACGCGCATAAAACCATAATCTGTCAGGATGGATTCATAATCCTTTAACGTATGTGATACCATCAACGGCTTTAATCCATGTGGAAAAAAACGCGTGTAATTACTCTCCCCTTCGCAACGAATTATTTCTGAAGGGAGATAAAAGAAGACACCCTCTGCTGTAGAAATCGCTAACTTATATTCATCATGTTCTTGCTTCTGTACATTTTCTATTAGGTTGTGCACCAAATCATGCCTTGATTGTTGAGTAAGATTGCGCCGGATGATATGCCTGTTGAGTGCATTCTGAAGCTCAATAATATCCAATGGCTTTAACAAGTAATCCAATGCACTAAATCGAATCGCCTTGATGGCATATTTGTCATAAGCTGTAGTAAAAATCACATCAAAATCCCAGGTTCCTGCTTGATTAAGAAAATCAAAACCATTCATCCCAGGCATTTCAATATCCAACATCACAAGCGTGGGCTGATAAGTATCTAAGATTGTCAACGCATGTGCCGGATCCTGATCGATGCGGATCTCATGAGGCAAGGGCATGTTCTTCTGTACAAGAATAGACAACATATTACATGCTGCCATTTCATCATCAATTATTAAAATCCGAATCATAGACGATCGCGTCAAAAAAAACTTATTAAATATCCAATATCGGAATCTTTAAACATACTTGTGTACCAGTAGCATTACCATGAACATCATACCTATCGTTGATCAGCATAGCGGTCAGCGGAAACTTTGCCTTCAATAAATCGATCCGGTTACCGGAAAGAAGTTTGCCTTTTGAATTGTGCTTAGATCCCCCGAGCCTATGTTGCCTTAATGCTTCTGCTTTTACCCTACCGATGCCATTATCCTCAATCACAACTTCAAGGTAATGTTCTTCCTTCTCTGAAATAGATAGTGTCAATGTTTTTTCGCCCTCCTTATTTCGCAGTCCATGCCAAATCGCATTCTCCAGATGAGGCTGAATGAGCATAGGAGAAATTTTTATTTCTTCCGGATCCAGATCATCGTCGATTTTAAATTGAAATGCCATCTCATCTTTAAATCTGAGTTTTTCCAGAGAAACATATAATGACAACACTTCCATCTCCTCATGTAGCGTAATAGAAGTCATGTCAGAATGTTCAAGTACGAGTCTGAGTAATCTGGAAAATTTTGATAAATAGGTATAAGCTTCATCAATCCTCCCGGTCACAATACATTCCTGAATAGCATTGAGGCTGTTAAAAACAAAATGAGGATTCATCTGTGCCTTTAATGCCTTTGATTCCAAATCATTGATTTGTTGGCTTAAAGCAAGTTTGTGTTGTATCCCTGCAAACCTTCGTTGAATGAAGAAGGCGATTCCTCCAATAATAAAAAACCCGCATAAGACAAGAAACCAAATCTGCTTCCACCATGGAGCCTTAATTCGGAATTGTATTGGGCCCTGGAGCGCAAACCAACTATGGCCATCATACGCCTCAACTTCCAGTTCATAATATCCCGGAGAAAGATTAAACGTGATGGCCTCATTAATCGATGGGATGGACCAGCCGGCGCGATCATCTGATGACATTTTGTATCGGTAGGTGACCTGGTCAGCAATCATCATATCACTGACAGCAAAGGTGAACCGAATATTCTGCTGCGTATTGGCAAACTCAATTTTTTGATCCGGCAAACATTCTATCTCCCGTCCTAATTCATCCTGATAAAATGCAAATACTTTAAGTGTGTCTTTTCCAAAACTTATTTCCGTTGGATCGATAATTACAAATCCTTTATTTACACCAAAAGCAATTCTACCTGAAGACAATTTAGTAGAAGCCATGACCACAAAGTTCATATTCAGGACACCCTGCCTTCCGCTAACCCTGAATATCTCGCCGATAGCTGGATCGTACTTCAGTAAATTATAGTTGTTAGCGATCCATACCGATCCATCATCCGCCGTTTCCAAGGCTTCAACCCTTGGACTGATGAGGCCATTTCCTTTGATAAATGTGCGGATAGTATCATCAGGATATAGAATAGAAAACCCATTATATGAGCCAATATAAATTTCTCCTTCTAGTCCGGCGGTGAGGCCATAGATTCGATTCGTCGGCAATCCATTTTTAGCATTAAACTGCCTCAATTTCTTTTTGGTAAAGGAATAATGCCAGGCTGCTCCATCCGGCGAAGAAGACACCCAAAGACCATCATTGACAGGCAAAATATCTACTATTCTTTCTTTCCTTAATTTAAATAATTCTTTGTCCGCTGAAAAAGTATCCAGTTTGAAGCCTTTCTTTTCAATCCGAAACAGTCCATCTTCTGTTCCTATATACATATACCCGTCACGACCTTCTTCAATAATCCTTGGCCTGGTCAATGCCACATTCCATCCCGGATAATCTGAAGGCGAAATCAGTTTTTCAATTTTGCCCGAGCGATCAAATACCGCTATCCCTTCCCCTCTTAGAGCTACCCACATTTTTCCTTCCGTATCACACTCCACCCAGATCGGTGCAAGCTCATCATACTGGTGGCCTGCGTTCTGAGGCAAATAAATCTCCTTCGCTTCTTTTGAATCCTGAGTATAGATAAAGACTTTATCTCTGGTACAACACCATAGCTGGTGAAGGCTATCCTCGGCCAAACTGATAATGCGATCATCACTGATGTACCCTTCCGATGTCCTGAGATAATTAACATACTCGATATTTGTATTGAGCACATTGGTGTAATTGACGCCTTCTACTGAAGTGATCACCAAGCTACCGGAAGAATCGGCCACGATGTACCGGAGGCTATTGCTTGTGACAGATAATGGATTGACCGGATCATGGGTATATTGAACAAAGGATGATAAGTCATGATCTATGCTCAGCATTCCTTCTCCCGCAGTCGTTATATAGATCCTATCATCCGCAGCCCGAACCATGAAATTGATTTGTTCATGAATTTTGTTGCCATGGAAAAAAGGCGGTGGCGAAATAAAACGCTTTTTTGATGTATCTGAATAGTTGACCAGCCATAAACCAAATTCGCCACTTTTGCCAATAATTATATTTTTGTCATCATATTTTATAGCACAACTAATCCCCTGCATAGGAATAAAACTTTCCTGCTTTTTCTCCTTAAGGTTTATTAACAAGACGCCATATGAAGGAAGCACCAATAGAAATCTATCCTCATCAAAACGCCTAATGTCTTTTATTCTCCTGTTTGCAATAAATTTGTCCAACCACGGTTGACTTCTCCACTCAGTAGCCTCAAAAGGCTTCGCGAAAGCACCACGATTTGTAATGGCATACATTTCCCCATTTTGATGCTCAAAACAAAAATAAACTGCCAAATCCGGGATTGTATCCATAATAGTCTGCCGAAGAAACTGCCGATGTTTGTCGATACAAACCAATCCTTCGCGAGTGCAGACCCATATTTGATTGTGGCTATCGCAATATAAAAACCCAATTTGATCAATTGGTAGTTCCGGATGTGTGCTATGATAATAATTTGTGGATTCCTTTCCATTAAATCGTACCAGACCATCGGTTGTCGCTAACCAAATGAAACCGTAGTGGTCAAGCGTTACATTCCAATTCCCTAAGCTGAACAATCCCTGGTCATTGCCAACATGCCTAAAGGAAAGTTGCTGAGCAGGCAACAGAGGGCTATAGCTGTATAGAATAACCATCCAGGCAAAGAGGCCATATTTTGAAAATGTCGTCTTGATGTACAAATCTAATTAAGCCTGGATATCCTACAGTACCACTCTATCATTTAAGTTGACCGGTAAATCACTCAAGTCGAACAAAGATTGGGATAACAACCGCAAAATAAAGGACTACGACCTCTAATTATTCAATATGCTCCATTATGTAAATAACCTTTAGTCCATGAAATGTGATCCTGTAGGTTTGTCTTTGAAAAAGAATCTAGACCTATGGCAAGCTATACAATTCAAATGCATGTAGAACGCATACAAGATGCCATGAAAAATATCGGCGTATGGTCAGAAAGTACGCCTGCCTGGGTAAATACATACGACGAAAAAACCAATCCGGATCTCTGGCAATGGCTTCAATATATATACCTCCCGATGCGTCTGAAAGGCAATGCATCCTCATCCACCTATCTGGCACCCCAAATAACCTCTTATCTAAACCAAAACCCAGCCTTTGCCCCTTTGCTCCAACTCATCATTGAACTTGATGCTTTAACACCCACTTTTCACACTTCTAAAATGTAATGCGCATGAAATCTCGGATTCTACTTTTCCTCGTCTTTGTTTACAGCTTAAGTGCAAACGGACAAAACAATGCAGGTATTGGCACAACGACCCCTGATCCATCTGCGATTCTTGACCTGACCAGTACGGATAAAGGATTACTTATCCCCAGGATGACTGGCGCCCAAAGGGTAGCTATAAGTAGTCCGGCAACCGGTCTGGTCGTATTTCAAACTGACACGTACGGTTCACCTCCGGCTACCCCTGGTTTTTATTATTACGAAACTACCTTCTCAGGAGGTACGTGGAAACGAGTCGCTAAAAAAGATGAAATCCCTACGCTATCCTGGACTCTATCAGGAAACGATCAATACAATAATAATTCAGGGAGTGTAGGTGTAGGGACAGGTGCTGCCCCAAATGTCAGCGCAGCACTGGAAGTAAAAAG
Source organism: Saprospiraceae bacterium (assembly GCA_037969625.1). GTDB lineage: Bacteria > Bacteroidota > Bacteroidia > Chitinophagales > Saprospiraceae > Opimibacter. Next base: position 5,026 of record JBBKXT010000172.1, read on the forward strand.
CACAACAAAAGGTTTCCTTTTCCCACGTATGACAGCAGCAGAACGTACCGCGATCGGCAGCCCTACTACAGGCCTATTGGTATACCAAACCAATACCTCAGGTCCTAATGCATCAGGCATTTATTTTTATGATGGTTCCCTTTGGAAAAGGATAGCCAGAGAAGATGAAATTGGCGGAGGAGGAGGGTCTACAGGATGGACAGTTGTCGCGGATAACCAATATCATAACTTAGTTGGCAATGTCGGGATTGGCACATCAAGTCCTTCATCAAAATTACATCTGGTTGGAAATATGCTCACAGAAAGTGGTTCGATCACAATAAACAATACAAACGCTACCCTTCAGCTTCAAAACGCTGGTGTCAATAAGGGATATTTTCAACTTTCCGGAAACAATGTACGACTAGGAACAAGTATCGGAAATAGTAGCGGCTATTTTTCGGTGCGACTGAACGGTGTAACCAGGATGCTCATCGATAGTACAGGCGATGTAGGCATAGGCACATCAACACCGGAAAGAAAATTTCATGTTAATGGTGGATCCATTATGGTGTCCTATCCGGGTGCGTTAGGGAATATTCCATACGCACCTTTAGTCAATTTTGAAATGACTACCGAAGATGAGAAAAAGGGTGGCTTACGATTTATTCGGGATGGCAGTTTTCTTGCTGAAATGCTATACACCAATGATGAAGATGGTCCAAACTATATCAGTCTCAGTGCTAATGGAACAGCCAAAAAAGACTTAATGGTCAATAGCGATTCTCGTGTTGGCATTAATATGAATGGAACTACGTTCAATCCATTAGCACAGTTACATGTAAGAGCAACTACGGGAAATGATGCAGTCGCCATTCACTCTGCGCTGACTACAGATAATGCGACTATTCAATTTTACAATGCCTCTACTTCAGGTGGCAATCCGGATGAAAAGCGAGCATTTATCCAGCTACAAGATGGCAGAAACCTAAGGCTGGGAACTAATTCCGGCAATTCTACTGGAGACATGATTTTTCGTTTCAATGGTATAGATCAAGTAAAAATTCAGGATAATGGAAATATGGGGATCGGAACCACCACTCCTTTGGCTAAACTACACATCGAAGGCGGTGATGATGCAGATCCAAATCCATTCACTGGAAACGGGTATTTGATGTTAGGAGATGCAGCGTCTACAAATGTCATTTTTGACAATAATGAAATCCTTGCCCGAAATGGGGCAAATGCTACAACCTTAACGCTACAAAATGATGGAGGTGCCTTGAAGGTAGGTTCGGGAAATAAATTATTAGTTGCCGACAATGGCAATATAGGTATCGGGACAGGAAGTCCCCTTTCCAAACTTGATGTCCTGGGTCGAATCAGAATCGAACAGAGCAATGAAGCCCTTGGCATTACAGGTAATAATCCTTATATCGGCATGTGGTTTAATAACAGCTATCGATCGAAAATTCAACAACTCACAGATCAACTCTACATCCACTCAACGGACAAGGTTCACCTTGATGGAGACCAGATTGCCATCGGCAATATGTTGTCCACTGCAGATGGCTACAAACTAACGGTAACAGGAAAAATAATCTGCGAAGAACTTAAGGTAGAAGTATCTGCTAACTGGCCGGATTATGTATTTGCAACAGACTATGCCCTAACCCCGCTCAGTGATTTAAAATCTTTCATTGAAACCAACAACCATTTGCCCAATATTCCAAAAGCAGCTGATGTAGAAAAGGACGGCTTTGAAGTGGGCGAAATGAATAGAAAATTATTGGAAAAAGTAGAAGAACTGACACTGTATGTTATACAACTTCAAGAGCAGATTGATGCGATCAAAGCTAACCAGTAAAACGAATTACATCCGCATGAAATAGTTGAATGAGGTGACATTCGTTGAAAAACATTCACTCATTCTTTCATTTGCTCTCTCAAAAATATGTGACAATGATATCTCAAAATTTCCTAAAACACATACGATTCACTGGAGCATCCTTATGCTTAGTTTTCAGTCTCAGTGCGCATGGACAAATCAATACTTTTATATCGGCACCTGATACAAATCTATTTTATTATGTTTCTCCGCGTGGATCTGTCACCTTCAAACAGGATGAAAACCTTTCGCCAACTAACCTATTCGATCACCATCCTGAAGCATTTAATCTATCAGCACCATATGGCATGAGATTAGGAAAGACAATTTCTGATATAAATGGCGAATTACATTATAAATTTCAACAAACCTATTTGGACATTCCAATTTATGGTTCATATTACACCATACATCAGAATAGAGAAGGTGAAATCAGTGGAAATGGTAAAATTGTAACAGCAGAACAAATTAATCAGACTGGTTTGCTAAATGAGGATGATGCGCTGACCAAATTACTCGATCATATTGGTGCTTCAAAATACTATTGGGAAGACTCGACAAAGGAAGCCAAAGTAAAACAAAAACAAAGCGATCCCCTCGCTACATACTTTCCAAAAGCTGAAAAAGAATTTTTCTATAACTCAAAAAACATGTCCCTCCGTCTTTGTTATACCTACCATGTTTATTGTGTAGAAGGAGGCAGGTCCGGCAAGTATTATGTCGATATCGCTGACGGTCAAATACTCAAATTTCTACCCGCAGAACACAATTGTGAATCCACCTCATTCATCTCAAATTTCTACGGAACACAGTTTGTATCGACGACTGATGCAGGCGATAATTATGAATTGGAAGATGATTGTCACAATAGTCTTTATGGTGTATACGATGCCACAAATGACGATGATATTTTTACGGATCCAGGCAACACATGGACCACAGATTGGCAACGCTCCGCAGCAACCACATTATGGGGCGTTAAAAAATCGTTTCTCGCTTACCTCTATGAATTTGATCGTAACGGTCACGACGATGATGATGGAGATATAGATATTTACCAAGGCGTTTACTTTGAAAGTGGTGGAAACAACAATGCCTCGTTTCACTACGACTATTTTGGGGATGATGAGATAAATATTGGGATCGGCAATAGCTCTGATGTTACTGATGACTACAATGCTTTGGACATCGTTGGGCATGAATTTACGCATGGAGTTGATGCCTATACGTCAGATTTGGAATATGAGGGAGAATCCGGCGCTCTGGATGAATCCTTCGCAGATATATTTGGTGAGTGGATCGAATTTGATGTAATGGAGTCAAATGATTGGTTTTTAGGATGGGACAAACTTAGTAGCAACGGCAATTGTCACAACCCTTTACGCTACTTTATCGATCCGGGTGCTCAGGATGTTGACTTGGGAGGTGGCTGCACAAAAAATTTCGATCAACCCAATACCTATAGAGGAACGAATTGGTACGAAATCAATGGATGTGATCCTGATGGGGAAACGGACAATTGTGGCGTACATACAAATAGCGGTGTACAAAATCAAATGTTCTACCTGCTCGTCGAAGGAGGTTCCGGTTGGAATGATGGGAATACCTGTCATGCTTCCAATGGACAAGGCTACTCGTGGGACGTGCAAGGGATAGGCATGGAAGATGCCATACATATCGCTTACTATGCACGGACAGTGATTTTAGGACCTACTTCTGATTATGCTGATGCGCGCGAAGCCTGGGTTCAGGCAGCCACTGTTCTATTTGGCTTGTGTTCCAATCAAGCCATTCAAACAGGCAAAGCATGGTTCGCTGTAGGCATGCATCCACCTTCTGTATCTGACGAAATTATATGTAATGTTGTTTTGGGAAATTCCACCTATACCCTCAAAACCCCGGGTCGAATAAAAACAGGTGATGGCTGTTTCGTGATCATCAATGATGGGGGAAGCCTGGCAACTTTCTCAGCAGGAATAAATGTTGTCTTGAAGCCTGGTTTTCATGCAGTGTATGGATCCCGATTCAGAGCTATTGATACAGAATGTGAGTTCGCACGATACTAATTCATTCTGAACACCGAAAAAGATAATTTGCCTCAAGGCCTATTCAGCTTTTCCTCCGGGCAAAACACTATTCTTCCTTCTAACCGTAACATTCAGTTACAAATCACTACTTAGGATCGAATAAGTGTTTTCACTCAAAAAATCAGCCACAAGATCAAAATAAGTATACCCGGTGTCACGACTGCGAGCATCAGAATATTTTTCATGGATCCGTTAAGTGCGCTGAGTGCAAAATTGTAAATCAGTGCTTGAAGGACAAAAAATATCGCGATATAAATCCCAAATGCCACCCAACTACCCGCATCCGCCATCCATCGAAAATCATAATAGCCCTCATCGATAAAGGCTAAAAACAAAACACTCAGGAGAGCAGAAATAAATGGAATTAGAATTGCATAATTCCTTTTGACAGGTACTGTATTTGTTGTTGTTGTATTCATTTATAAAAAAAAATGAAGGATTGAATATTAGGATTAAAACTTCGGTTTGATAAAAATATTGTTTTAAAGGAAACAATGCTTCCAAATCACATCCAATGTTTTCTCAAAGTCCCTTTGAATGACCTTCGCTTAGAATTGCTTTGAATAGCCCGCACCAAACACAAAACCTCTAGTCAGACCATCAGGACGTGATTCTCTCACGACAAAAGGAAAGCCCAAGCTAAACTCCAGCACATTTGCTGCACCCAGTTTATAATCGACAAAGACAGTTCCGTTTAATGTAAGTCCATCCGAGCCATCGATGGGTGTGACGATGCCATCTATATCTGTAAACTCATCTTCGCCGAGATGATAGATG
>JBBKXT010000173.1:0-2998 GCA_037969625.1 Saprospiraceae bacterium
GTCGATTTGCCATCGTCGACACTGCCTGCGGTGGTAAAGCGAAGGAGTTCGACGGAGGTATCTGTGGCATCCGATTGATTGTTATTTGTCATTGATTATTCTGTTGACTGTGTGTTGAGACTCGCCGACGCAAGAGCTCTGGCGAGCAAAGGAGGTTTAGTTACGATTCCTTGCGGTGTCGAGGTTGAGTACGATCATCTAAAGATGATAGCGTTTAGGTTTTTAATCATCGAGTGATACTTCTTTCTAAACCATTGTAATATTCCAAAACTAAACCCACTAAACTAAAGTGCCAAAGGCACTGATCTAAACTCTCTAAACTCATGAACACCGAACCACCACAAAAACTAATCCCTCTAAACTAAAGTGCCAAAGGCGCTGATCTAAACTCTCTAAACTCATGAACACTGACACAGCTCCATCAAAAATACCCCTGCTTCTTCCGATCCTCCATACTCGTCTCACTCCGCTTATCATCCGATCGACCTCCTCTCTCTGTCAAACGAGAAGTAGCCACTTCTTCAATAATCTCTTCAAGTGTAGTAGCACCGGATCGCCAGACACCGGTACATGTCATATCACCAATCGTGCGGCAGCGAATCATCTCTTCTTTAACATGCTCTTCTGGCCGTCTTGTGATGTATTCGCAATCCGAAAGGAGGACACCATCGCGTTCGAAAACTTTGCGTTTGTGGGCAAAATATAAAGAGGGCAATGGTACTTTTTCTGTTGCCAGATAATTCCACACATCCAGCTCGGTCCAGTTACTGATCGGAAACACTCGAAAATGTTCACCAAAATTTTTTCGTCCATTGAATAAGTTCCACAATTCCGGCCGCTGTTTTTTTGGATCCCACTGACCAAACTCATCGCGATGACTAAAAAATCTTTCTTTAGCACGAGCTTTCTCTTCATCTCTTCGACCACCGCCGAGTGCTGCATCATACTTCCCCTTTTCTAATTCATCCAGAAGAACATAGGTCTGTAGATTATTGCGGCTCGCATTGAATCCTTTCTCTTCTGTTATTTTTCCTTCATCAATGGCTTTTTGAACAGAACCTACATGCAACCGTAGATTGTAATGTTTCATCAACCAATCGCGATATTCCAATGCTTCCGGAAAATTGTGCCCGGTATCAATGTGCAATAGTGGAAATGGAACTCGCGCCGGATGAAACGCTTTAATAGCCAGATAGACCATCAGTATACTATCCTTCCCTCCGGAAAATAACAAAACAGGATTTTCAAACTGCGATGCCACTTCACGCAAAATAAAAATAGATTCTGACTCTAATTCTTCAAGATGATTCAAATAATATTTCATTCGCGATAATTATTGTTGCTAAGCTATTTGAGTAGACGTTGAGTTTAGATAGTTTAGTTTTTGTACCTCGTCGGTGCAAAAGTTTAGAAAATTTAAGTTGATTTTTCCATTCTTCTAATTAATCTATAACCAGTTTAAATTTCTAAGAATAAAAGCTTCAGCATATCAAATGAAACTTCCATTTACGATCTGTCAGCAGTGACATTTTACATACACTCACCATCGGATCAATGGCAAAACCTGGTCAAGTAGCACGTCCATCGATTGATCCACAGATGCTTCTGCTGTGAGCACGTGAATTTCAGGGGTTAAAGGAATTTCATAAGGGGCATTAATTCCGGTAAAGTTTTTTATTTCACCGGCTCGCGCTTTTTTGTAAAGCCCCTTTACGTCTCGCGCTTCACAAATTTCAATTGGCGTGTCTATATATACTTCCACAAAATCTTCCGCACCGATGATTTCTTTTGCGCCCTGCCTCATCTCTCGTGTTGGAGAAATAAAACTCACAATACAAATCATACCATTCTCTAAAAACAATTTTGCTATTTCTGCAATTCGACGGATATTCTCCTTTCGATCTTCCGGTGTAAATGTCAGATTGTTGTTGATTCCTGTCCGGATATTGTCCCCATCGAGTATCACGACCTGATAATCCATATCAAATAATTTCCTTTCCAAAGCAATCGCCAGCGTGCTTTTACCTGATCCTGATAGTCCGGTAAACCAAAACACTTTCGCATATTGCCCAAGCCGCAGTTCCTTGTCGACCCTGGAGATCGTTCTATCCGTTATGGGGTGGATGTTATTCATGAATGCGGAGTGAATGATGAATTACGAAAATTAAATTATCCTTTTAACATTAAACCTTTATCAAAAAGAACTGTGATTTTTCGATACGCGACTTTTCGACATACGACGCGCGAGCAATCTTTCTCACTTCATAACCCTTACACAAAAGAGACGCGAGATTTAAACTAAACGCTCTCAACAACAAGCGCCAAAGGCACTGCGTGCTCAACGCTCTCAACCATCCTTTTTTAACACGGCTTCGCCATTCGATAGGTCGCGGCCTATACGCCAATGACAATCCAATCTTGTTGCTCTTTTATTGATCTTTTTTGATCGAAAAAGGAGAGCTGATCCTTTACTATATATAATGTGTACCCTTTACAGCCTACACTTAATTTATACTTTCACCAGGATGGTTGGATCCACCTGAATCACCATTTGTAACCCAAGACTTTCCAACGCAACAATCACTTCATGTTTAGATCGCTTCGAAATAATTTGTCCCTCCATGCCGGCCAATTGCCCATAAGCCAACATAACCTTATCCCCTTTTTCCATGGATAAAGTTTCCGCTGTTACTTCGACATCCGCTCCACACACTTTATACAACCACTGCATCTCCCGATCACTCACCAAGCAATCTTTGCCATCCATCCGCAATAATCCCTGAACATACGGAAGTGACAAGACCTGACTTCTCCTTTGCTTATCCAGCCGAACAAATGTGTAACAGGTGATCAAAGGGAGTTCATACACTTTAACTTTCCGTCTATATTTTGCTGTTCGCTTTTTTAAAGGAACAAACGCTTCCATGCCCATGGATATCAACTTGTCTCTGACAAACTTTTCACATTTTGTTTTCGTCTTCAACACATGCCATTGCTT
>JBBKXT010000174.1:0-3155 GCA_037969625.1 Saprospiraceae bacterium
CGGATGGTGCGATCAACAGAGGAAAAAATCCATTGTATACAACTTCTGTTCAAAAGGCCCCGATGAATGTAATTGCATTGGGTGATACAATCATGAAGACAGATCTTCAGGTGCGAAATGTATTTCATAATAGCATCGCTTATCTCGGTGATAAATTTACAGTGCAGACTGATATCTCTGCGGAAAGATTGATGGGGGCTTCCTCTGTTTTAGAGGTCAGACATATACAAGATGGTAAAAGTGTTCTCTTGGAAAGCGTCCCAGTCGATATCAATTCAGATCCGTGGTTTAGTACCCATGAATTTACCATTGAAGCAAACCATAGTGGTGTGCAGCGGTACCGCGTACAGTTGGCTCAGGTCAAAAATGAAATTACCTATGTGAATAATAGTAGAGACTTTTTTGTCGAAGTAATTGATGGCAGACTCAATGTCCTTTTGCTGGCTAATAGCCCGCATCCGGATCTGGCAGTTTGGAAGGCCGCATTATTAGAACAGCGGAATTATGAAGTAAGCATTGAAATGGCGGCGGATGTTAAAGTAGAAGATCTGAAGCAGTATGATTTGATCGTTTTGCACCAGCTGCCTTCATCGAAACAGCTCATTGCACCAGTTTTAGTTGAAATTAATAAGCAACAGATCCCCAAAATATTTGTGACCGGGTATCAAACAGATTTGTATGCTTTCAATTATGCACAATCGTTATTGAAAATCGAAAATGGGGATAGTCGAACGCCCAATGAAGTCACGATGGTTTATAATCAAGGCTTTAATAGTTTTAATACAACAGATGACTTGCGGTCGAAGCTCGAATCTTTTAGTCCTTTGTATGCACCTTATGGAGAATATACGGCATCGCCTTTGGCACAGATATTCTCCTATCAGCGTATCGGAAGAGTGGACACACAATTTCCGATGATCCTCATGGGCGAACAGAATGATGTCAGAACGGTCGTGATCGCGGGGGAAGGCATATGGAAATGGCAACTTTACGATCAATTGCAAAACGGGTCAAAGGAAATTACCCATGAGTTGCTGAGTCAAATCTGTCAGTATGCTTCTACAAAATCAGACAAGCGAAAGTTCAGAGTTTCTACACCCAAGAGTCTTTTCACAGAACTGGAAGATATTTCTTTTCAGGCCGAATTGTTTAATGATAATTATGAGTTGATTAATACACCGGAAGTATTGATGATTATTCGAAATGAAGCGCGGGAGGAATTTAATTTCGCTTTTAATACGTCAAGTCAATCCTATGCACTTGAGATTGGTCGATACCCGGAAGGAAATTATACCTATACGGCGACGACGGAGTTAAATGGGATTCGACAAACGCACAATGGAAAGTTTATTGTTCAACCTGTGCAACTGGAGTCAATGACTTCTACGGCAGATCATGGTTTGCTGAGGCAATTAGCGGAGCGCCAGGGTGGGAGTTTCGTATACGCTGATCAGATGAACCAGTTGGCGGAACAGATTAAAGCCAATGACCGCATAAAGCCTGTTTTGTACAGCAGTACGCAGACCAGACCATTGATTCATCTCAAATGGTTATGTTTGGTGTTGTTGACGGCACTGTGTATGGAGTGGTTTTTGAGAAGATTTTATGGCGGGTATTAAAAAGAGTTTAATTTAGAGGAGAATATTATGGATATGTCTGATAGAAATAGAATTGTAACACTCGATGAATTTATCCTCCGACAGCAAAAGGAATACACGAGTGCCACCGGCGAACTCACCAATCTGCTAAGGGATATTGGCGTTGCGGCTAAGATTATTAATCGCGAGGTAAATAAAGCCGGATTGGTAAATATTATAGGTGTTGCCGGCGCTGAAAACGAATCCGGTGATACGGTCCAAAAGCTGGACATCTATGCCAATGATAAATTGATCGAGTGTCTGGGAAATAGTGGGGAGTGTGCTGCTATTGGTTCAGAAGAGCTTGAAGATTTTGTACTAATTCCTCCGGTCGCCAAAAAGAAGCCCAAGTACGTAGTCGTTTTTGATCCGTTGGATGGCTCAAGTAATATTGATGTCAATGTTTCTGTGGGAACCATCTTCAGTATCTATCGCCGAGTGTCCGATCTTACAGGGCCTGCCACGCTTGAGGATTTTCTTCAACCGGGTACAGCACTGGTCGCTGCAGGTTATGTGCTGTATGGGACGTCTACTATTTTAGTGTATACCACGGGCCATGGAGTCAATGGGTTTACACTCGATCCATCGATCGGGGAGTTCTGCCTCTCCCATCCGGGTATTCGAATCCCCAATGATGGTGCCTATTACTCCGTTAATCAGGGATACTATCTGAAGTTTGACCTTGAGATGAGGCGCTATATTGACCACTGTTCGGATATGAACTTTGGTCTCCGCTATATCGGATCGATGGTATCTGATATTCACAGAATTATGATTCAGGGTGGGATATTTCTTTATCCACACACCCGCAAGTACCCTAAAGGCAAACTTAGATTACTCTATGAGTGCAACCCGATGGCGATGATTGTGGAGCAAGCCGGAGGGATCGCGATGACCTGCAATCTTGAACGTATTCTTGAATTGCCGGTCTATGATCTCCATCAACGAGCGACGATTTCAATTGGTAGTCCGGCGATGGTCTCCGAGATGAAGTCTTTTGTGGAGAAGTACAGTGCTTCTATCAAGACCTGATCAAGCAAGCGCATTTGAGTATAGCATCATCATCATCATCATGTTAAGTTTAGTTTTCACTTTCAAAGGTGAGATAGGGTAGTAAGGCATCACACCACGACGTGTCCGGTGGAAATACCTTTCTGAATTCCGCGAGGGACTTAAATGCACCATGATTTTTTTTGTAAGCAAGAATCATGGGTCTGTATTTTTTATCCAGATAAGGATGATAGAATGTTTTCCAATCAATTTCATTCACATGTTGTTTTGTCAAAGGCTGCGTAATTGTCACCAAAGGTCTTATTTTGTCAATAGTTTCCGGCGGGATCCCATAACATGCTTTGATCTGCTCCAAATCATAAAAGCCACCCAGACTATTCCTGTAGTTAATAATGCGGTCGGCAAAGACAGAACCAATTCCCGGTAACGAATCCAAATCAATTGCCGTCGCCGTATTCATGTCCAATATTCGTTTAGGCAGAAAGAGGTCCGGCACATAAGTGTTTT
>JBBKXT010000175.1:0-18594 GCA_037969625.1 Saprospiraceae bacterium
CACAACCGCTTCTGCATCTGCCGGAATTTTAATGCCCTTTTTGATATTGAGCGTAGCGATGATCGTGACCATGTCTTTATCTAACTCAAGTTCTGATACCGTTCCCACATTTAGCCCACGAATCAATACAGGGGAGGTGGCGGCTAATTGATCAATATTGGCGTATCGAACATAATAGCTATTCGTAGGCTTCAGCAGGTTTTGTCCTCTGAGGAATTTATATCCCCAAACAGAAGCAACCACCACAATAATGGCCATCAGACCAATCTTAAATTCGTTTGAAATCTTCACTATGAATAGTTTTCACTTTAATAAATAGATAAAGTTGAAGAATGTTTCAACCTTATAAAATGCCAGTTAGGTGCACTTCAAAGCGCAAAGTTAACTTTCGATGGCAATGAACAACCTATTTTTTGAAAATGAAATTTACGCTTTAATTCGCTGACCATCCTTATAGGCAACAATGAAAGCACCCTCAAAGCCATCGACTTTCAATACACTTAGTCGTGGTCTGGCGGCATCAGGACTACTAAAATAGCCCACTAGATACTTATATATCTCTCCTTCTTTGACCACTTCAAGGTCTTCTATCCTACGAAATCGCTCGTCCGGAGTGGCAGAGGAGGAGGCCGCAATCTGGATCCGATAGGCTACTTTTTGCGGGTATTTTGGGTCACTTTTCACCTGGGTTTTAACTGGATCAGTCGATAAAGCGGTTGTATTTTTTGAAATGGCTGGATTCGCCTCAGCGACCAAAGGATCTTCTATTTTATTTTTATATCTGGTGAATGCCTTAAGCATCGTTCCGGCCATTTCTTCCTGATTTTCTTTTTTCATCAGGTAGTTTTCATCAGTATCCGTACTCAAAAACCCTGTTTCAATAAGCACACTTGGCATCGTCGTCTCTCTCAAAACGAGAAATCCGGCTTGTTTTACACCTCTGCTGGGCAGTTTGGCCAACTCCTTAAAGGTATTTTCAACATAAGTGGCAAATAGTATACTCTGCTCAAGATGAGCGTTTTGAAACATGGACAGGATGATATGACCTTCAGGAGAGTAGGGATCGAAGCCTTCATACGTCTTCTCATAGTCTTCCTCCAGGAGAATAGATGCATTTTCACGCTTAGCTACATCCAGATTGTCCTCGGCACGATGAAGACCCAATACATAGGTTTCAGAGCCGGTGGCCCGATTGCGAACACTTATATAATTACAATGAATGGAAATAAAAAGATCTGCCTTATTTCGATTGGCGATGGCCGCACGCTCGTTTAAAGGGATGAAAATGTCCGTTTGGCGCGTATAAATTACCTTGATATCCGGAAATCTTTCATTTATCTTTTTCCCCAAATCCAAAGCAATGGCCAGCGCTATCTCCTTTTCTTTGGAGTGTTTTCCACTACAGCCAGGGTCCTTTCCACCATGGCCCGGATCTAGAACGATTTTCCTTATTTTGTAGGGTTCCTGAGCTTGTAAGCATATAGAAAGTCCTAAACATAACGTTAAAATCAAACCTGTTGTGGACAGGATCTGCCGAATTGACGTTTTACTACCGTTCCAAACTTTCATACCTTTGATTATAGAGATAACATTAGCAAAAATAGTAATATGTAAGTAAATGGACAAATGCATTTTGTATATTTTTTTAAAGCTACCCCAGGGCACAGCCCTGAACATTGATTTGGACGCATAGAAAACGACCCCATCAAATGGCTTATTCTCTCGATTTTTAGGTTTAGTGAATCTTTGAAGCATTTCAAATACATATTTCTTTTTTGTAACTGCCTGGCAATGACGGCTTCAGGACAGGTGATGGATTCTGTGCCAGATATCCTCCTACCGGAACAAGTTCAGGAAGCTCCCATGCAGGACACTTTGTTAAAGGCTGAAAATAACACCCTAGAGAATGCTCAGATTGTTATCTCCTCCGATGGTCTCGATGCAGAAGTCCTGTATGGATCTGTTGATTCCAATTATTTGGACAACAAAGAGCATAAAGTGCATCTGTTTGGAGAGGCTTACGTTAAATACAAGGATTTAACCTTAAAAGCGGCTTATATCGTCGTTGATCTCGATAGTAGCATCGCCACAGCGCAAGGGCTGCCTGATAGTCTTGGAAATCTTGCAGGCTTTCCTGAGTTTACAATGGGGGAGGAAGCGTTTAAGGCCAAGCAAATGAGCTATAATTTTATCACGCGGAAAGGAATTATTTATGATGCCGTGACGCAGGAAGGTGATCTACATATTCATGGTGAGCGCACCAAATTTCTGGCGGCTAATCCAGATATAGAAAATGATGATGACGTTTTATATGCATACAGGTCATTGATTACCACTTGTGACCATCCAACTCCACATTTTGGCATAAGAGCCACAAAAGTAAAAACAGTCCCGGATAAGCTGGCTGTGATCGGTGCATCCAACCTGGAATTGTTTAATGTGCCGACACCGATTTGGCTTCCTTTTGGTTTTTATCCGGTTTCAGAAACACGTACGGCCGGACTTATCATGCCAAGAGACTATGAGCAGTCACCACAATGGGGATTTGGTATACGAGATATTGGGTATTATTTTCCGGTGAGTGATTGGGCCGATGTAAAAATTTTGGGAGATATCTATTTCAATGGAACCTGGGGCGCAGGACTGGTCACCAATTATGCACAGAAATATAAGTTTAGAGGAAATTTAGCCTTAAGATACTCCTACAGAGTTTCTGAAATTCCGAATGATTATCGTAATCAAGTGGAGAAATCAGTTTCCATTCGTCTCACGCACACACAGGATTCCAAAGCAAATCCCTATCAGACATTGGGCGGAAGTATAAACATTCAGAGTAATAACTTCGAAGCATTGAATTATAATGATGCTCAAAGTGCTTTGACAAATTCATATTCATCCAACTTTAACTATAGTCGCACTTTTCAAGGCAAACCCTATTCACTGACAGCGGCGTTTAATCATAGCCAGAATACACAGTCACATTTGGTGACCATCAATGCACCGGAGCTCAATTTTAGACTGAATAGAATCTATCCCTTCAAAAATGAAAGAAAACCCGGTCCGGAACAATGGTATGAGAAAATTGCCTTTCAATATGCTGGTAACTCAACCGCACAAATAACTACTACAGATACTACACTTTTTGATGCCATGGCCTGGGAGAACGCTCAGTATGGTGCACAACACAGAGCCAGCACGTCAATGAATATCAATGTTCTGAAGAATTTCAATTTGACGCCTTCCCTTGATTATTCAGAAACCTGGTTTTTTAAAACACAGGATCGAATGTTTAAGTTTGATCCCAACGATATGGATTTTGTAGAGAATGATACCCTGTTTTATCCCGATGGCACAGGTTTTGTCATCATGAAAGATACGGTGAGCAATGGAGAAATTAATAGCACACTCACACCGGGTTTTGAAGCATTTCGAAGGCTGTCAGGAAGTATCAATTTAAACACACAGATTTTCAATACGCTTTCCTTTAAAAAAGGATGGTTAAGAGGTTTGCGGCATGTTATAAAACCAAGTTTAGGTTTTTCCTATTCCCCTGCTTCTCCGCATAACTATTATCAGGATGTGCAATTCAGCGTGCTCTATCCTGATTCAACGGTTTCGATGAGTCGCTTTGACAATTTAATGTATAGTGTTCGCCCCACGACCCTCAAGAATGCAAACTTGAACTATTCATTTACGAATCTATTTGAAGCCAAATATTATAGTAAAAAGGACAGCACGGAGAAGAAGTTAAAATTGTTTGACAATATAAGTGTAGGAGGTAGTTACAACATGGCTGCTGAGTACAATAAATTTACCCCACTGTCCATCAGTGGAAATACGAGGTTTTTCAAAGGCATTACAACGCTTTCCATTGGAGCGGTCTATTCATTTTATGGATTGGAAGAAAATGGAAGCCTGAGTAAAGAATTTTTTCTGGAAACAGATAATAAGTTAATGCGTTTTGACGCCCTTCGAGTTCGATTATCCACCAGACTTTCCTTCAATGACATAAAGAATATTTTTACATCAGGCACGATCACCGGACCACCGCCACCCAAAGGAAATTCTTTCCAGGACCAAACCTCCAGATTTGCAGAACTTCTGTCAGGATTTAGTATCAGTCATGAATTTGGTGCGCTTCGAATGGGGATGGATGGACCGGATATCACCATGGTGACTACCAATAGTGTCAATATGATCGGAAGTATGCGACTGACACCCAATTGGTCTATCTTTTTTGGCAACATTGGGTATGATTTCATTTCTAACCAAATTACCTATCCTGATATTGGATTGACACGCGACCTTCACTGTTGGCAGATGTCCTTTAATTGGCAGCCAACGAGAGGTACCTATGCTTTCAATATCAATGTCAAACCGGGAACTTTTGACTTCCTGAAAGTGCCGTATAAGCAAGACAACTATGATTCCAGCGGTGGTTTTTAGAAAGCGATGCCTTTTTACCTTATTTTTGGTACATACTTCTAACATGCGCGCGATTCTTTTCATTTTCATTTTTTCCTTTCCGATGCTTTCATCGGGACAAGCCAGCCGATGCCTGGTGGATGGTAAAATTGATGCCTTACAGGATACTTCGCAGTACAAATTATTTCAAACCGTTTATCAGTATAAATTAAAAGAACATAAGATTAGAAATCGAACAGTACAGTATTTTCCGATCGTCATTCATGTCGTTTCAAGAGAGCATTCTAATCCTGTATCTGAAGCCCAAGTGCGAAATCAACTAGATGTCTTAAATGCAGATTTTTCCGGTCGGGGAGATAATATCCCAAAATTACTTCCGGAGTTTGCTTCGATGGTTGCCGATGCAGACGTTAGATTCTGTCTCGCTACACATGATCCTGATGGAAATCCTTCCACAGGAATTACTTTTACACAAACGGATATTTCCAATATCGCATTACAAACCGGACCTCAGGGAAGAATAGCTATTCACTACGATCAGCTTGGAGGCAAAACAGGTTGGAATCCTTCGAAATATATAAATGTTTGGATAGGAGAGTATGGTGATATTCTTGGTTCTGCTACCTTTCCGGGAGCAGCTCCTTTTTCGGAAGAAATTGGCGTTGTGATAGATCCGAAATATTTTGGTTCTATCGGCCCGGCCGGAAATTCCGGATTCTTTAGTTGGGGACATACACTGACCCATGAGGTGGGACATTTTTTTGGTTTGCAGCATATCTGGGGTAATGGTTTTAATGCGGATTGTGCAGACAGTGATGATATCTCAGATACACCAAATGCGGAAGGGCCTTATTTCGGTTGCCCACAAGGCGTACAAGTTTCGTGCAATACCAGCGATATGTATCAGAATTTCATGGACCTGACGGATGATCGTTGTTTAGCCGCTTTTACAATTGGACAAGTGGCCTTTATGCAATCGGCCATTGACGTATATTATCCTGATCTGACGGTGGAAGGGGAGTGCACAACCTACACCAATGCATTTGATACGTGGTACGCAGAATTGGTTTGGTCACACGATGCATCATCAGATACTTATGTCGTGTATAGTGCGGAGATTTTGGATAGTCAAAAAAAAGTGGAGGTGTTTGGTGTTGATGGAAGACTAGTCTACCATCAACAATGGGGTGGTCAACAAACACATTTGCTCAATCTGCGCAGTCTCGCTTCAGGAATTTATTTTGTTAGAATCACACAAGGAGAAAAATATTCTGTAAGAACAATTGTACTTTATTAAAGGATTGTTTTTTCGAGAAATTTTATAAAACTGAAAAACTATTATTGGGTCATGAATTATTCGCTGTTTATTGTTTTAATGATTACGCTTTGGACAGGAGGATGTAAAACATCCAAATCTTCGAAGGCGGACGCATCAAAAGTGGTCATGCCTAAGGAGACTAATTGGGTCGTTAAATATGAGCGAAGTCCATGTTTTGGCGATTGCCCGGTGTTTGTTTTTTATCTGACGATCGATAATTATGGATTGATAGATGTTCATCATAATCTCATGACCCCCGGATGGTATTATGCGGATTTAGATGAAGAATCTGTACATGCATTGATTTTAGATATGGAACCTGCTGAATGGTGGAGAGAAGACCTTAGCCAACAACCGGAGATTGCCGATTTGCCCGGGCGAAGTATCGTTTATAAGCATGGGGATGGTTTGCGATGGTATGCTGTCGGTGGCAGAACGTCCGAGCAGTCAGAATATATATTTGGCATTTTCGATAAGCTCATTGATGATGCTCAATGGCATCCGACGGATTTGCGCCCGGTAGAGCCTAATGCACCCGAACCATCTGATGTTATTGTTCAGTTAGAGGAAGAAGTCGATATAAATACTTGGCTAATAAAATTTGAAAACTTTGGTATCCGACTGGTTAAAAAAGTTGCTCCAAATTTAAATTATTTTGTTGTGACCTGGGATAGAAACAAGCGAACTGCAAATGATTTTTTGCAATCGATTAAACATGATCCTGATGTGGTCAATGCACAGTGGGATCAGGCGTTAAATGGAAGGAGTAAAAAGAGTGAATCAATCCGGGATTAATGCTTACAATGAATATCAATCAGATAAATCGAACGGAATAAAGTCCAAGCACTGTAGCAGTCAATCCCAAAAGCACACTGGAGAGCACATAGGAGATAGCATACGTATATTGTCCATTATTCAACATGGTAATCGTTTCGTAAGAGAACGCAGAGAAGGTCGTAAAGCCACCCAATAAGCCGACGGCAAAAAATAATTTCCATTCTTTTGGTAGATTCCAGCGTTCTGCAAACCCAAACAACAAACCCATCAGCAGGCAACCTAAAATATTCACTCCTAATGTCCACCAGGGAAATGCGTTTGGATCTTTTTCATGGAGTGGAAACGAACATAAATATCTGAAAATCCCACCAAGGAAACTTCCGGCCCCTACCATTAAAATAATTTTTAAACTCATGTAAAATAATTGTTGAAAAGAATCGGCAGGAGGAATGGATGTCCGATTAAATGAGTTTTAAAGCGGCTTCTTTTCCTTTGACGGAAAGCATTTTATTTGGAGCTATTTCCAGTGATCGTTCAAACTGTTCCAACGCTTCTTTGGGTCGGTTGTTTTCAAGCAACCACTCACCATACATTTCGAAGGATGGTTTTACAATCGCCGGGGGACCATAAGAATAGCCTGCTTCAGTATGGAGTTTCGTGGCCTGGATTAAAAACGCTTCAGTTGCTTTGGCATCCTTGTCCAACCAGGCACGCATCGCGCGTAGTTGAAGTTCCATGGTTTCTGTTTCCAGTAAATCAGTGGCTGTAGTGGCGGATCGATTGACATTGCCACACATGCGCACACCGGTACCCGAAACTTTCAATTCTTCAATGACGCGTTCATTAGCAAGTTGAAGAATTGTGGAATCTAAGGTTTTAGTATCATTGGAATAGTAAGCTGCCATCCCGCGGGCAAAAGAACTTTTAGCAAGGGCCAAAATGTTCAAATCAGTGAGATCCACATCTATTTTCGCTATTTCGGATTGATAGTCATTCGTATTCGCCAAATAGGTGGTCTTCAATAAGACCATATGCGCTCTTGCCCTTGTGCTAGGTAATTCATCGCAGTATGTTTTCATGCTGTCGACCATGGCCCGGGCTATGTCACTTTCATCTAACTGTAATCGACCATACATAAGCCAGTGATAGGCATGGTATCCCAAGGCATCATTGTCGAGTTCCTTTCTTGCTTTTCTTGCTTTTTCGGCTTCCCATGATTCGATATTGCTGGTCACTACTTTATCCCATTTGCCAAGTGCGAGATAAGTATGTGTAGGCATGTGTAAGGCATGTCCGGCATCGGGAGCAACGCTTGCATATTCATCCGCGATGGCGAGAGCCAGATCAGCATATTGTGGATCGTCATACGCATGGATGGTATAATGGAGAGCACCCGGATGTTTCGGATTTCTGGCCAATACTTCGCCTGCAATTTTGGCTGCGTTTTCGATATGTTTTTTGTCCTTGTCCGTGGTACCCCAGCCGATGAGGGCAAGGCTGTAGAAAGTGGCTACTTCATTATTCCCCGGATATTTGTTGTAGAGGGATTCCATATACATGCAATAACTACTATCACGATTGGCTTTATTTCCCTCTCCATATAAAATATTGATACCGCCGATAAAATCTTTTTCCATTTCAGTCACAGCTTTAGCGATACGTCCCGCTGCTGCGGTATCGAGTAAGTTTAGTACTTCTTTGCCTTCATCATAATCCTGTTCCTGCCATAAAGTATGGTTGAGTGACATTGCCTCTCCCCAATATGCCATCACAAAATTGGAATCCATGTCCTGGACTTTCCTAAAAGCTTCACCGGCATCGGCGTATTCAAAGCTATGGAGCAGCAACATGGCTTCTTCAAAAATTGGTTGAGCTTCTTCATTGCCGGTAACTGCAAAGGTCAGGGTGCCCAGGTGTTTGTCGTTTGCATCGTCAGCGGTATTGGAATTTTGACAACTTTGAAAAGCAAAAAATGCCGGCAATAGAAGGGAAAGGAGAAAGGGAAATTTTTTCATGGTAGGGTAGTATTTCATCCAAATGTAGGAATAATCCAGCATTGTCGGACTTTTTGGTGGAGATTCCCTGGTGATTCGAAACATGTCAAACAAGCTGTCGAGGGTCCACTTATTTTATAGAAATATGAAAATAGATTAGGGTTGGAATAAGAGAAAATAGAAAGGGTGGATGATTACATGGGTGTATTGAACCCGGATATACCGTGAGAATATTTAAGGAGTTATCTGCGGATTTATTTTGTTCGGAATATAAAAGGAGGGTCAAAAGAGATGTCTTTTATTTCCACGATAGAGATGGAAGGGAAAAGTTATCTTTACAACTGTGCGATAGCGTGCCATTGAGTTAAAAAATAAATGCAGCAGAAGAATGAAGCTACACTGGAAAATACTGATAGGGATGGTTTTAGGAATTCTCTTTGGATTCTTAATGAATTACTTCGGTCAAAAGGAGTTCGTTAGTGATTGGGTAAAACCATTCGGTACCATCTTCATCAATGTCTTGAAGATGATTGCTATGCCTTTGATACTGGCTTCGATCATTACCGGTCTGGCAGACTTAAAGGATTTTTCCAGGATATCCAAAATGGGAGGTAGGACGATCACTTACTACCTGAGCACAACAGCCATTGCTGTTACGCTTGGATTGGTTTTGGCAAATATTGTGAATCCCGGTTCCTATATCAACGAAGATGCGCGGGCAACTCTACTCGAAACTTTTGCGGGGGATGCCAATATGAAAATAGAAGCCGCGAAAGCCGCGAAAGAAACAACACCCTTGCAACCGTTGGTGGACATGGTGCCTGACAACCTCTTCAATGCCATGATCAACAATGGCAGTATGTTGCAAGTGATCTTTTTTGCCATCCTTTTTGGCATCGCATTGATCCTCATTCCGGAAGAAAAATCAAGAGGGGTGACCTCTTTTTTCTCGGGACTGAATGATGTGGTATTAAAAATTATTGATATCATTATGTACACCGCACCGCTGGGTGTGTTTGCACTATTGGCTGCTTTGATCGTTGAAATTCCTGATGCTTCCTTGCTGAGTGGGTTGGTCGTTTATGCACTCACAGTCACTGTGGGGCTTTTGATCATGCTCTTTATATTTTATCCTACTGTATTAATGCTTTTTGCCAAAATCGGTCCGAAGCGTTTTTTTAAGGCGATGATGCCCGCACAGTTGCTTGCATTTTCTACGAGCTCTTCAGCCGCTACATTGCCGGTGACGATGGAACGTGCTACGGAGCACCTGGGTGTCGATGAAGATGCCGCAAGTTTTGTGTTGCCTTTAGGCGCAACAATCAATATGGATGGCACGGCTTTATATCAGGCGGTAGCCGCGATCTTTATTGCACAGGTGATGAATATCGATCTGACGATTACTGAACAACTTATGATTATTGTCACGGCCACATTGGCCAGTATTGGTTCGGCTGCAGTGCCCGGAGCGGGCATGGTCATGCTTGTGATTGTTCTGGCGCAAGCCGGTATACCGGAAGCCGGATTGGCATTGATCTTTGCGATTGACCGACCCTTGGATATGTTGCGCACCGTCATCAATGTCACATCCGATACAACAGCTGCAGTGATCATTGCTTCAGGAGAAGGATTGATGAAGGATCCGAGTGAGTTGGATCCGAATGCGGATAAGATTAGATCTTAGATTTTTAGACCTTGGACCTTAGATTTTTAGACCTGAGACACGAGGATGGGGCAAAGATCGGAGCAAAGCATCCGCCTGAGATGGATGTGCTCCGTCCGTCTCATGCGGAAGTTCATGGGAAAGAGCATTGCGCAAACCTTCATAAACATTGATTATCACTCATTTCAAATCACTAAATTAAATTTTATCAATGAAAAATATCTGCCACCGTATCGCATTAACTTCCCTCTTATTCGTGTTAATTGTACTTTCACCTATCGCCCAGGAAATCAACTGGACAGAAGATGGAAATGGATACTATCAACTGGATAATAATGAGATCGTTCTGTTCTCACTACCTTCTAATGAGAAGCACGTATTCGTTTCAGAGCGTGACCTGACTCCGGCTGGAAAGGAACCACTGCCCATTCGGGAATTTTATTTGTCAGAAGATAAAACTAAAGCACTGATTTATACGAACACAAATAGTGTTTGGCGACTTGACACAGAGGGCGATTATTGGGTACTGGATTTAAAGACCAAAAAACTTCAACAAGTTGGAGCGGATAAACCGGCATCTTCATTGCGGTTTGCAAAACTTTCACCCGATGGTGCTAAAGTAGCTTATGTCAGTGAATACAATTTGTATGTTGAAGATTTATCATCTGGAGTGGTAGTCGCAGTGACAACAGGTGGTCATCGCAGGATGATCTATGGCACTTTTGACTGGGCGTATGAAGAAGAATTTGCCTGTCGCGATGGTTTTCAATGGAGCCCGGATAGTGAGCGGATCGCCTATTGGAAAATTGATGCGAGCGGCATCAGAGATTTCTATATGATCAATAATACGGATTCTATTTATTCGCAAATTATTCCGGTGGAGTATCCAAAAGTGGGACAGAGTCCATCGGCGGCAACCATTGGTATCGTAGAGATAGCCAGCAACAAAACATCCTGGCTTGATATACCCGGTGATCCGCAGCAACACTACATTCCTCGTATTGGATGGAACAATGCGAATGAACTTTTTGTACAACAGTTGAATAGAAAGCAGAATCATAGTATCCTCTTTAAATGTAATGTCGTTAAAGATAAAATCGAATCTATCTATGAAGAAAGTGACGAGGCGTGGATTGATGTCATGAGTGTTTGGGATAATGTGTATGGGCTAACTTTTTACCATGAGTTTAATTGGATAAACGGCAATAAGGAGTTTATATGGACCAGCGAACAGGATGGATGGAAGCATTTGTATAGCATTTCTACTTCAGGGAAAGCTACATTGATTACGAAAGGGAATTATGATGTGTTGAATCTGCTTTGCGTGGATGAAAAAAACAATCTGATTTACTTTCATGCATCGCCCCATAACGCCACGCAGCAATACCTTTACAAAACAAGTTTGGATGGAAAAGGAGTGGCCGAGTTGGTCACACCTGAAGGATTGGAAGGAACACATAGTTATAAGGTGTCGCCTTCGGGTCAGTACGCTCTCCATTCGTTTCAGAATACTTATACACGTCCTGTCGCTGAATTTATTTCTCTTCCCAACCATCAGGTTTTAGATGATTCTACGAGTATTTCAGCCAAACTAAAAGATGCGCAGGGCGAAAAGAAGGTGGAGTTTTTTAAAGTGGTGACGGCCGATGGAGTAGAGATGGATGGGTTTATGGTAAAACCTGAAAATTTTGATTCTACGCTTAAATATCCTGTTCTCTTTTATGTATACACAGAGCCATGGGGAGCCGTCGTGCAGGATGTCTATGGTACAGGCTTCAATGGATTATATCAAGGCGGTTTGGCGAAGGATGGGTATATCTATATGGCAGTTGACAATAGAGGGACACCTGCTCCTAAAGGTCGGGAATGGCGAAAGTCTATCTATCGTAAAGTGGGTATAATAAACATTGCGGATCAAGCACAAGCAGCAAAAGAAATAATAAAATGGGATTTTATTGATCCGGATAGAATTGCCGTTTGGGGATGGAGTGGTGGTGGTACGGCTACCTTGAATTTATTATTTCAACATCCTGAAATCTACAAAACAGGAATCGCTGTTGCTGCCGTAGCCAACCAACTCACTTACGATAATATTTATCAGGAAAGATACATGGGCCTGCCTCAGGAAAACATGGGCGATTTTATTCAAGGGTCGCCGATCACCTACGCCAAAAATTTGGAAGGTAATCTTCTCTACATCCACGGCACCGGTGATGACAACGTCCACTTTGCCAATGCAGAAATGCTCGTCAATGAGCTCATTAAATACAACAAACAATTTCAGTACATGCCGTATCCAAATCGTTCACATGGTCTCGGTGAAGGTGAAGGGACTTTCAAGCATTTGTCGACGATGTACACAAATTACTTAAAGGTGAATTGCCCTGGTGGTGGGCGATAGAGCCAGGTAATTGGGGTAGTAAATTGTATGTTTATTGAACTTCCCTATTCAATAGAATGGCATGGGGATGACCTTGGATGTTATGTGCCAAAGTAATGGCCGCTGCTTATAATCAGCTTGTTGATAGTTCCTGTTATTGCTTTTGGGCTTGCGATGTTTTTTAGAACACTGAAATGGATCATTTTTTCAAGCAATGCTGATTAAGATGCTGAAAAGATATCCGCTCTTGCAGATAGGGATGAAGAAATCTATTCATTTGTTAAGGAGATTAGAAAGAGGATAAAAGATGTTAGCCAAGAAAGATAATTTAGTGGATTGTTGTTAAATGGGGGATATAATGGGATTATCAGTTTTAGGAAGTTTGTATATTGTCCAAATTTAAAGCGACAAATCATGAACGAGGATTTCATTATAGTACACATTTATGAGAAAACGACCACGGGTGCTATTATCAATAAAATTGGAAATTTCCAAGAAATAGTTAAAGCAAATAAGGACCTTATTGCCCAAAAGATGAAAGAGGGAAAAGGAGATGAAATGAAAAATTTGGCAAAAATTTGGGACACATTAAATCCGGATATAGTTTTCAATAGGATAAGACTAGGAAGAGATTATGGAGAAAGACCTAATTTTATTGAAACTGTTTATAATGAAATTGAAAAGCATTTTGAAGATCTAACTGAAAAAGATAAAGAGGATATCAAAAAACTAGCGAATGGTTTTTTAGATATAATGAAGTTTATGGATGTTAAATACAGGTATAATAAAGATCATCTCTATTATCAGTTTAAGGAATGGGATTTAGATAGGTTTATACGTGAAGATGCCAAGGCTGTGACTGAAGTCAAAGATTATTTAAAACCGCTTAATGAGGAAGAGCGTGCAACTCTAGCTGAATTTGACAGGTTGCATGATAGAACATCACAATATCAATTACTCCCTCTTCGAAAAGAGCAATCAGACAGGCATATGTATGACCAGATGGATTCTGCTTTTGAAGAAGAATCTAAAGGCAAAACGATAAGCGAAACTGAAAAATATGATTCTCTTAAAGATTTCAATGACACTGCCAAAAATATTTATGACACAGTGGTCCCTCTTCTTAGAGAAGATATTAATAATAAAGGTTATGACCGATTGCCCTTGAATGAAAGTCCAACTGAAATATTCTTGGAGGTTAAAGATTCTTTAGGTCAAAGTAATTATGATACAGTGCCTGCTGAATTTGAAATTATTCAAAAAATGGGTGGTGTTTCATTCGAAGAAGGAAAAATAAGTCTTACAAAGGAACAAATGGAGGCGCTTGGAGAATTCCGTAAAGAGGAGAAGGAAAAAGAGGAGAAAGAGGAAAAGGAGAAAGAGAAAAAGGAGAAAGAGAAAAAGGAGAAAAAAGACAGGCGATAGGCAGAAGTTGATTGGAAGAGAAACATAAGAAATCAAGTAAGTAACAAAGCGAGATAATTGATAATGAACTATAAAGATTTTATTCAATTTAAGGCGGGTGATTTATTGGAAAATCAACTAAACAGGGATCAAGGAGCGATTGCAATGATAGAGATTTGTTTTTCACCTAATTGGACTTCAAAAGAGAAGCCTCTGGAATTGTTTTGTCTTTCAGAAAAGCCGGTTAAGCAGAGTGGAAGTGTTGATGCGCCCAATTTTAGTGTTTCAGTTTTAGAGGATAGAAAGAGTCTGATATTTAGGTATGCTTCCTTCACTGAAACATGTTATTTCGATTTTAGCAAGGAAGTATTTTGCCATTTTGCCATTTATATTTACAGCGGAAATCAGATTTCTTATATCATTAACGGGAGGGAAGAAGAGGAAGCCGTATGTACGTTTGGCGAAGCGGAAAAACTCAAGTTTGCAATAACGCATATCCGTGTAGGCCATATAGCGAATGAGGATTGTTTTGATTTAGCTGCTTTCAGAATATGGCAAGGGCAATTACGAGGCAAATGGTTAAAAAAGCTTATCAAATGGGACAGTTTAAAGGATGTTCCGTCTGCGGATAATATTTTGTCTGAAAGTTCAGAGGTGGCAAACAGTTTAATGGTGTACGCACTATCGGAACCTAATCCTGGTATCTACGCTAAATATCAAAATGACATGATTTTTGGACTTTGGGTCATGGATTTGACTAAAGCTACACCAAGACCCAAAAAAGTTGTCATTGAGGAGAAGCCTGGTACAGCGCATTGTTTGTATGAAGACCAAAGGTATTTTTCAATTGGCAGGAATGATGATGACGTTTATTTGATTTCTGACAAGGGAGACTGTCTTAAGTTGATACGTTATGAAGATAGTTTAGTGTTTTCTGATGGGAATATTTCATGGAAATTAAAAATTGATTTTGAAAAACTGGTGGATGAGAATGAGGGGAATAATTTTGAAATCATGTCTGAAGCTTTAATCTTAACGGAGATTAATGATTCAGTTCAGCATCCAGCTTATAGATGGGTTCGACCATATGTCCCGCCTTTGGCGGAAGAAGGTACCTCCTGGGGAAGCCTGTTCCAAACCCGTGCTCCAAATATGGACCAAATGTTGTCTGGCGTGGATATTACAGAGTTAAATCCTTTCGAAAACTCTGATGCCGGGATAAAACAATCTTCTATCTTTCGGTATCCGCCAAATAGCAGTAGAAAAGTTGTTGTGATGCAAAAGTTTGCTGTCCCATTTGGCATGGCGCTAAACCCTAACACTAGCTACCATGGTAAATCTACTTCCAAGTTTGTTTCTGATAAAAAGTCCTTGGAGGAAAAGACAGAGAATGGTATCAGTTTTGAATCCAAGACAGAAATTGGTAAATCCGCCAGTGTAAAGGTTCCAGAAGTCGGTGGAGGTGGTTATGATGTTAATTTTGGTTTCTCTTCTGGTACAAATGAGAAGGTTCGTAAAACATTGAAAGACATGTTTGAGAAACAAAAATTTTATTCGTATAAAACCTGGGAATCTACATCATATGATTTAATCCTGGATAAGGCAAATCTGTATTTTGACAATCAACCGGAACCTGGGGATGAAGTAGAAGCCAAGCACGATAATTCTGGACGGTTTTATACCGATTTACTTTTATTAAAGAAGAAAGAGATTGAAGGAAATGGTTCCAATAATATGTATATCGATTTTGTTGCAAAATACGGAACCCATTTTGTAGCGGCTGCCACGTATGGCGCTAAAGGAGAACAACGGGATACGTTTAAAGAGGAAGCGATCATCCATTTAATTTCTAACGGCACAACATTAGGGCATAAATCTGGTCAAAGTTTTGCGGGTAAGTTAATGGGAAGTATCATGGGAATGGTCGAAAGTGGATTGTCAATGAGTCATTCTGAGGAGAAAACCGACACAAGAGAAAATGATGTTTCAAAGGAACTTTCTGATATTTTAAAAGAGGAGACCAGTGAGCCTAATATTTGGGGGAGTCATTCGGAAGGGGCAGTTGATGATCTGGGGGCAATTCAGATTTACAGACACTTTAAATCCCTTGCGGATTTGCTGCTTCCGCCATTTATTGAGGATTATACTTTGAGTGTAGTTTGCAGGCCCAGACTAATAGAGGCGCTTGATCAGTATATCCAATCGAAGTCAAGTTATATTGACATGGAGGATCCATGCTATTTTGAAATAGATTTTGAAAGCTCAGCGTTGGCCGGGTCATTTCCTCGGGAGTATTTAGATTCACATAGGAAAAAATATTTTCATTCATCATCTACGTATTATTCATTTTACTACGTCAAGCTACCTGTTTTTATTCGAGAAGGATTTAAGCGTTTAGCAGAGAAGGAAAATTTGCATGTGTTTGATTTGATGGATAGAGAGTTTGGGAGATATTGTAATGGAGGAAAATTTCTTGATGGCCTATTGTTCGATGATTATTTTAATTGTTTTGTGATGAATTCCCCTATAATGTTCATCGGACGCACCTTTGAAAATTTCGCAAATGACATCATAAAGGAGTATTTTGATACAAAACTTAAAAGTTATGAAGATGCTTTAAGTGAAACACCTTTGACATTGGACATCATTTATGAGGTCAAGTATCATGATCAAATTATTTCTGGCTTTATTTCATGCGGGACAGAATCAGATCATTGGACTGAACCTGATTCCAAAATTATTCTTAAGCCAATATTGGATCATTCCAGCAGTGTGATGAGTATCAGGTACCTTGTAAAAGCCACTCCTTCAATTATATACTCGCCGCCCATGCTATCGATTGATGATAAAGAAGTAGCTGGAGAGCAATACTCACTTAGGGAAGGCATCAACCTTAATGTAAAAGCGATTGATTTTCTAAATGATGAGGCACTAATTGATGTAGGAGGTTACTTTCCTGTAAAACCAAGAATTAAAAAGCATACCTTTTCAAATTTGATTATTTAGTCTGAACCTTGTATGTTGCAGATGGAAGCCTTGGTGCTAGAAATATTTGAGCGCTGTTTCGCTTACTCTACTTTTTTGAGATATATATTCCCGCTAAAATTTTCAGTAAAGAAGCCAGTTCTCCAATAATTAACAAATAGTACGATCGAGTCGCTTTCCGGGAAAAAGTGGCCATTGCCATTCAAATTCTCGTAATAATATCTCGGGGTGCCTCCTGGAGAAGGTAAGCCTGTCTTCATAACATTTTCATACGCAGTAATAAAGATTTCGCAACCATCGAGCGTTCCTGATAACGGGGATGCAGGATACCAAAAATCATATCCGCTTATACCATTGGTGGTGAAACTATCTAATGCAGCATTTATTTCAATGATTTGTTCAGAGGTGTCATTGTCAGCGTAGAACAGATACTTTCCTGATAGATTTTCAGGGGTACACCTATTTATTGTGCTCGAATCCTTATCCATCTGACATGAGGGTAGTCCAATTAGAATCGCTAAAAGATAAATGATGTATTTCATCTCTATTTTTTCTTTTCGATGCTTTGTGGCTAAGCGAGTTTGCTTAATGTACGGACCTGTAGAAACTGATGTCGCTCACCAAGTTATTAATAATGATCTATCCCCAATGTTTAGGACAGTTAAATAGTTAATCTAAGTTAATCATTTTCATCATCATCACCTTTTCTTTCTTTTTTGCTACTTTTTGTGTGCCCTGAATGAAAAGGGAACTAGATCGTTCTTTTCAATGCTGGATAATAGATGGCAGTTGGCCTGCCGTATACGCTGATCAGACAGAGTCTGCAAACCGCCTTAAGGTGCGCTATTCAAAAGATGGGGTGCTGAGCGTTCAGGTTAAAAGGTGTCACAGACCTCATGGAAGGAATGGCTATGTCCATTATCTACAAAGACGACTTACCTTATCAAGGTTACATCTCCTGTAAACATTTTTACCATTTCCTCTCCATCGATCATGTAGGCAACCTGTATTTGATATACATAAACACCAGGGATTGCGTTTTTACCACTAAACATTCCGTCCCAGACAAATGGAATAACGGAAGAAGAAAAAACAAGATTTCCCCATCGATCGTAAATAGATCCTATCATTGAAGTGACTTGAAGATCAGCATTATTGGATAAGAAAAACAAGTCATTTAGCTGATCATTATTGGGGCTGAAAATATTTGGAATAAAAAAATGAATATCCTTATTACATTCATTATTGGCAACCACTTCTACTTCTCCAAAGGCAGAACCACAAAGGGCTAACACCTCTATGGAATAAATGCCGGGTGTCGAAACAGTAATTGACGCATTATTTTCTCCGGTGCTCCATAAATAATTTGCCGGGAAAAATTGTTCAGCATCCAAAGTTATCTGATCACCGGGACACCAGACTACCGGAGAAGCCAGGTTCAGCTGTGGAGTATCTATATTAACATCAATGTCAATTTCATCAGTAGTCGATCCACATAGATTTGTAACCTGAAGACTGTAGGTGCCTGCCTGATCTACATGGATCGTGGATGCGTTGCTGCCATCCTGCCATTGCAATGTATTAGTCGTTACCGGAGCGGTCAAAATAATTACTTCACCAAAACAAATTGATGTATCAGCGCCAAGGT
>JBBKXT010000176.1:0-5182 GCA_037969625.1 Saprospiraceae bacterium
ACTGAAACTGTGTCGGCACATCCATTTGCATCTGTCACGATAAAATCGTACCAACCTGCAGGAACACCACTTAGACCGTGAGGGTAATCCATATTTGGATCATTAACGAACATATCGGAAAAATCATCATTAAAAGGTGTGCTTTGTGCATCCCAATCATAAGTATATGGGAAGGTTCCCCCCGTAACAGATGAAACATTCACTATCTCACCAGATGAGTCACCAGCGCAAGTGGTCGCTGAGGCAAAAAAGTAATCTTCTACAGGTGTTGAAATTACAGGTGGACCATTCACAACAATTGTGGCATTTGTTGCTCCACAAGGGGCTTCCGTATAGATCACATTATTGTTTCCAATCATCGCTAAGGATGGATCAAAAACTCCTGTGGAAGATATATACGCTCCACCGGACCAAGTTCCAGGTCCCATGGATCCAGTCACCGTCAGTTGTACCGGTCCACCATTTGAACAAAAGGGTCCGGCCGGATCAATCGTCACCGGGCAGGCAATCGTCATCGATGCGCTAGAAGGCGGAGTATAAATTACATCCTCACATGGCCCCATCAAATCTATCATCCCGGATAGAAAAAAGTCCAGGAAACCTGAGCTGGCGCCACAAATATTTGTAGGAATCGTATAAGATAATGATGCAAGATCATTTGGAATATCCGGATAGGTAATCAAGCTAAATGGAGGATCGCATCCGCCATTTGTAAGAATCAATGTTCCATCTTCCAGTCTAAACTCAGAAGAGGTTGAAGGCGGAGGAGAATAAGAGGGGTTATAATTAAATGAAATAAAATCAGAACAGGATCCTACTGAAAGGGCATATGTCCGAGTAGGATTGGCCATAGTTGCATTATTCGAAATAGCCGGTACGGTTCGAACACATGAGTTTTGTAGGATGTAGATCGGCTGTCCGTTATCGCACAATTGACTTAAATCAGGAATATCACCAGGCAAACCTGAGTTTGTAAAAACAAATACAATAGCGCCTGGAGGTATAACGTCTCCCGGACCAGCTGGAATAACCAACGTGCTACAGTTTCCAGACTGAAGTTGGGCTATTAATGTGGCATCCGGTGTGCCAAAAGGACATCCTGATGATCCCGGGTCATCATTGTTTGATCCTGAGTTGTTATTGACATCAAGGTCAAATATTAAATCATCCACATTAAATCCGCACCCGGAAGATAAAATGCCATATTCATTATCAATATCATTATAACACGGATTGGCCATAAGGCCAAGCATCGTGGGGCAAGTAGCGCAATTGTACTCAATGGGGATAAGTCCAATGGACGTGCCATCTCCACTAAAAGGGTTATACGTAGAGGAATTATCAATAAAAACTTCAATATTCTCTCCTTCGGGAAGGTTTGTGCCTGTAAAAGTGATGTCAACGACTTGCCCCGGACAATAGGGTCCAGCAGGGGAAACTGTAGGATTATTTAAAATGAGTTCGCCACAAGTGATCATCGCTGCTGTGGCCAAAACAGGGATAACAATTCTGGAAGGTTTGGGCATGACATGTGGAAGCCACCTAAGGGGCAGCAGCATACCTAAGGAAAAAACAAATAACCAGGCTCTGTTCATTGTTGAAATAACAGACTGATTTACAGTGTCATATAATAGATGTTCAGCATTTACTCTCATTCGACCACTTTACGTTCTGGGTGCATACAATGCTAACATAGCCCGAAAATAGGGGTTAATTACTTGGCATTCTAGCAATATCAAAATGTATTCAAATATTTGACTAATACTTATCAATCGATAATTCAAAAACCGAGCCTAAATAGTTTTTGTTAAATGATCGATTTATGTTCACTCCTTATGTCAATACAAGAACCCGATCGAAAGGATTTATTCAAACTTTTCAATCGGGTTCTTAGAAATTTTTATTCTGAAATCAGGCAGATGCCTTTGATCGTAATCTCTCCAAGTGTCGAATTATAAATCAAATAATCTTCAGGAGGAAGTAACGGATTCCTTGACAATATGACATCCCAAATAATCAGATTTCCATAATTCTCAATACCGGCTCCTAGCTCACCATCCAGACCACTGGTCAAGTTTATGTTTTTAAACTCAACTGTATTTCCAGCCGTGATCACAAATGCGCCAGAGACATCAGAATAAATCATGATCTTAGGAGAAAGTGATGAATGCAAATAGATGTCTTTATCAATCGTGATTCTATCTGAATTTAAATGGATGGCACCTCCTGCTAAGCTTGAATGGAAGGTAATCGTATCACCTGATTCAGCGCAATCAATCACATATCTCAAGGATCCTGGTCCATTGTCGCTACTATTGGTTACAACACCGGAGCATAAACTTGCTTCAATAAAGTAGTTACTGATATCACTTTCTCCATTGGTCACCGTCGCCGGTATGGTATCGTTCAATGTATTTGTATTTGGTACAACATCCCCATCGTTCGTAGCATCAAAATCCTTAACAGAATTAAATCCTGCGGGCTGTGTCTCGATGATCACGTAATTGCCTGGAATCACATTCGGGAATACATAATACCCAATATTGGATGTCGTCGTGTCGGAAACAAATCCATTAGCATCTGCCTTACCATCTGCATCATTATCTGTGTAGAGACTGATGATCACACTTTCTAAACCTTCACCACTGTCAGGCACCTGATCACCATCGAAGTCTTCAAACACAAATCCGGATATCAAACCTGGTGACGGAATCTCAATGAAAACATTGTCTGCATCTACTTCTTGTGGTTCAACTGTGACCGGAATGATATTATCATTCGGATGGAAGAAAACAATTGTATCATAATCCTCACTTTCATCCAATTCCTCTACTGATAAGTATCCACTTGGTTGTGTTTCAACAATCACGTATTGACCCGGTACGATACTCGCCATGGAGTACACCCCTTCTGAAGTTGTAAAGACACTTCTGATAGCAGCGCCACCATCTGAGAGACCATCCAGGTTAGTATCTCTAAATAATCTGACATTCACACCGGATATTCCAGTGCCATTCACCTGTCGAACTTTTCCGGTAATATTTCCTAAGCACGCAATGACATTAAACGCTATGGTCGAAGTATCCCCACAATTGGATCCAGCTGCATTTGAGTATACAATCAGTTGGACAACCTGAGGCCCGGCTACAGACCATTCGATGGTGTGTGGGCCATACCCTGTTTTGGTTGGGAAGTCAGCATTTGGTCCAAAACTCCAGAGATAGGTATAACCCGGCACCTCATCTTCAATCGGCACAAATGTCCTTGGCGCAAAGTAGCATAAGTTAGAGGTTGGTGCATCAATAAGTGCACTCGGCACTGGATTGACAGTAATGTGTGCTACGGTATCACTTACTGGGATACAACCATCTTTAGAGATTGTCAGCAGAACAAATGCACCTATAGTACTATTTTCTGTGTTTGAAGTGTACGTGACAAGGTGTTCTCCTATGCCGGTTTCAAATCCAGGATTAGAGCCGGATCCAAATGACCATTCATAATTGAGTAATCCAATATTTGGATCTTCAGATTCAAAGGCTATTATACCTCCACTACAAATTGTATCAACGGCTACGCCTGTAATGACCGCTTGCACAGGACAAATAATATCTGTAAACACGTTGTCCATGTCTTCTTCAAATGGATCCAACACGACAGGAATATTATCATCAGCTCCGTCAGCACTATCATCACCATCCGGATCAGGAGATTCATCATAGTCAGAAAGATTGCCATAGTTTGGCACTTGTACTTCATTTAAGACATAGATACCCGGCACGACATCCTCAAAGCAATAGGCCCCTGTGCCATTATCTGTAAACTCGCTTCGGATATAGTCATCTTCCGGATCCATTTCTCCATTACCGTTTTCATCCTCATAGAGCTGTACTTCCATACCACCCATTGGATCTCCGATATCATCTGTGATGTAACCACAAATCCTACCCGGACGACCATCCGTAAAGTCATTATCCTCATCTATTTCCGCTGGCATGATGACAACCGGAATATTATTATCAGGTCCATCAACGCTATCATCACCATCTAAATCAAGTGCAAAGGTGGATGTATCATAGTCTGAAATATTACTATGGTATAGTGGGTTGACCTCAACCAACACATAATTGCCCGGCAGTATACCACTAAAGGCATAGAACCCAAATACATCTGTCAACACAGAGTCAAGCGGCATACCATCTTCTACTCCATCACCATTGGTATCGGGATAAAGGTAAATCTTCACTGTATCTATCGGGGTACCTACATCATTGTAGACATGCCCACTAATCGTACCCGGAAATGGTGCTTCAATAAACATGTTATTGAGATCCAATTCTGCTGGATCCAATGTCACAGGAATTTCATCATCCGGTCCATCTACTGAATCATCACCATCGGTATCAGGTGCATCTGTCGTGTGATCATAATCACTAATGCTGTAGTAATTGATTGGTTGTGTTTCAACGATGATATACTCTCCTGGGGTGACATCTTCAAAACAGTAGTCTCCTGTATCGCCATCGGTATACGTTATTTCATAAACCGTATCATCGACATCCAGGCTATCGTTGTTGTTGACATCCACATAGAGTGTGACCTCCACGGAAGAGATTGGTTGATTTGTGTCGTCACTAACGTTTCCACAAATTAAACCTGGCCGACCGTTTACAAAATTGTTATCATCATCCTGTTCACCAGGAAGCAGAATAACAGGTATGTCATTGTCAGGTCCATCTGCGGTATCATCACCATCTGTATCGGGAGCAACGGTTGTATGGTCATAATCACTTATGTTACTGTAATAGAATGGGGAAGATTCAACCACCACATATTGATCAGGTTCTAAACCATCAAACTCATAATAGCCTGAACCATTGGAGGTGGTGGTTGCCAACACACCGCCGTCTTCCTGGCCATCTCCATTGGTATCTGCATACAGAGACAATGTAACACCCGGCATGCCAACTAAAATATCATTCCAGACATATCCACTAATGACTCCTGTATAAGGATCCTCGACAAAATTATTATCGGCATCCAGTTCTGTAGGTTCTAGCGTAACCGGTATTTCATTATCCGGATCATCAAGACTTGGCTGGCCATCATCATCAAATGGTCCGGTACTGATATCATGGTCAGCAACATCAAAATAGTTAGCGGGTTGTACTTCAAAAATCACGTA
>JBBKXT010000177.1:0-8422 GCA_037969625.1 Saprospiraceae bacterium
AATCCTTTTCAGGAGAATATGTACATCATCAGTGCTGAAAACAGTGAATGTATCATCATTGACCCCGGTTGTTTTGATCATCAGGAGCGGAAGGAATTGCAGGATTTTATTAGTGCGCAAAAACTCAAACCTGTTCGCCTGATCAATACGCACTGTCATATTGATCATGTGCTGGGAAATGCTTTTGTGGCCAAAACGTATGGTTTGGATCTCGAGATACACGAAGGTGAATTAGTTGTTCTAAATGCGCAAGTAAAAACAGCCAATATGTATGGTGTACCTTATGAAGCTTCTCCTGCTCCGACTTCATTTCTCAAAGAAGGTGATATTGTTGAATTGGGTGGTGTTGAGATGAAAGTGTTATTCACACCGGGTCATTCGCCGGCGAGTATTTGTTTGTATTGTGCGGAAGAGGGATGGATCATTGCCGGTGATGTGCTTTTCTATGAAAGTATCGGTCGTACAGATCTGCCTGGTGGGGATCATCAGACTTTGTTGAAAAGTATACGCACTCAGTTGCTTGTTTTACCGAATGAAACGGTTGTCTATCCTGGGCACATGCAATCTACGAAGATTGGATATGAGAAAATGTTTAATCCTTTTTTGCAGTAGATGCTTCTTCCTCAGGCTTTAGGCTAGGGAAGGCTCTCAATTGCCCCGTGCTTTAGCTCTGGAAAGGTTGGATATTCAATCAAGAGTTTCATCCCCGGGCTAAAGCCCGCGGTTATTAAGGGGTTCAACCAAGAACATTGAGTTTTTAAATTCTTTGGGCTAAAGCCAGAGATAGTTTTGAGATATAATGAAGAGCCTTCATCCCCTGGCTAAAGCACGGGGTAATTAAGAGACTCCTCCAAGAACATTGGTTTTTTTGTTCTTTGGGCTAAAGCCAGAAGCAATTTAGAGATATGACCAAGAGCATATTTTTCTTTTAGCTAAATTTCAATTCTTCCACCACAGACGCCCCATCTCCCTCACCCCCAGATGTCCAAACCCAGGTTTCCTGAAGGCGTATGCGACCATCCGCTAATATTTCAGGAGTGCTTTGACAGCGACCACTTTTTAATATTCCATCGGTATCGATATGATGATATGCAAATTCAAGACTATTGTCTTCATACACATGACCGATCATATGACCCTCAAGAATACTGCCTCCGGAGTAAGTAGCCACTAGCTTATCACCGATTTGAGAATAACAGAAAGTGGTGTTTCCACTCACCTGACCATTCGGTGTATTTGATATTCCTCTGAATTTTCGCCCGTGATAGTTTATTTTCGCCATTTCAATGATAGTTTAGATGAACCGTAACCCAATACTGATCAGAAATATAAAACATCTTACCGACGCACGCTACTTTGCAGCCATG
This sequence comes from Saprospiraceae bacterium, assembly GCA_037969625.1. Taxonomy (GTDB): domain Bacteria; phylum Bacteroidota; class Bacteroidia; order Chitinophagales; family Saprospiraceae; genus Opimibacter. Next base: position 1,368 of record JBBKXT010000177.1, read on the forward strand.
GGCGTTGACTGGATGAGCATGACACTGACGGACCTTCCTCAAACATTTGCTATGTGGCATACCTTGTCCGACTGGATCGCCGGCGTCAAACTAGCCGCAGAAATTGATGTCCATGATGAAATGCTTCTCGCCAAAACGATTATCGATGCCAAACCGGAAGGAATTGTATCAAATCAAAATAATGAGTCTGAGATTCCATCCACCACACAATTGTTTGTAGAAGTTCAATCAATAGCTGATATCGAAGGCAATGATAAAGCTTTCTATCTGCTGCCCTATCATTCAGATCTCCCCAATGATTTTCTAAGCAGTAGTGAATCAAAGAATATATTTCTGGTTTCCGAATGGACACAAGATTCGATTTCAGCACTGTTGGCGAAAGGATATAAAGGAGGATTTTGTTTCTCCGGTGGTGAAGAAGAAGAGGTTGGTGTCAGAGATTATGAGTTAATGGATGAGTTGTTGGAGTTGCTTCAATAGAACAGCTTCCATTGGCAGGATTTACAAGATTCCTTTTCAGTATCTTTTTTCTGTGAGATCTGCTTTTTTTCTGCTCCCGCTAAGCGGGACTGCGGGAAATTTTTAATTAGCATCCAGACGATCCGAATGAAGGATTGATCTAAATCGAGGTGTTACTCGCATTGTCAGAAATCCGCTACCTTGCTTCGCATTACAAAAGGCATCATTCGGTGGAGGAAGAATTTCGATATAGTATACATGGAAAAGAGATCGTATTAAACCGACCGGAACCAATTTCCAAACAGGTAGAATTCCTGCGTTTTACAAAACGCGTGGATCCTGAAGAAGCACTGGAAACCTTGCTGGATGGAAAGTTTGTTTTGATACATGATTTTTTCAGCACCGGTCTCGCGTTCCTGAATGTCCTGAAGCAATATGTCAATAGCCTTGAAGCAGATCAGTCGTTTAAGGGACAACGCGATTTTAGAAAGATGTATCGCGAATGGTCACAGCGTATTTTATTGCGCATCGTCAAGAGCAAACTAACCGCGCGAAAGTCACCCGAGATAGGTTGGCTCGAAAAATTCTATCCGACAGACGAAGAATTTCTTTTACCCTTTCCACAAGTCCAGGGTTTAAATAGTTCGTGGCAGTGGCACGAAAAAGGACTCAAAATCCCCGGCCTCAGAGATAAGATCCATCCGTTCTATGGCGTCTATTTTCCGACACGATTTGATCACATGCTCCTGTTTGACACATGGCTAAAAACGTATATTGGAAATAAGGAATTTGCCATCGATGTTGGGATTGGAAGCGGAATTCTTTCCTATTTCTTTTTGAAGTATAAGTTTAAAAGAGTACTGGGTATAGACAGCAACCCGAATGCGATCATCGGCCAACTTGAATGGCAGAAAAAGAACAAACTGGCGTCGAGTATTGAGCTCTTTTATGGGGATCTATTTGGCGACTGCAAGGAAAAAGCAGACGTGATTGTTTTTAATCCTCCATGGCTTCCCGCTATTCAAAATGTAGAAGGATTGGACACCGCCATTTATTATGATGAAAATTTATTTCCAAGATTTTTTGAAGAAGCAAAAAAACATCTGAAGCCGAATGGACGACTTATCTTGTTGTTTTCAAATTTAGCACAAATAACAAACATCACTTCCGATCATCCGATCGAAAAGGAACTGGCCGATGAAAATCGATTTCATAAAGAGAAGATGATTCAGAAAGATGTAGCACAAGCCTCCAAAAAAACAAAAAGGAACCTCACCCGGAGATCTGCTGAGAAGGTAGAGCTTTGGATTTTGAAAAACATTGAATCCTGATGGTCGTTGATATTCCAATACACCTTATTTTGCGAACCACACGATTGATTAGATTTTATTTTTCTATCCTCATCCTAAAGTTGCAGAATTGAATTTTGAAGTCATATATGAAGAGCATAAACGCATGGTGTATAACCTTGCGCTTCAATATGTGCAAAATTGCGAGGATGCAGAAGAGATCACTCAGGATGTTTTTGTCAAAGTGTCCCTGTCGCTCAAAGATTTTAAAGAAGAATCGACATTGGCAACATGGATATACCGCATATCCATTAATAAATCACTAGACTATATCAAAGCCAAAAAGCGTCAGAAGCGATTTGCATTCATTACTTCAATATTTAAAGAGGATAGCAACGAGGTGAAACATGATCCGCCTGAATTTAATCATCCGGGAGTGAAATTAGAAGACAAGGAAGCCCTAGAGACCATTTTTAAATATATCAACAAGCTGCCTGACAATCAAAAAACAGCATTGATCCTCCATAAAATCGAACATATGCCGCAATCAGAAGTAGCCGAAATTATGGAAATAAGCCCGAAAGCTGTTGAATCATTGGTGCAAAGAGCGAAAACAAATCTTTCCAAACTATTGAAAAATAGCGAAGGATATTAGCGTAAATATCGTCAAACCCTATAAATAGCTGAAAAAATGAATATTGATCAATTAGGCAAAATTCAAAAAGTGGACGCCCCACCTTACTTGTTTACCAGAATTCAACAACGAATTCGCGATACTCAAAAGGAGGTTGTGTCACCATTTTTGGTCTGGTCAGTAGGACTCTCGTTTATGCTGATTGTCGGACTCAATTTAGGAGTAGCCTTTTCTCCCGGTTCATCGGAGAGTACTACTTCAGCCTTGGTGCTTGAAATGAATATTTCATCAGTAAATGATTTGTACAAATGAGCAAAGTAAAATTAATTAGTTCCATAGCCATAGGCCTGTTAATTGTTAATCTGGCCATTCTTGCATTTTTATTTTTCAACAGACCAGGCCACCCGGGTGGAGAAGGTCCCAGAAAGATGGTGATCAAAAAATTGGGGTTTGATGATTCGCAAATAGCTTCTTATGATGCACTCATCGAAACGCACAAGAAGGAAATAAAAGGTGTTCAGGAAGATCTCAAAAAGACGAAAAAAGAGTTGTTTTCTACTTTGCGCTCTGATCATGATGCGACCGATGAAAATCAACTGATTGAGCACATAGGTGGTTTACAGATGCGAATGGAGCAAATCCACTATGCCCATTTTCAGGCGCTTAAATCCATCTGTAAGCCCGACCAGATGGCGGCCTATAACGAACTTTGTTTGGAAATAGCAGGACTATTTGATCCACTTCCGCCAAAGAGAAAGTGATGAGGATAGGCATTTTGGTTTTTAAGTGTTTCGCTTTACTTGCATTCGCTCACGGCGTGAGTGCCCAGAAAAACACGCACACCCTGATTTTTTCACCCACTTTTGAGTCAAAGACTTTTTGTTTGGAACACAGCGCATTTAATCCGAATGGCTCGAGTGATGTAACCATCGAAGTGCTTAAGTTTTACATATCGGACATTCGATTTCTAAGAGATGATCAGGTAGCACTGACGGAACCTTCCAGTGTTCATCTTTTAGATGCGAGTGATCCAAGTTCATTAATCATTGAGATATCAACACCTAAAACATTGGATTTTAATACTGTAACATTTAACCTTGGTATTGATAGTACCAGAAATGTCTCGGGTGCTTTGGGAGGCGATTTGGACCCAACCAACGGCATGTACTGGACCTGGCAAAATGGGTATATCAATTTTAAGTTAGAAGGAAAAAGTGAAATGTCCCAAGCGAGAAATAATGCGTATCAATTTCACTTAGGAGGCTATCAGTTTCCTTACAATAGTTTGAAGACTATTCATCTGGAGGTGGCTGATACAGACACCATATATGTCGATCTTGATATTGAAAACTTTCTGAACGAAATAGACTTGTCCAGACTAAACCATGTGATGTCACCGGGGAGTGATGCACTAATGCTCTCTTCTATTATTTCGCAATCTTTTAGCGTCAGAGAAGAATGAATAGGTTATATTTTATACTGATCTGTTTATATCTTGCATTATCCGGCTTTCAGATGATCGAGAAAATACTATTTAGCGTGCCCGAAGGCTGGCCCGAACCTGTTTATAATTTTGAACAGAATAAATTGACGGAAGCCAAAATACAATTAGGCAGAGCTTTGTTTTATGATCCTATTCTTTCAAGAGATCATACCATATCATGTGCCAGTTGTCACTCCCAATATAATGCCTTTACACATGTGGATCATGCGCTGAGCCATGGGATTGAAGATAGAATCGGAACACGCAATTCACCCACACTGATGAATCTGGCGTGGCAACAACGATTTATGCGTGATGGAGCGATCAACCATCTTGATATGCAGGCTTTAGCCCCAATTAGTGATTCGGTAGAGATGGATGAAACCATTGAAAATATAGTGTTTAAACTTCAGTCAAGTCCTATATATCCATCCTTGTTTTACGAAGCTTTCAGTGATTCCACGGTCACAGGGGAGCACACATTAAAAGCAATTTCCCAGTTTTTACTGACGTTGGTTTCGAGTAATGCAAAGTACGATAGTGTCATGCGGAACGAAGCAATCTTTACAGCTCAGGAATTGAATGGATATGTTTTGTTTAAAGACAATTGTTCCACTTGTCACAAAGAGCCATTGTTTACAAATGATGAGTTTGTTAATAACGGATTACGCGTTGATAAGACACTAAATGATCTGGGTCGACTCCATGTCACCATGAATCCGGTTGATTCGTTCAAATTTAAAGTTCCTTCATTGCGTAATATTGAATTTTCATATCCTTACATGCATGACGGAAGATTTAAAAAACTGTCGGAGGTCATCCATCATTATACGAAGGAGGTCGTGCCTAGTAGTACCCTTGCCCCGGAATTAGAAACTCTGATTCAATTAAATGCAAGAGAGAAAGTTGATTTGACTGCATTTTTACTGACGCTTACGGATCAAAAGTTTCTATTTAATCCGGAATATTCCTTCCCAAGAGATATTCTATTAAAATAAGCGAAGGGTTGAAGGATTAATGTCGTCTAAAGGAGAAACCATTATAGTATATACTAGAAAATCACACTATGAGAACCACACTTTTATTGATTACACTTCTTTTTACCGCCATGGTTGTCGATGCACAGGATAATCCGGCCATTACAGCCTGGATGCAGAATACAACAGGCATTATGGGACGACACTATGTAAGTGGTAACTCAACGCCAATTGAAGATAATGTCCTGGCAAATGTCCAAAAAGTGCAATACTCGGATAACTGGTCCTATATCAATGCTACCGGTATTCCGGCATATGTGTCCGGGCCATTTTTGGATGGCAATCCTTCCTTAGCAACTAATCAAAATGCTATATTTCGCTTTCCACTATATCCTGTTAAAAACGAAGGAACGCCGACCTCTACAAATGCTGGAAATATTGGTGTGTTTATTAATGGAGTCGCTTTGTTTGATTTTCGGGATGGAGTAGGTTGGAACTCTAACACAAACTCGCTTTGCGGAGGTCCCGGTAATACACCATGCCCAGGTGGTCCAATGGCGCAAACAGATTGGAGTCGTGATGCTATTCCTGCTGAAATGGCAGGTTTTGATTGTTCGAAAGCACATCCGGCGATGGGCAACTATCACCATCATCAAAACCCATCTGCTTTTAACCTTGATATTGAAGTAGTTTCTACAATCTGTAATTTATATGATGCGGATGGCTTGTATGCCATAGACAGTACCCAGCATTCTCCGCTTCTTGGTTTTGCTTATGATGGTTTCCCTATTTATGGTGCCTATGGTTTTGAAAATGCCGATGGAACCGGAGAAATCGTAAGAATTAAATCAGGATATCAAGCAAGAAATATTACCTCTCGAACACATTGGGCGGATGGGACAGATGTTGATAATGGTCCGGATATAAGTACAACTTATCCAATAGGGTATTTTAGAGAAGACTATGAGTTTATTCAACACTCAGGTGAAGAAGATTATTTAGATGAACACAATGGAAGATTTTGTGTCACGCCGGAATATCCTGAGGGTATCTATTGTTATTTTTCTAGTGTGGATGAAAACTGGAACTCAACCTATCCTTATGTAGTGGGTCCAACTTTCTATGGGGAAGTCGTGGCATCAAAAGTTAATTCGATTACTGAGCCTGTAGATACATATGTTCCGGTTTCGACCAGCACTTCATTCCTGAGTGACGAGGGTGTCGAAGTGAATATTTTCCCAAATCCTGCTGTTGATTTAGTGGCGATTCAAATAGCAGGATTAAACAAGGAAGATCTGAATGTAGAGATGTTTGATATAAGTGGAAAGCTTGTCGAACGCAAGACATTGTATCAAGGATCCACAATCGTTTATTTTGATACACAAACATATTATGAAGGTATTTATTTGGTTAGAGTATCTGGTACACATGGCTTACAGAGTAAGCAAATAGCCATTGTGCGATATTAAAAGGGTGATATTTTTATAAGCGAAGCAATGAGATTTGCTTCACTTATTTTATTGAACGCGCTCAGCACCCGCTCCAAGTTCGAAGACAATAAATTCCGGTTTGAATCCGAAACGTTCCGCATAGGAAATTTCACATGCACTGGTAAAGTCTTTTAGAATCTTTAGGTCCAGCAGGCAGATGATGCAACCACCGAAACCACCACCCATCATACGGGCGCCAAAGACACCATCAAATTGATTCGCAAAATCTGCGAGGTGATCCAATTCATCACAGCTGACTTCGTAAAGTGTTTTCAATCCTTTGTGAGATTCTGATAGCAGTTGACCGGCGCGTGTGGCATCATGCTTTTGCAGTGCCTTCACCATTTGTAGCACGCGTTCATTTTCTTCGATCACAAATTTGGATCTATTATAAAGAATCTTGGGAAGATTACTCTCTGTCAGGATATCAATAGTTGCCTCTCTAAGACTTTTAATATTCGGATATTTTGAATGAATGATTTCAACGGCTTGTTTGCATTCATCTGCACGTAGATTATAATCACTATCGATCAGTTGGTGTTTTACTTTTGTGTTGATCAACACCCATTGGCACTCCGGCAGATCCACATGGATGTATTCAAAGGATTGTGATTGACAATCAAGCAGTATAGCCTGATGGGGTTGACTCATCATGATGGCATATTGATCCATGATGCCGCCTTGAACGCCTATGATTTCCCGTTCTACCCGGCTCCCGAGAAG
>JBBKXT010000178.1:0-11982 GCA_037969625.1 Saprospiraceae bacterium
TTTTCCTATTTGGTTTTGTTCTTTTCTTATTGTTGCAATTGTATCAACCTGCCCGCAATACCGATGGTGGGCAGGTTTTACCTATTCATATCACGAAGTTATATGATGTACCTGTTGAGGTTCAAAGCATTCTTAAAGTGTCTTGTTATGATTGTCATAGTAACAATACGGAATATCCCTGGTATTCCTATTTGCAACCTTCAAGAATGCTCATGGAATGGGATATTAAAAATGGAAAGCAAAACTTAAATTTTAGTGAATTTGGTAATTATTCTAAGCGGAAACAGGAGAACAAACTAAAATCAATTATCAAACAGATTGAAAAAGGGGAAATGCCTTTACCAATATATACTTTGATTCATTGGGATGCAAAGCTTACTACTGGTCAAATAGAAGCAATCAATAATTGGGTCACCACTATTGTTAACAAAACAAATTGAAATAATGAAACATACATTTTTTCTAATATGCTTTCTTTTGGGTGCATTTAGTCTATCCGCTCAAAAAGTCGTGCATTACGACCTCTATATAACTGATACATTGGTCAATTTTTCGGGCAAAACAAAACGAGCTATTGCCGTAAATGGCCAAATTCCGATGCCTACCTTAACGTTCACAGAAGGCGACACCGCAGAAATTGTGGTGCATAACCAATTGAAAGAGGGTACCTCATTGCATTGGCACGGATTGTATTTGCCGAATAAAGAAGATGGCGTACCCTATTTGACGCAGATGCCAATTGAACCGAACACAATACACACCTATCGGTTTGCGATTATTCAAAATGGAACGCATTGGTATCACAGTCATAGCGGGTTGCAAGAGCAAATTGGAATGTATGGTTCGTTGATATTGAAAAAGAGAACCGATGACCCAACATTCAGAAAGGGAATTGACGATTTGCCGACTGTACCTATTGTCTTAAGCGAGTGGACAGATTTGAACCCTGATAACGTACATCGGATGTTGCACAATGCCAATGATTGGTTTGCAATTAAAAAGGGGACAACGCAAAGTTATTCGGAAGCTATTGGAAAAGGATATTTCAATACCAAATTGGCGAATGAATGGAAACGCATGCTAGCCATGGATGTCAGTGATGTATACTATGAAAAGTTTTTAATAAATGGCAGAAACGAAAGCCAATTGACACAATTTAAAGCAGGGGATAAAGTGCGTTTACAAATCTCAAATGGCGGTGCATCCTCCTATTTTTGGCTTACGTATGCTGGCGGTAAGATAACGGTAGTGGCCAATGATGGCAATGATGTAGAGCCTGTAGAAGTAGATAGATTGATTATCGCCGTTTCAGAAACGTATGACGTCATCGTCACTATTCCATCGGCAAATACTTCCTATGAATTTCTTGTAACGGCCGAAGACCGTACCAAGTCTGCTTCTATATATATCGGTGCCGGTATCAAACAGTTGGCTAGTCCATTGCCAAAACTGAAATACTTCGAAGGAATGAAAATGATGAACGGCATGATGAACATGGATGGAAGCATGGATGATATGGGCATGGACATGAGTTTACAGCAGATGGATATGAATACGGTTATGTATCCCGAAATAAGTGGAGATGCCAATAAGGCGCATTCGATGAAGGGAATGAAGAAGGAAGATATGGACATGGAAGGAATGGATATGGAAGGAATGAAAAATACTGATAATTCGTTGCCCCCTAAAGATATTGTTACCCTGAATTACGCCATGCTTAAATCAACTCAAACGACTGTCCTTCCAAAGGACGCACCTGTAAAGGAATTACGTTTTGAATTATCAGGTAATATGAACCGTTACGTTTGGAGTATGGATAATAAAGTGATTTCAGAAGTGGATAAAATCCTAATCAAAAAAGGCGAGAACGTCAGGATCATTCTTTACAATGGCTCTATGATGCGTCACCCGATGCATTTACACGGGCACGACTTTAGGGTGCTGAATGGGCAAGGTGACTATGCACCGCTTAAAAATGTGTTGGATATTATGCCAATGGAAACTGATACCATAGAATTTAATGCAAATGCAGAAGGCGACTGGTTTTTTCATTGCCACATTTTATACCACATGATGGCAGGCATGAACCGTGTTTTTTCATATGAAAATGAAACTGCTAATCCATACTTGCCTAATAAAAAATGGGCGTACAATAAATTACAAAGTGAAAGTAATCAATTTCATATGATGGCAGAAAACGATTTTGCCACGAATGGCAATGATGGTAGGTTCATGTTTCAGAATACCCGATGGAGTATTGGTGCGGAATGGCGATTGGGTTATCATGCGGAACACGGTTATGAAACAGAAACCCATATTGGTCGATACCTCGGCAAAATGCAATGGCTTATGCCCTTCATTGGCTTTGATTGGCGATACAGAGAATTGGAAGACGGTGTTACCGAGAAGAATTTATTTGGACAAAGTAATACAAAAGATAAACGTTCAGTGTTCAGTATTGGAGCGGAATATACCTTGCCCATGTTAGTCGTTCTGCAAGGCGAAGTTTTCACAGATGGAATTGTTCGATTTCAATTAATGCGAGAAGATATACCTGTATCACCACGTCTCCGATTGGCATTTATGGTCAATACGGATAAGGAATATATGGCAGGTTTAAAATTTATTGTAAGTAGAAATTTTGCTATTTCTACACATTATGATAGTGATATGGGAATAGGTTTTGGCGCTACATTGAATTATTGAGAAATATTATCCTGGGGTCAAAGTCCACCAATGCTTCTTTGAAAAAGAAAACATCTGTCTTCGCAAGAAGAGTCAATCACCGAACAATTGCTTTATTAACTAATGTGCAAAAAGACAGAACGAAACGACTATAAACTAGAAAAGCCCCACTGACGTGAGGCTTTCTTTAGAATTAAACTTTGCTTTTATGCTCTTTGGACATTTACGGCATTAAGTCCTTTTCTTCCTTCGATAAGTTCAAATGTAACTTCATCGTTTTCTTTGACTTTTTCAGTCAGACCACTGACGTGTACGAAGTACTCTTTGCCTGTGGACTCGTCTTTAATAAATCCGAAACCTTTGGACTCGTTAAAGAATTTGACAATTCCTTTATTCATTGTGTTGTAATAAAAAGTGATTAAATAATGGACAAAGATACATATTTCTGATTAACAGTACTTTTATTAACGTTTTATTAATTTGTTAGGCCATGCCCATTGGCCTGATAATGAAGTTGTTGGAACCCTGATCTCCTGCCGTTCAACGTGTTTGATCCACAATTAAGGCAATATATTATAAAAATATATTATGCGTAAATGAAACATATTGTTTGCCGTGTGTGCTTACTCCCTGAAAATGAAGCGCTATAACAGGAGTCAAAAATGGAGTATCAAATCTCAGGTTTCAACGCTTAGGAACAGGTATTGAAAATTGGATTTATCCAACTTAAGGTGCTAATGAGAGCTCACGTTTATGTTTAAAAGCAAAAATGCTTAGCTTAAAATGGTGATGAAAACCTTGGATCGGTCATGAAATCAACGTCTGTCAGTGTTTTCAAAAAAGCCACTAAATCTGCTTTATCCTGAGGTGTAAACTGAAGGCCACCGGGTTCTATGTTTCTAAATAACAGGCCGTCCATGGTTGTAGAATTTTTCACTCCTGTATTATAGTGATCAATGACTTCTTCCAATGTTTCAAAGCGGCCATCGTGCATATAGGGTGGTGTGAGCTCAATATTTCTTAAACTGGGCACTTTGAATTTGGCCCTGTCATTTGCATTTTCCGTGACTACATATCGTCCCATATCTGTGAAATCTGCATCCGCATCAAGTCCATTATTCATGAATTGATCATTGGTAAAGTTAAAGCCCCCGTGACAATGAAAACATTCTCCACCTTTTTGAGGTATAAATGGGTCAAACTCCTGAAAAAACAAAATTCGTCCTCTTTCTTCACTGGCTGTAAACGTTGCTTGTCCTAGTTGCACCATATCAAACTTTGACTGGTTGGAAATCATTGTAAGTTCAAATTGCTCAATAGCCAGACTTATACGTTCACTGGAAATTGTGTCATCACCAAATGCACGAATAAACTGATCTCTGTATTGCTTCATGTTTTGCAGTTTCATTACTGCATTTTCCAGTGTTTCATTCATCTCCAGTGGATCCTGAATTGGTTTAAGTGCCTGGTCCCGGACCAATGGAGATCGTCCATCCCAAAACATACCTTTCTTATGCCAAGCCAAATTAAACACAGCCATAGCTTGTCTTCCTCCAGGAAGCCCTTCAACCCCTATACTGAATTGGCGAATATCAGAAAACATATCTTGCTGGATATGGCATGTTGCACAAGACATAGATCCATCTTTTGAAAGTGCAGTTTCGTAAAACAGCATTCGCCCTAATTGCACCCCGGCATTTGTTGGGATATTATCTTCTGATAAATTGGGATCTGGAAATTGACCATAATCCATAGCGTATAAAGTTGGATCATAAACAACTGTTATATCATTATCATCTGATTCGCAAGCAGAAACAATTGTGCAAAGCATAAAAGAAATAAAAATGCGCATCATCGTATTATTGTCGAGTAAGTGAATTTGAGAAATGTGATTTTATTGAAATTTGGGATTGGTGATAAAGTCATCATCTGTGAGTGACTTTAAAAAAGCAATGAGATCATCCTTTTCTGAAGGAAGCAGGTTCAAAGGCTTAATAATAGGATTTTTGTTTACGTGGTTTTTCCCTCCATTGCTGTAATGGGTAATTACCTCTTCAAGCGAAGCGATCGATCCATCATGCATATACGGTGCTGTGACCCCCACATTCCTGAGCGAAGGAACTTTAAATAAAGCAATGTCATTTGTGTCACCTGTAAACCGGAATCGCCCACTGTCAGTGTAGGATTCGTATAGGCCGTTATTCTCAAAAGCATAGTTCGTAAAATCGAATCCACCATGGCATGAAGCACAGGCTAACCGTTCACTGAAAAATAACGTCATACCACTTAATTCTTTTTCAGTCAGTCTTTTGGAATTTCCATTGCGGTATTGATCATAACGACTTCCTCCACTGAGCAAGGTGCGCTCAAAAGTACTTATGGCTCTAGTGATGACAAATGCATCGGGAGGGCGGTCATAAGCGGCAAAACTTTCTGCGACATAAGTACTATCCTCCTGTAGCCGATCAGCGATAAGCAGTATGTTGAAATCAAATTCATCATGCTCCTGAATGGGTACAAGAATCTGCATTTCTAAAGTAGGGACTCCGCCTTCTCTGGTAAAGTAGGGATGATAAGCCACGTTGGCCAATGATGGTGCATTTCGGGATCCTATTCGTCCTTCAACACCCTCACTTAAAGATAATCCATCGGTAAATGCAAGTTGTGGAAGATGGCAACTGGAGCACGATACTTTCCCTGATGCAGATAATGCTGGATCAAAGAATAGTCTTTTGCCGAGCGCCCATCTTTCTATTGTCAATTGGTTATCTTCTGGAAACGCAGGCGTTGGGAATCCTATAGGAATATTAAAAATAGGGTCTGCAACGACCACCATATCGTCTTTCGCACAGGCGAAAAATAGAAGGCTGGTAAGAAGGATGTACAGAAATTTCATAATCTGCAACAAGAATTACCATTGCACTCATTTTTATTCAGAAAGGTGCAATGAAATGGAGACCAAGGGCTATTTATTCTACTACGATCTTGTCAATGGCTAGTATTCTTTCTGCATTATAAACTTGAAGAATGTAAATCCCTGAATTTAGATGGGTAGGGATGAACTCCGCCTTGCGCTGAATGTCTAGTTTTTTATTTAACAATGACCTTCCTGACAGATCGGTGATGGAAACTTGCAGCTCACCATATCCGGGGAAATCATAATTAATATTTAAATCCCCCTTTGATGGATTTGGAAATGCTTTGAATATTCCTGTTACATCAGGAGCAACAATTGCTGTCGTTGCACCGGCGCTAAATACGTTTCTGAGATTATTCACAATAGATCTAGATGGTCCTGTTGAAGCATGAGAGATCACACCGGCAGAGACATCAATACCTTTAAGGAATTGTGCGTAATCAGCGTCTACATTAATGAAAATATCGTTATCAATAGTTTGACCCGATAAGTCTAAGTTTACCGTATAATAGTTAGCGTCATCTACGGTATGAATTTCATAAATATTATTTAAGGCATTAAAATCTTCACCGGCAAGTCCATCAATAGCAATAAACCGATACCCGGATGCCCAACCCCAATGCATTGATGGGTTTTGGGGTGCTAAAGGATGTGAATTGTCGTAACTGGCAGGATCGAGATGGTTATGCGCTTGATCGACACCAATGGAAAATTGGATATTCTCTATATTGGTGATGTCTAAATGACCTAAAGGAAATTCATTATCAGTAGAAGGGGTTACTAACAAATATAAATCAGTGATAGGTGTAACCTGACCCCCATCATGAGTGAGTACGATTTCTGAAATATAATATTGCAGCCTGGTCATGTTAAAGAAGTATCCCAACTCAGATTCAACAGTTTGATTTAAAGCAAATGGCTGTTCGCCTAACTTTTGATCCATTTTCAGGATCACATTCGATTGTGCAAAAAGACCTCCGGAAATAACTAGAAATAGAAATAGTAGTGAATTTTTCATAGGAGATTGATTTTAAAAAAAAAAGGGCTTCCCACATATTCTAGTGGGAAGCCCTGAATGATTTACTTTGTTAAAATTATACTTCTAGTAGTCATGAAAGACTCTGAAGAGATAAACATCACGTAAACACCTGCTGGTAAATGAGAAATGTTCAGCGATTGATTGCCATGAACATTCTTTTTATTCAAAACGACTTTGCCTGTGAGATCATGCAACTCAAGATTTACTGAGTTAGTTTCCGTTAATGTAGGAAGGTTTACTTGTAGAATTCCTGAAGTTGGATTAGGCGAAATATTGATTTGTGCTAAAAACTCAGTTTCTTCAATGGAGGTGAGTTCGCCAGGGACCATTTTTGAAACCGTATTGTTCAGCTTGTTGGTATACCAAATAGCGCCATCAGGGCCAATCTTTAAACCCGTCAATCCTGAAGCACCTGTAGACAGTCGTCCTAGCTCTGAAAAATTATTGTCAATATCATAAATGATAATATCACCAGTAGCATAATCACCTACGATTAGTCTGTTGTCAATGACGTCAATACCACATGGTCTGTCAAGGCCGGTATTGATTATTTCTTCCCATACCACATTACCCATTTGAGAGTGTTCGGCAAGTTGTTCGTTGATCAGAGGAAGGGACGTGTTGACTTGACCTGAGTTGATATCAAGTCGAATGACGCGATCGTTTCCATTGTCCACAGCGTATAGCCAAACGCCAGCATCATCGATCACCATGTGACTTGGTACATTACCATCTCTCTCGATTTCTATTTCGCTGTAACGGCGTACTTCACCATCGGCATGGTCGTCATTACCAGGTCCGTGATCCTCTACAAAATCATAGCGTACGATTTCTTTATTCCATGAGTCAAACGTCCAGAATACATTGTCTTTTTCTGAGGCGATACCCATGCTGTATGGACTACCATGTAACATATCCAAGTGACTTCCATTACCACCGGAAGGCTGTGCATAGATCGCTGGATCACTGGACCATAAAGATGGTCCGGTGAATGTTCCTCCACCGTGGTTGGCATCTTGTACGCCAGGAGAAGTACCGAAATTCAAGTTATTACTGAAAGCGATTCCTGTGGGCATGGACATGAAATGCCAGGCATTACCATCTTCGCGCTGCCAGAAAGTTTGATCAGGTGTGCCGGCATCAAAAATAGTTACCGTGCTGCCACCAGAATTTTCAACGCGCTCATTGACAATCCAAAGTTCGTTTTTAGCCAGAACAGGAAAGAAATCAAGATCATTAGGTTTGTCCAGTTGATCACCTTCTGTAGCCACTACTTCTGTAACCGGATTAGAAAGTAAAAATTCATCGATTTTATTTTCACGTACAATGTCCTTAAAAACCTCCACTTCCATTGAAAGCGAGTTGTTATCAGAAATCTCATCCTCAGATCCATTGACGGCTGTGATTTCCACAACGATATCAAAGACACCTTCAAGCTCCTCTGTCCAGGTTAATGGATGGATAAAATCATATCCTTCAAATGCAGGGATATTAAGCCCTTCTAATAATCCTTTTGTGGTATCCTCCCCATTGATGATATAATCTATGTTGATAGAGGTAATCGGTGTGACTCCGTTATTGTAAACATTGCCTCCAATATTCACTGGTACATTTTCTAAAGCAAAAGGGATTGATTTCAAGGAAGCCAGACTGGCGTCTAGTACATTGGGCACCTCAATGATTACATTGTCGATGGCAAAGCCGTACAGCCATTCTCCATCATCATTGTAAGTGAATGAAATCAAAACAGATGCTTCACCGGCAAATTCAGTCAAATCAATTTTTTGGGTATTCCAATTGGCGTTGCCACTTAAATCTTTTAGAACCTCCCAGGTGACACCATTATCGATGGAAATTGATATAAGCCCATCTTCAACGGATCCTTGGTAGTCTCTTTTTCCAAAAAAAACATCTACACTTATCACCGCAGCACTGACTGAGGAAAGATCAATTGGTGGTGTAATTAATACATCCTTATTTTTATTGCAGTTGCACTGATCATCATTTGTGGCGATTACGCGAACACTGCCATTTGAAGGAATCGGCCAATATTGACTTGATAATGCCCCTGTGGTGCCGACGATCCAACCGCCGTCCGTGGAATTGGTTTCAATGCTCCATCCTGTAGGAAGCCCTGTATTTTCGAAATTTTCTTCAAATATAGTTTGTGACTGTGTGCCTGATACGGCCAGAATTGATAATATCAATATGAGTATATTTTTCTTCATAATTGCAACAAGATTAATAAGTTATGGTATATTAGTTAAGGTGAAATCTGTAAGAAGATTTCGGATATGAAGTTTAAAGGTACAATAAAATAGTACCAGGTTTTATGGAAAGCGACATTTTTGACGGCAAGATGCTATATTGGTTCTAAGTTAAAAATTGTCCATTTACATAATTGGGTGGTGAGTAATTTTAACATTCTTTTTTAAACTATCTATCTGTTTTGTTTGTATCTTGATATGTAATGGCAAAAAGATTACCACATAGGATTTCAGCAGTAGTCATGGCTGCCTTGATGATGTTGTCTTCATCCGGTATCGCTATGGATATGCATTTTTGCCAAAATCAGCTGAAAGGCATCAACTTTTTTGGGGAAGCTAAAAGTTGCCATGAAAAGAAAAGTAAACCTCCCTGCCACAAGACAAAAAAAGTTTGCCGCCATTTGGATGACACCACCAAGCAAGACACTAAAGACGATTGTTGTCATAATGAGCAAGTTGTCATTGATGGTTTAGATACAAACGCCACTTTGGCACAATATGATACTAGTGTGCACAGCACGTTAACTTTTTTAGCCGCGTTTGTCGCAATTTATTTTCTCCCCAGTCAGATAGATTCAGCTTTTCAGGCTGATTTCCTATACAAACCGCCCTTGCCTGATAGTAGTATACAGATACTATATCAGGTCTTCCTTATTTGATGCATTTATTTTCATTGGTGCCGCAAACAGCGATTGCTGTTTGGGCTTATTTCTATTTCTGAAATTTCCATAATGAAAATGAAAAATGCTAAATCAAATAATCAAATTTTTTCTTGACAATAAACTTGTTGCCTGGCTGCTCTTGGTCTTTTTCATTGGCCTGGGAATTGTAAGCGCCCCTTTTGATTTTGGCGTACATTTCCTGCCTCGTGATCCGGTAGCGGTAGACGCTATTCCGGATATTGGCGAAAACCAACAGATCGTTTTCACTAAATGGATGGGGCGATCCCCGCAGGATGTAGAAGACCAGATTACCTACCCGTTGACTTCTTCCTTACTAGGCATCCCAGGTGTGAAAAGTATACGGAGTAATTCTATGTTTGGCTTTTCAAGCATCTATATCATATTTGATGAAAACATAGAATTCTACTGGAGCCGAAGTAGAATTCTTGAAAAACTAAATTCGTTACCCGCAAACCTTCTTCCGGAAGATGCGCAGCCTGCCCTGGGGCCCGATGCTACAGCACTGGGTCAAATTTACTGGGATACGCTGGAAGGCAGAGACCCTCAGGGCAATCCGACGGGGGGATGGGATTTGCATGAGTTGCGATCCATACAGGATTTCTATGTTCGCTTTGGCCTCACTGCTGCCTCTGGGGTATCTGAAGTAGCCTCTATTGGTGGGTTTGTCAAGGAGTATCAGGTGGATGTAGATCCTGATAAGATGCGGATATATGGTGTTTCGCTGAATCAGGTAATGACCGCCATAAAAGAGAGCAATCAGGACATTGGAGCACAAACCCTGGAAATAAATCTGGTGGAATACTTCGTAAGAGGCCTGGGCTATGTCAAGTCCATAGAAGATATTGAAAAGGCTGTCGTCAAAACCACAGACAATGTACCGATTCGTATTAAAGATATCGCGGTTGTAAACATAGGCCCGGCTGCCCGAAGAGGAGTTTTGGACAAATCAGGAGCAGAAGCCGTAGGCGGGGTAGTTGTTGCCAGATATGGTGCAAACCCATTATCGGTTATAAATAATTTAAAAGAAAAAATTAAAGAAATCGCTCCTGGCTTACCTGCAAAGACGCTTGCAGATGGAACAGTT
Organism: Saprospiraceae bacterium; assembly: GCA_037969625.1. Lineage (GTDB taxonomy): Bacteria > Bacteroidota > Bacteroidia > Chitinophagales > Saprospiraceae > Opimibacter. The sequence goes on from JBBKXT010000178.1 coordinate 10,676, forward strand.
TCGCAAGTGACTATCGTTCCCTTCTATGATCGTACAGATCTCATCAATGAAACACTCGGTACGCTTGAAGAAGCCCTGGGGTTAGAAATATTGATTACAATTATTGTGGTGATTCTGATGCTGATGAATCTCCGATCCTCATTGCTAGTCGCCGGTACCTTGCCCGTAGCAGTATTAATGTGTTTTATCGCCATGCGGTATTTTGGGGTGGATGCAAATATTGTTGCGCTTTCCGGAATAGCCATTGCGGTAGGGACAATGGTGGATATAGGCATTGTCCTCACGGAAAGTATGGTGACACATATGAAAGCGGCACCACCTGGTCAGCCTTTAAAAACGACAGTTTATAATGCGACAACCGAAGTCGCTTCTGCGGTACTAACCGCCGTAGCGACAACCGTAATTAGTTTTCTTCCTGTGTTTACGATGGTTGCCGCTGAAGGAAAATTATTTAGACCATTAGCGTTTACAAAAACATTTGCTTTAGTCTCCTCCATTGTCGTGGCCATCACTATTTTACCACCACTGGCAACGCAAATATTTGCGCTGAAATCTAAATCCAAAAAGATCACATTAGCTTATAATGGTTTACTCCTCATTCTGAGCAGTATACTTTATTTTGGTGATTATCCCATTATTGGCACAATTGGGTTTTTGGTTGGACTCACAGGTATATGCAGTTACTGGTTAACATCATACCGCGACGGAAAGTATCATGGTTCCTTTGACATTATTCGGAACATTGCTTATGCATTAATCATTGCTTGGTTTCTTGCTACTATATGGATGCCTCTTGGCGTTGGAAAATCAATTCTTACCAACTTTATATTCGTTGCCACTATAGCTGGATTATTGATAGGAAGCTTTTACTTGATTATTCATTTTTACGAAAGCATATTGCGCTTTTTGCTTAAAGTGAAAATATTATTTCTCCTTTTCGTTGGTTCGCTTGTTTATTTTGGAATTCAAATCGCGCAAGAGACCGGGCAGGAATTTATGCCCGCGCTGGATGAAGGTTCATTTCTGCTGATGCCTACGGCGATGCCGCATGCCGGAATGGAGGCCAATATTTCAAACCTTAGAGCACTGGATATGGCGGTTACTGCCATTCCGGAAGTGGAAACTGTAGTAGGGAAGGCAGGACGTGTGGAAAGTGCATTAGATCCTGCCCCCATGTCTATGTATGAAAATATTATTTTGTATAAATCCGAATACATTACGAATGAAGATGGCCATCGACAACGTTTCAAAACCGATAACGAAGGACGATATCTTTTGGCGCAGGGAGGGTCTGTTGATTATGCGGA